>JBDSJC010000130.1:0-8996 GCA_039917655.1 Tepidiformaceae bacterium
AGACCGGGGACGCAGACCACCGGGCTGCCGCTACAGACAGCGTCCGGGTCCCACGTGAACCCGGCCGTCAAGGTCTGTTCGCCCGGCAAGCTCGATGTCCAGGTTACACACCGGGGCTGGCCGTTGGAGATACTCAGGTTCTGGACATTTGGGGCGTCGGGTCCGCCGAGGACAGTGAAGAAGATCCCAGCCGTGGAGATCACATCTGCCTGGTTCGTGCCGGAGATGCAAACCGTTATTGGGGCGCCGGTAACCAGCTTCGCAGACACGAGACCGCCCGGGTCGTTGGGGAAGAAGAGCTCCGGGACGCCCTGGACGAACGTGGCATCGTCCACCAGTGGTGGGTTGACGATCAGCCAGGGTTGATAGATGGAGCTGAAATCGAAGGTGTAGGTGGCAGCCCATGGGAAGGCAGGCGGCGGCCCGCCGTTTGCCGTCGCCGAGATGATCACGCACTGCTCTTTACTATCCGCCGGGACCGTTTGCCCAACGATCAGCGTGTGGGGGCGCTGAGGGGAAACGGACTTGCCGGCGAAGGTCACACCGGGCGTGGACGATCCGCCCGCGAGCACCCAGTTGGCATCGCCCACCTTGTCCGGCTCGATGTTGCCGCGCCCGGTAAGGAATGCTGTCGCAGTTTCCAGAGGGTCAGTGGGCCCAATGCCGCCGTTCCAGCCCACCGTGCAGAGTTCGGCCGGCCGGCCGAGGGGCGTGCCGGGTACTTCCTTCGCCGGGAATGCGGTGCCGCCACAATGCTCCAACACCACGTTCGCCGTCTGAATGTCAACGCTCAGCGGGAGCTGCGGCGGTGCGCCGCTGTAGGTCCAGGTCAACGTCGTCAGTGTCCAGCCAACCGCAGCCTTGATCTGCGCACAGTATTTAACGTCCCCGGTGATGCTCCCAATTGGGCCTTTCACAGCCACCACGGACCCGTTGGTCCGTTGGGCGTCGGTGACGGTGGTCACTTTTTTCCCTCCGCTACTGACCGCGAAACCAAGCGAACCGGCCGCGGGGAGGACAGCGGGATTCGTCACCGTGACGCAGTACGCGTTCATGATCGGCACGATGATAGTGGCGATGGCACCCTGGTGGGAGGGCTGGCCAGCGATCAGCGCGGGCGGAGCAAAGGACGGCGTTCGCGAATCAAAGGGATCGAAACTGGCGTTCGTATCCGATGAAGCAGCCGAAGCGTTATGTGGCGAAGATGGTACGAAGCTGGAAGAGATACTTCCCGAAGCGAGCAGTGTGACAGCGACAAGCACGGCGGCCAAAACGAGATGCCGCCGGATGGATCGATCCATGAGTCCCCCAATAGGACTGGCGTGGACGCACCCCGCAGACGTCGGCGTCTGAAATCCCCACTCTTACCAATCCGAAGACTCGACTCTCCAGACCGCTAGAGGACTTAAGCATTTATCAGCGATGGAGACCCTCTGAGTCAAGCGCTGAATTGTAAAATCAGTAACGCGGATGACCCGAAAAGAGTTAACCGGGGCGTGCTGGCCATAGCACGCCCCGGTCGCCCCCTGACCAAGGTAGAGAGGTAGTCCTACCTTTTTGAGCGCCGCCGGGCGTGCGCAATAGCGAAGCCGGCGGAGGGAATGAACGTGGCCGTCACACCAAAGAGAACGAGCAGAAGGGAAACGGCATTCGCGGATGCGGATGAGGGAGAAGACCCCGCCGAGTCGCCGGTGCTCGGAGCGAGCGGCGCGCCAGGGCCCTCGCTTCGGCTACCCCGGACTTCGTCGAGAGTTGGTGGCGTTGGCGGCGGCGTTGGCGACGGCAGCGGCGCGACGGTGTCGATCGGCGCCTGGACCTGAAGCTTGGTGGGGAGCGCCGCGCAGGGGCGGACCGTGAACGGGACGGTGATTCGCGGCGCTCCGAGGTCCACCACGATCTGCGCGCCAGCGGGGGCCGTGACCTCATAGAAGGAGGTAGCGTCGCAAACGAGCTTCGTGTCGCTGCCGAGGATTTGGCGGACGGTGTAGACGCCGTAAGGCAGCGCGCTGGTTGCCTCGCTGCTCGTCGGCGCATCCCCGCTGGTACCGAGGGAGAGCGTTTGCGCGACTGCGCCAGCCGAGTTCACAACCTCGAAACGCCAGGTCCGCGCGGCCGCCCCTGGGCCCGCCTGCAGCGTAACCTGCACCGCGAGTTGGCCTGTCGTTGCGGGCGACTGGGCTGAGGCCAGCGATTGGGTCAAGCAGACAAACGCGGTCGCCGCGAGGGTCAGCCAGCTGAGCAGCAAGAGCGTGGAACGTCCGGTCGTCATAGTCGTGTCAGCGGGGCGTCCGGCCGGCGCCTCTTGGGCGGCGGGTGCTCGAACGCTGGACCACAACCCTTTCATCGTCTGTCTGTCCTCTGAACGACCAATTCAGTGGCTGTGCGGTTACAGTAGCGGGCGGCCATGGCTAGCGCTATAAGAGCGGCGTTAGAAGCATTAGGAGTTTGGCGATGGCGGATTTGGGCCCTCCGCAGCCGCCAGTTGTCGCGCTTCGCAGTCTCGGGGGCTTACGGTAGATCCATGGTTTCGCTCACCACGGCGCGGCAGGCCGGGCATCGAGAACTGGCGGTGCCGCCGAGGATCGCGGCCGCGTCCTACATCCCCGAGTTCGATGTGATGCGCGGCGCCGCGATTGTGTTCGTGGTTTACCTGCATTCGTACTTCAGCGCATGGGAGGTGACTCCCCACCGCGAGAAGCTGGCGATGCATGTCATCCACCTGTTCGGGCACACCGCGGTGCCAGTCTTCTTCTTCGTCTCGGCCTTCCTTTTGGCGCTGGATTCCACCCCGAGTTTCCGCCAGTTCGCGAACCGCAAACTGCGCACGATCTGTGTGCCGCTCGCCTTCTGGATGCTGGCCTCGTTCGCCTATCATGCGTGGCAGGACGGCGGCGTCACCGCCCAACTTGTCCGCTCGCTCGCGCTTTTCGATGTCAGCGGGCAGTTCTACTTCCTCGCCGTGTTGGTCCTCTTCATGGCAGGCTTCTACTTCTTGCGCGGGGCGTCCACGGCGCTGCTCGGCTGGCTGGCGATTGCGGCGTTCGCCGTCAATCTCGGCGCGATCCTGTTCTACGAACGTTCGACGATCTCTGGTGACTTCGCGGTGCTGGCGTATCGAAACCCGGCTGTCTGGGTGTTCTTCTACGCATCCGGGTTCTACGTGGGTCGCCGCTGGCGCTCGCTGGACGTGCTCTACGGCCTCTGGCGGCCCGCCGGCTTGGCGATGGTCGCCGTCGGCGCGGCCTACCTCATCCAAGGCGAGTGGCTCGGCGGATACCCAGTGAGCTATTTCGGCCTCACGGTCTTCCTCTTTAGCTGCACGTCGCTCGCGGTCTACCCGAAGCTGGTGCGCGTGCTGCTCCGGGCGCGAGCTGGCGTCCGGGTACTCCGGCCGGTCGGCGGGCTCTCGAAATACGCCTTCGCCATCTACCTGGTTCACATGCCGTTCTTCATCGGCTGGTTGACGACCAAACTGGTATCGCAGAGCGCGCTGAACGACGACTACTTCAAGTTGATGAACGCCCTGTTCGTTGTCGGGTTCTGCGGGGCGCTGGTGTTTGTGATGACGGCCGAGCGCCTCTTCCCTCGGGTGGCCGGGGCGTTGCTGGCGATCGATAACCGGCGCCCGCGAGTGACTGACGTGGTGATCGGATAGCGCCATCCGACCCCCCACTGCCGCGAGGATGGGCACACTTGTCTTGGAGCGTTTCTCCTACGAAGGGTCTAGTCTGTGGTCAATCGAAGCGCGGGAGGCTCGGCCATGGACACTCAGTTGCAGACAGACCTGCTCGATCAAGGACCAGACGCGGTCATCTTCGCAGGCACCGACGGGCTGGTTGCCTACTGGAACGCCGCCGCCGAACGCATCTTCGGCCACACCAGCGCCGCCGCCATGGGCCAGAGCCTGGACATCATCATCCCCGAGCAGTATCGGGAAGCCCACTGGACCGCCTACGACCGTGCACTGGCAGACGGCGATACCAAGTACCGCGGACAATCACTGGCAACCCGCTCCGTGCGCGCGGACGGGGAGAAAATCTACGTGGAACTGAGCTTCGGCATCATCAAGGACGCCGCCGGGGCTTCGATCGGCGCCATCGCCACCGCCCGGGACATCACCGAACGCTTCACCGCGGACCGCGAGATGCGCCGTAAGCTGCGAGAGTTGGAGAAGGCAGCGGCCAATTGAACGCCGATGTCCTGAGTGCTGAGGACTGAGTAATTTCGGGCAAAAATCGCTCGGACGCGGCGCCTACGCCAGATGCCAAGGGACGGCGCTCATTGTTACGGGTGGCCTCTCGGGCTGTGCTTTCGACGCCCGCCTGGGCTATTCCCGGCCTTGCGGCCCCTCGCAACGTTACCGATCGGACGTTCAATCGAACTTCTACGGAAGCGAGAATACAAGCACAACTTTGGAGGGTATGGATGCAAAAATCGTTGATCGATGGACGAATGGGGCGCCGCGGCTTCCTGAAGCGGGCGGGCGTAGTGGGCGCAACCCTGCCGGTCGCCGGAGGTCTTCTTGTTGGCGCTTGCTACAACGACCCGACCGGCGGCCGTCGTGAGGTGCCCCCTGGTGTGCCCGCAAACTCGGTCAAGCCCGGCCCAACGCCGGAGGGCGGCGTTACCACGCCCATCTCCCAGGCGGACCCCCACGCCCAGATCGACCTCGACCACAAGAAGGGCGTCGAAGACTTCCTCAAGAACCAGGCCACACCGATCACAAAGGGCAAGGGTATGCAGCCACTCGCCCCTCGCATCGAGAACGGGGTGAAGATCTTCGACCTCACCTCGGATGAGGTGGACTGGGAACTGGCGCCCGGGAAGGTCGAAAAGGCGCGCGGCTTCAACGGCATGATCCCCGGACCAACGCTGCGGGCGACCGAGGGCGACACCGTGCGGATCAATCTGAAGAACAACCTCACCGAGAGCACGACTATCCACTGGCATGGGATCCTCGTCCCCAACAAGCAGGACGGCGTGCCCTATGTCACCCAGGAACCGATCAAGCCGGGCGAGACCTACACCTACGAATTCACGCTCCGCAATTCCGGTTCCCACATGTATCACTCGCACCACAACTCAGCCGACCAGGTGAACCGCGGCCTCCTCGGCGCCTTCATCATCGACCCGAAGGACAAGGCCAGCTACCCGAAGTACGACCGCGAATACATCCTGATCATGAACGACTCCTTGCTGGGCTTTAGCTGGAATGGGAAGAGCTTCCCGGCCACGGACGCGCTGGCCGCAAAGAAGGGCGAACGGGTGTTGGTGCGCTGGATGAACGAAGGGATGATGTACCACCCGATGCACCTCCATGGGATGACGATGGAAGTCTTCGCACGCGACGGGAACCCGATCGTCCCGCCATATAAGTGCGACACCATTGATGTCCCGCCCGGCAACCGTTTCGACTGCATTATCGAAGCGACGGAGGTGGGCCTTTGGGCGTTCCACTGTCACGTGCTTTCGCACGCCGAGAACGCGGCGGGCTTCTTCGGCCTGGTCTCCGTGCTGGCAATCACCGAATAGCAGCCGTTTGGGACGCGGGCTTAGCGCCGCGGCGAATCCTGCCACGGGCCGGGCGCAGTCTCGCTGGACCACGTCTCCACGATGCGCCCGGCCTGGACCCGGAAGATCTCGATCCCGCTGAAAGCGAACGGCTCGAGCTTTTCCGGGTCCGTGCCCGTCATGCTGAAGCGCGCCACCACGCGGTCGCCTTCGGCCACCAGGTCGTCGTTCGTGAAATGCAGGTCCGGCACCTGCTTGCGGAACGAGGCGATGCGCTCGACGTTTTCGGCGATCCCAATGCGGCGCGCCCGCTTGCCCGGGTCGTGACGAATGCAACGGTCGCTCACCAATGCGCCCACCCGCTCCAGCTGGCCACCGTTCCAGACATCCTCGGTCCAGCGGATGACGACCTGCTTGTTTCCATGCAAATCTGGTTCGGCCATCTCCTGGGTGAACTCCTTCCAGAGCCGCACGCGGCGCTCCACGATCTGGTAGCCCAGTGAATCGTAAAGCGTGCGCGCGGGGGCGTTATCGGCGCGGACCGTAAGCTGCATGCCGTGCAATCCGCGCTGCCGGTAGTGCTGTTCGGCCATCGCCACCAGCCGCCGGCCAATGCCTCGGCCCGTATGCGTGGGCGCCACAACAAGGTTCTCAACCCCGCCGAGCGTCTTCCCGTGAGCCTTGAACTCGCTGCAAAGGACGCCGCCCACTAGCACTCCGTGGTCCATCGCCACCCAGAGATCGTGAGGGAGCGTGGCCATCACACGCGCGGGATGCCCGGCATCTTCCACGCCCTGTTCGAAGAGCGCGAGGAAGGCAGCGCCATGCACGCTCGGGTCGGCCTGCACGAACTCGATGTCCACGGGTGGATGGCCTCCTCGTGCTGGCGCCGCCGCCAGATCAACTCTCCGGGGGGCGATTCACGCCGCGCCGGATGGCAAAGGTGGCCGCTTCCACGCGCCGCGTCAAGCCCAGCTTGCTCAGGATGTCGCTGACATGGTGCTTCACCGTCTTCTCCGAAAGGAACATCGCCTCCCCGATCTCGCGGTTCGTCATCCCTTCGGCAATGTGCTCCAGCACCTGTAGTTCGCGCTCACTCAGTTGCTGGGCCATGCGGTCCTCTTCGCTGACCACGTTTCCACGGCGGATTTGCTCGATCACCGCCGCTGAACTCGCCGGATCGAGCGTCTTCCCTCCACGCCCCACGGTGCGCATCGCATCCACCAGTTCGGCCGCCTTCACGTCCTTGAGCATGAAGCCGCTCGCCCCCGCCACGATCGCCGCCATCACCGCCTTCTCGTCGGCGTAGGAGGTAAGCATCAGGACGTTCGTCTGCGGCGACGCCTGGCGAATCTCGCGGCACGCTTCGATCCCGTTCAGCCCAGGCATCCGCACATCGAGCACCGCCAGTTCCGGCTTCAGCCGCTTCGCTTCCCGCACGGCCTCCTTGCCGTCCCGCGCTTCGCCCACCACCGTAAATTCCGGGTGCCCGCGCAAGGCCGCCTTCAGGCCGGAACGGACGATATCGTGGTCGTCGGCTAACAGTACGTGGATCAGTTCAGGTTCAGTCATCACTCCTCCGAGGCAGCGAAACGCGCACCGTGGTCCCCATGCCCGGGATACCAAGGATAGTCAATTCGGCGTTAAGCCGCTCCGCGCGAGTACGCATGGTGACTGTACCAAGGCCGCTGCGCACATTCGCCTGGTCGAACCCCACACCGTTGTCCTGCACCGTTAGCGAGGTAGCGTCCGCCGTCTGCCGCAGGTCCACGGCGACCTTGGTGGGGCATCCGTGGCGGATGGCGTTGCTCAGCGCCTCGCGGGCGATGAACAGCAGGTCCTCGGAATCGCGGGCGGTCAACTCCTGGAGCGCCGCCGCGGTGATGTTCACCACCGCATCCGTGCCGGGCGGCACCAGCTGGCGGATGACGAAGGCGATGTCCCGCGAAAGTTCCGGCTGGGCGAGCGGCGATTCCGCTTCGAGCATCGTGATATACCCACGGATGTCCGAAATCAGGTCATTGATCCGTTCAACGCTCGTGCGGATGACGTCACTCAACTCACTAACCACTGCCGAATTCGCCGTGGCGTCCAGTTCCAGGCCCAGGGCGTAGAGCGATTGGATCGTACCGTCGTGCAGGTCATGGGCAATGCGCACCCGTTCTTCGAGCAAAAACACCCGTCCACTTCGCTCCCGGTGCATCGCCGAAGCGACGCTCACCGCCGCCTGCAGGCTGAGCACGGCGGCGGCCGCTTCGTCGGCGTCATCGAACGGCGGCCGGCCGGGCGAACGGGTCATGTACAGGGAACCGATCGTCCGTCCAGCCGCCCGGATCGGGACGCCGAGGAAGGCGTCCATGTCCGGATGCGCCGCGGGCCACCCCGAAGAGGCCGGGTGCTCGCGTAATCGGTCCAGGCGGATCGGGGTGGCGTGGCGCGCCAGTTCGCCCAATAACCCCTTGCCGGAGGGCGGGCTGCCCAGCCGCCGCGCCTGCTCTTCGCTCATACCCGTATAAATGAACCGCGTCAGCTGTCCGTCCTCGTCGAACGTCGAGATCGCCGCGAAGTCCGCGCCAGTCACTGTTTGTGAACGCACGGCGAGGCTCTGTAGGACCTCACCGAGGTCCGAGGCGTTCATCAGCACCTCGCTCGTGGTCGCCATTTCAGCGAGTCGCCTCGCGATCTCGAACGCGTCTCGTGTCGTCTCACTCGTAGTCACCACCCCATCGTACGTCAGCGGGGCCTCAAAACGAGGGACGGACGATCGGCCCCAGGATCATCGCCCTTCGTCCATCGAAGTCCTGCCGCCGCGGGCGCACCATCAGCGGTGAATGATTGACATTGGGGTCCACGTCGTAGTTCGAGACGCTTCCTTGCGAGAAGCTCTGGTGACCCGCATCACGCGCGCGCCGGGGTTCTACGTCGCACAGCAGCAGGCCAGCTTCACCGGCCTCGCCCCCGGTGACCTCGTACTGACGACTACCACTGACTGTTCGCTCCAGCAGTGCGCCGAACAGACTCGCGGCGGTGTCAAGGTGGTTCTCCTTGCCCCCGTCCTGCGCGAAGCAGAGCGCGCTAGCTATGCACTCGCCGGCGGCCGCTACATCCCCATGCTCGTGGACACGCGGCAGCTGTTCGAAGCGCTGGCCGGGGCTTCACGCGGAGAACGCTCGCCCATCGCCGGCGCATGAATCGTGCACAGTTGCGCAAGAGGGTACGAACCCACGAAACGGCCGCGCCTCTCCCGAACCGCGTTCGGGTTCGCTATGCTGATGAGCATCCTGCGATTCCGGTGTCCACAATGACTGACCAGCCCACCACCTCCCCCGTTCCCAACGGGCTCGCCCTCAGCCCCCGTAACCCCGACTACCAGAAGGACCCATTCACACTGCTCGATGAGGTGCGCGAGGCTGGCCGCATTCAGCACGACCCGTTGCTCGGGCGCTACATCGTCTCCCGTTACGAAGACGTCCACGCGATCCTTA
>JBDSJC010000131.1:0-6597 GCA_039917655.1 Tepidiformaceae bacterium
GTCAATACAACCGTTAAAGGCATACATCTGTCAAGCCGCGTCCGTGTCCCGTGTCCCGTGTCCCGTGGCCGCCCGCGACTTTGTCGGGTTTGGACGGAGCGACTAGACAAACTGTCAAGTGTTGAGCCAGACTAAGCGAACTTGAGCTTTTCGTTCGATATGATCGAAGCTCGCTTCGGCATGACGTCTTTTCCTATGAGCAATCGCCACCTGGGCACATCCTCGCCCGCCCGCCGTGATCTGACCGCTGCCGCTGAGGTAGCGAGTCGCGACCTCGTCATTGCCGCTGCGGGAGAACTCATCCGAGAGAGCGGCTATTCGGCGCTCACTGTCGATGACGTGCGTCTTCGTGCCGGCGTGTCCCGGGCCACGTTCTACTTCTACTTTCGGAACAAGACGCACCTTCTCATCTCTACGGCGAGCACCGTCATGGACGAGCTGTTTGAGGTGGCTGGGAAGAACTACCCGGAGAGGGACGAGTTCGCCCGCATCGTACTTGCGAATGTCGCCTACCTTTCCGTGTGGCTGCGCCAGTCGGCGATCCTGGGCGAGTTCTACGCACTCTCGCTGGTGGACTCGGAAGTGCGAGAGAACTACGCCTCGTACCGCGACAAGTTCGAAGCGCGCATCACCGGCCGGCTGGCGCGGCTGCTGGAGCAGGGCCGGATCCCACGATGTTCGCCGGCCTTGCTGGCCGCTTCGCTCTCGTCGATGGTCGAGTTTTCGGCATTCCGCTTCTTCTGCTACGCGGGCGACCCGATCTCGGGCGGACGAAGCTTCACGGACCTAGTGGAGACACTGTCCGAATCCTGGTACCGCGCCGTCTACGGCAAGATGCCGGGGTACGAATACGACTACGCACAGCACGAACCAGAGGTGGGCCAGGCATGAATTTCCGAGACGGTGCAGAAGAGGCTGCTTGGCGGGAGGACGTCCGTCGCTTCGTCGTACAGGAGGCGCCCGAAGAATACCGGGTGCACCACAAGCCACCGGTCGATTCCTACGGTCTCGGTGACCCAGTCTTCCAACAGTGGCGTGCCGCGGTTGCAAAGCGCGGGCTGCTTGCCGCTCATTGGCCAACGGAGTACGGCGGTGCAAGCCTTTCCGTGATGCAGCAGTTCATCATGAAGGAGGAGTTCGCCCTCGCCCGGGTGCCACACCCTGGCGGCCGGGCTGTTGAGATGGTGGGGCCAACCGTCATCCTGCACGGGAGTGATGCGCAAAAGTCGGATCTGCTTCCCCCGATCCTTGCGGGCGAGCACATCTATTGCCAGGGCTTCTCCGAGCCCGCCGCCGGCAGCGACCTCGCCGCCGTCCAACTGCGTGCGGTGCGGGAGGGCGACGACTACGTCCTGAACGGCCAGAAGATCTGGACGAGCAACGCGACCACTTGTAACTGGATGTTCCTCCTCGTGCGCACGGACTCTGACGTGCCGAAACACCGCGGCATCTCCTACTTGGTCACGCCCATGGACGTCCCTGGCCTTACCGTCCGTCCAATCACTGATATGGCCGGCGGCCACGAACTTTGCGAAGCGTTCTTTGACGATGTCCGTATCCCCGCGTCGTACCGGATCGGCGAGGAGAACCGCGGGTGGTACGTCGCCATGACGACCCTCGACTTCGAGCGTTCCGGCATCGCCGGGGCGGTCGGAGTCCAACTCGCCGTACTGGACCTTATCGAGGTCCTGCGCGCCCTCGGCACGCCAGCAACGTACGGGTCCGAACTGGCGGAGCTGTACATCGAAAGCAGCGTCGCCCGCGCAATGGCGGCCCGGATCGCGGACCTGCAGTCCCGGGGCCAGGTGCCGAACTACGAGGCCTCGATGGTGAAGCTGTTCTCGAGCGAAGTGGGCCGCCGGGTCGCTATCAAGTCGGTCTCCGCTCTCGGCTTGCGGGGCGCGCTGCTAGAGGGCTCGGCTGGGCAGGAGGTCTTGAGCGGCCGGATCGCCCGGAACTACAGCGGTACTATTCCTACCACCATCGCCGGTGGGACCAGCGAAGTGCAGCGGGGCATCATCGCCACCCGCGGCCTCGGCCTGCCGCGCGGCTAACACGTCGCTATAACAAAGAAGCTAGCACAGGACTCAGGACTTCACAGGAATACATCGAATCGGTAAGGGACGGACGCACCGTATACTACCGCGGCGAAAAGGTGGACGCCGTCACGACCCACCCGGTGATCAAGAAGGCCATCCATGACGCCTGCGTGGACTTCGACATGGCCGAAGACCCGAAGCTGCGCGACCGCGCCGTGGTCGAGGAGGGCGGCGACACCTACAGTCGCTACTACAAGATCCCCGCGAGCGTCGAAGACCTCCTTAAGCGGTGAAAGCTGATCGAGACATCGACCGGCATCGGTAAGACACTGGTGCCGCTGGTGAAGGAGATCGGCACTGACGCCCTCTTCGCCCTGCACAAGATCGCCCCTCAGATCGACAAAGCCCACGGCACCTCGTACCTGGAGCGCGTGCAGAAGTTCTACCGGCAACTGTCGGGACAACGACCTCACGATCTCCGTGGCGCAGGCCGACGTGAAAGGTGACGGCTCGGCCGGACCTTCCGACCGACATGAACGGGATCATCAAAGCAGGTCACGTCGGGGAGAAGATCGTCTGGCTGATCAGCTACGCCGAGCCGTTGCGCGCTCACGGAGATGGCGGCCCTGCGCGGCGCGGTCGACAGCCAGGGCATCTTCGCGCCAGACGCACTGACGACCGAACATGGCGAAGTACCACTTCGCGCACAACTACCACGAAGCCCTGCAGCATGTGCAGGATGTCGCCGGCGGGATGCTGGTCATGGGGCCGGCCCGGCTGGGAAGACTTCGAGAACGAGGACACCCGCCCCCTGCTGCGCAAGTATCTTGGCAACCGCGCTGGCGTGGATGGCGAGACGCCCACGCTGGTGATGAACATGGTGAGCGACCTGACGACAGGCGACTTTGGCGGCTATCACGCGGTCCTCGCGTCCACGCGGAAGGCTCGCTGGAGGCGGAGAAGCTCATGATCTTCCGCGCCTACAACGGCACACGGACGCTGGACTACGCGAAGCAGATCGTCGGCATCACGGAATAACCGGATCCCGGATAGGTGGTTCGCCGTCCTTGTGCTTCGCAACCGTGCAGCCAAGCCGTGGGGCATGCCCTACGCCCGGCAGAGCCGGGACGTTTGCGAAGCGGTGCCGCGAGATCACCGCGGATGGCTAAGAAGGCTTCGTGTCTTCCACTCTACCACTGCGAGAAGCAGGCAATGAAGCGCAGACCGACAAAACGTCCGTCAAAAGACGTGTGTTCGGACTCTGCCAACTGGGCTGGCCTTAGTCGCAGGCTACTTCCCCAGCCATCTTCGTGCCCGGGAGGTAATACCGCTTATGCCACATGCCGGTGCCATTTTCATCCCCAACGGGCATCCGCCACGAGCGGACCAAAGACCCTTCAAGAGGAATCGCAATGAGTCCACGAGGCTGGTCGATCGTCCGCTGGATGTACGCTTCTGCCCCCTCCGGCGAGCTGTACCGGCGGGCGATCCGGCGGTACTGGTCCCGCCAGATGTCGTCGTCGCCGGTTTCGCGGACGACCGTGGCGAGGCCCTCAACCGTGACCTTGCGATACGGCAAGGGGTCCTCGTCGATGGTCAAGGCGACGCGTGCATCCCGGCGGATGTTCGCCAGCCAGGATGACTCTGCTCGCGGAGTCATGTAGATCCTTCCGTCCTCGTAGATGAACCAAGCGGGCGTTACGTGCGGCGCACCCAACACCTTGAGCGTGGCAATACGACAAAGCTTACCGGGTTCGACAAGGAACGCCTGAACCTCATCCGGGCTCATCTTAGGCATGACACACCTCCATGGCTTCGGCACCGCGGCGCCGTGCTACTTGATCGCGAGTGGGTTGATGGGGGACCCCACGGCGCGCGTGAATTTCAATGGCGGGCAACAGAAGAAGAAGTCATAGACGCCATCCGCAGCGCAGTCCGCAGTCAGTTCGTCGAAGTCCAAGATTTCACCGAGGGTGACGCCCATATCGCGGATCAAGACCATGTGCACAGGGAGGATGACCGCTGGGTCTTCCCCTGGTATTACTTCAATCGCCCAGTTGTCCGAGCAGACCGAGGCGACGTCCTTAGCCTTCAGCCATTCGCAGCACGCAAGTCCGAGCCCCGGTTCGCCGCCCATAAAGGCTTTCGGGTCGTTTTCGCGAACGAACTTGGTGCGCCATCCAGTCCGGAACAGGAGGATATCTCCCGGCTTCACTTCAACACCCTGTGACGATGCAGCATCGTCGAGGTCTTCCGGCGTGACGACGTACCCTGCCTCCAACCAATCCACGCCTTTCAACCGGGCAATGTCTAGCAGGACTCCGCGACCTGCAATCCCCTTCGCGAGCTTGTCGATCGAATCGTGGTCGGCACCGTGAAGGCCAACCCCGCTCGAAGGGAACCCGTTGTATAGCTGGTCATCGTAGAAGACGTGCGCCAGCGCATCCCACTGTGAGGACCCTTGTAGTGGCATGAAGATGTAATCGTCGGCAAAGTGGAAGCCGCCGGGGAGGTTCTGGCCTTGGCCGGTCTCGCGCATGAGATGAACGGGATTGATGCGGTTGCCGCCTGGCTGGGGTCCGTTCTGGTCCATGGGGATGCCCAGGTCGAAGATGACCCCTCGTTTGATGAGTTGCCCGGCCGCAATGAGCCGCTCCGGGGTAATTAGATTCACTGTGCCCCGTTCGTCATCGGTTCCCCAGCGGCCCCAATTGCTCAGCCGCTTGCCGAGTGAGCGAAAGTCTTCCATTGCCGTACCTCTTCCTTCGTTTAAGGTTCTTGGCCAACAGGGGCGAGGAACGAGGCGGATTGCGTCTCCTACCTTCACCACTAGCCCAACTGTTGTGCTGGGGTCCGCCGCCTAGCGCATCCGCAGCTTCGGGTCCGTGATGTCTCGCAGGGAGTCCCCCAGGAGGTTGAGAGAAAGCACGATGATGGAGATAGCGAGGCCCGGCCAGATGGCCAGCCACGGCTGCTGGAGCATGTACGTTCGTCCGTCAATGCTCAGCATCTGCCCCCACGAGGCGGTCGGCGGCCTGATCCCGAGGCCAAGGAACGACAGCGCCGCCTCCACGAGGATCGCGACGCCAACCATCACGGACATAATTACGATGATCGAGGCGCTTACGTTCGGGAGTAGGTGCCTGAACATGATCCGCGTGTTGGAGGCACCAAGAACGTGTGCCGCTTCAACGTACTGGTTGTTCTTCTCCGAAAGAACGGACGCTCGGACGATACGCGCAGTCCCCGGCATAATGAGTACGCCGATGGTGAGGATGAGCTGTGAAACGCCCTGGCCCCAGATGGTGATGATAACGAGCGCCAAGATCAGACCTGGTACGGTCATCATGACGTCGATTAGCCTCTGGATGAGCGTGTCCGTCCAGCCCCCGAAAAAGCCCGTCAAGAGGCCGATTACCGTGCCGATAGCAGTGCCAACTGCTACTGCGCCGAATCCGATCAGGACAGAGATGCGGGCGCCGTAGACGATCCTACTGAACACGTCGCGGCCGATCGAATCCGTGCCCATGAGGTGCGAGAAACTTGGATCCTCGAGGCGAAGGCCGACACCTATTTTGTTCGGGGGATAGGGCGCGATGAAGTTTGGTACTGCCGCCATGAGGATGAAGACGATGACAAGCAAGAGGCCAAGAACCCCCAGCGGCTGACGTCGGGCAGTACGAAGGGCGGAGCGTCCCCGCCGTGTCCACACACCTGGCCGTGGCGGGGCGATTGCCGGGGGGTTCGCGACAGATTGCTCCGATGCCATTACCTGCCATCCCCGTATCGGATGCGCGGGTCCAGCCATGCGTAGCTGATGTCCACGATCAGGTTCACCCCGATGACGATGACGGCCACCATCATGACCATGGCCTGGATCAACGGGTAATCTCGTTGGTTAATCGCTTGCACCAGCAACCGTCCCGTACCCGGCAATCCAAAGACGGATTCGACGATCACGGTGCCCGTGATCACGTTCGCTATCTGGCCGCCAAGGACAGTCGCGACAGGAATGAACGCAAGCTTGAGCGTGTGGTGAATGATTACATTCCTTTCGGCGAGGCCCTTTGCCCGCGCGGTCCGAACGTGGTCCTGGCGGATGACCTCGAGGACAGATGATCGCGTGATTCGCATGAGCACAGCAGCGCTGACGAACCCGACCGCAAAACCCGGCAGCGCGAACTGCTGCAGGTTGTGCAGTGGGTCCTTCGTGAACGGGACGTAGGTGAGCGGTGGGAGATATCCGAACCAGACCGAAGGTACGACGAGCAGAAGGATGCCTAGCCAGAAGCTGGGGATGGCGAGCCCCAGAAGCGCCACCACCCGAAGGACGTAGTCAATCGGCGTCCCGGACTTTACGCCAGCGACCACCCCCGATGGGATCGACAGCAGGATCGAGATGCCGACACCGATGACTGCGATTTCGAGCGAGACTGGAAGCGAATCGCGGATGCGGTTCGCGGTACTGGTGCGGGTGACCAAGGAGTTGCCGAAGTCACCCTGGGCAACGTTTCCGAGCCAATCGAAGTACTGGATGAGTATGGGTCGATCAATGCCG
>JBDSJC010000132.1:0-15273 GCA_039917655.1 Tepidiformaceae bacterium
GAGGGCATGGCAGCGGCCCGCGAAAAGCGCACACCGGAGTGGAAGGCGCGGTAGAGGCGCTACACTGGAGGGGACGAGGTGCATCCATGGCGGTCTCAGCAGCAACGTTCGAAAGGCTCGCCCTCGAAGATGAAGACGGTCAGTGGGAGATGGTCTGTGGGCGGCTGCGGCGAAAGCCGGACATGACCATGCCGCACAACAGCATCGCGTGGCGGATCGCTTTCGCGCTCCAGTCTCAGCTTTCGATCGACGACTTCGAAATGCGGATGAACTCCGGTCACGCCAATCGGGGCGACGTGAGCTATTTCATTCCTGACGTGATGGTCCTGCCCAACGCCGAAATCGAGGCCCTGACGGGTAGCCGGTCCCTCGAGGCCTACGGCGGGCCATTGCCCTTCGTGGCCGAAGTCTGGTCTCCTTCGACGGGAGAATACGACGTCGAAGATAAGTTCCCCGAGTACAAGCGCCGGGGCGACCTCGAAATCTGGCGGGTCCACCCGTACGACAGGACGATCATCGCCTGGCGGCGGCAAGCGGACGGGACGTACAGCGAGACGATTTACACGACGGGCGTGGTGCCAGTCGAGTCGTTGCCGGGCGTCAGTGTCGTGCTCGAATCCCTGTTCCGATAGGGCTCGCGCGCTACCGCTCGCCGTAGCTGACCGAGAGCCCGGCGCGGGCGTCCGATTGGATGCCGTACTGGGGGATCGGGTAGCGCAAGCCGTTGCCAGCCAACCTTTTCATCCCGGCGATCGCGCGTGGCAGATATTTCGGCGGCATGGCCATCAGCAGTTCGTCGTCCAGCACGCCGCCGTAGCGGCGTTCGGCGAAGCAAGGGATGGCGAGGCTTGGCTCGCCCGTCTTCAGCGCGCGCCCCCAAGAATCGGCGCAAGCTGATTCCCCCACCACGCTCCATTCGAACTTCTTGTAGCCGGACCACTGGAGGCCGTTGATCAAGATGATCATCTGGCCGGGCGTTGCGTAGATCAGGCAGATGTCCGGTGGGTCCAGCCGGCCAGACGTTAGCGGCGAAACGGCCATCGCCTCGAAGCTGCCGTACGGGACGCAGTCCATCGCCGCCTGATGTCCGGCGGAGTCTTCGATCGTTTCGAACCAGACTCCGGCCATGTTCTTGCCGGAGAGCCACTTGTCATCCCGAGGGTGAAGGCCGATTACCGCGCCGCACTGGGCGCCCACGAGATCCTCGTTCGTGATCCCCACTGTCCACCCGAGGCGCGCGGCCTGGGCGACGATCTGGTCGGTGGTGTGGATCGCGCCGGGGCGGCGAATCTTCGGGACGGCCTCCATCTCGGCCCTGGTGGCGAACATCTTCATCCCGATCGGGGTGGTTTTGAGCTTCAGCAGCTGGTTCAACTCGGCGACGAGCGCCGCCCAGTCGTAGGTCACCGGCTCTTCAGAGGGAATGGATTCGAGGTCGATGGTGGTCATGCGCGGAGAGTAGTCGCCTCGCGCCAGTTCGCCAAGCGCTGAGCGGGCGCCGCTACGGCTTGAGTGGGCGCCGCGACCACTCTTCCCACGTCGACCAGGCGAATTTGTTCGAGCCATCGCTTTTGCGCAGGCCGATGTCCTTAAAGACCGATGCTGCTCCGGTGCTGGCGAAGGAAGGGTCCAGGGCCGCGAACCAGACCACCATGCTGAATCCCTGCTTGTCCGCTTCGGCCACGATGCGCGCGAGGTACGCCTGCTGGTCCTCTTCGGTGCCCACGTTCACCTGTCCATCGACGGGCGCCGAGGGGTAGCCCGTCTCAGCGATCAGGATTTCGCCACCCCAGTAGGTCTTGAGCTGCGAATAGTAGTTCGCGCGCAGGTCGGCGGCAGTACGGATGCCGCTGAGGAACGGGTAGCTGCTGATCGCGAGGGCATCCATCTTCGCGCGAAACGGGTCGATCACCGACCAGTGCGGTGGATGCACCTCGCCAAAGTTGCCTTCGAGGTCTTCCAGTTGAAACGTCGGGAAGACCTTCGTCTTGGAGTTCGCCGCTTTGGCCGTGTCGTACGCTTCCTGATAGAGCGAAACGAAGGCATCGAACTGCTTCGGGTTGCGTTCGAACGTCATGTTCACTTCCACGCCGATGGCCAGGTAGGCCGGCGCGTAGTTCTTCACGATGTAGGCGGTGTAGGCGATGAACGCCTGGCGGAGATTCGGGTCCAGGAACCCGAGCTCGGGGTCCACGCTCGGCGGAAGGTTGGCCAGGCGGCTGCGCTGCACCACGCCATCCGTCGGGTCGATGGCGTAGAAGCGCTTCAGGCCCTTGTACTGGTCCAGGAGCCCGGTCTCGAGCCGTGTGGTGTCGGCGGTCGCCTTCGAAACGGAGCCCCCAGGGAGGAAGTCCTCCCAGGGCGGGGTCCGCTGGATGAGCACGACATCGGCGTACTGCGCGGCGGTGGCGAAGGCGCCGATGTAGGCGTCGCTCGTGCGCTCCGGTGGCAAAGTACTGAAGCCAATGCGCAGTGCGCGCGGGTCACCGGCGGGCTCGACGCGGGCGATCGCAGGGCCGGGCCCGCTCGGCTGCGGCGTGCCCAGGCCGTTCTTCGTGACCTTTGTGCTGCCGCAGGCCGTGGTAAGCAACACCAATACGAGGAGCGGCAGCACTGCTACAATCGTCAGCGCGGGGTGTTGCCGGGATCGGTTGGGAGTAGCCATGCGGCGGTTGTTCCTCGGGGCTGTGGTGCTGGGGATTCTCATAGGCGGCGTTGTCTCCGGCGTCCGGGCGTTTACGGGTGGCGGATCGGCGGCTGGTGCGGGTCCAAGCGCGCCCGCCGAGGTGGGTTCCGCGCGCGCCACCGTCGAAGCTTTCGCCAAGGCCTGGACGACCGAGAACTACCAGGCGCTTTACCTCCTGTTGGACCCCGAATCGCAGCGGACGACCACGCTCGAACAGTTCACCGCCGCCTACAACTCCTTCGTCACCGAGATGACCAGCACCGGTCTGAGCGCGGCCCCTGGGATGGTCCAGGGAACCCAGGCAACGCTCCAGGTGAAGCTGACTACAGCCTATTTCGAGCAGTTCGAATACACCACCATCCTTAACCTGATCAAGTCCCCCACGACATGGCTGGTCCACTGGGGCCCATCGGCGATCCACCCCGACATGACGGATGGGCGCAGCTTCAAGAGCACGATCCAACGGCCCGTCCGCGGGAGCATCCTGGACCGCACCGGCGCGCCGTTGGCGGTCACCCAGGATGTGCGTTTCCTCGGGCTCAACCGCAGTGTGGTCACCGATCGGGCGGCGCTGACCACCGCGCTCGTCAACTTCGGCTTTACGCCGGAGCAGGTCAGTGCAGCCCTCAGCAGCGGCGCGGGCGCGTCGCAGCGAGTAGCAGTGGGCGTAGTCACAGACGACAAGTCTGAGTTGGCGGCCACCGCGCTGCGCCCCATCCCCGGCGTCTTGCTCTATTTCGAGTCGCGGCGCGTGCACCCTCTGGGCCCCGCGGCGGCGCATGTCGTCGGCTATACGCGCGAATTGACCGCCGAAGAGCTTGCGAAGAAACCAGGCGCTGGCCTGCGGGTGGGCGACCGGGTGGGCGCGGTCGGCCTTGAGGCGAGCATGGACGCGCGCCTCTCCGGAAGGATCGGGAGCGAGTTGCGCCTGGTGGACCAGGCCGGGGCGGTAGTCAAGACCCTGGTCAGCCACGAGTACGTGGCCGGGGAAGAAATACGCACGACGCTCGACGCGAAGGTGCTGCAGGCCGCGTCGGCGCGACTCGGCGGCCGCGCCGGGGCGGCGGTGGTGATCGACCCCCGGAGCAACGCGCTGCTCGCCCTCAACAGCTCCCCTTCGTTCGACCCCGATGCGTTCGAACGGAACGACCAGGCGGCAGTGACGGCGGTCACCAGGGCCCCGGGGTCACCGCTGGCAAACCGGGCAACGACCGGGCTGTACTCGGCGGGCTCCACATTCAAGCTGATCACGGGCTCGGCGGGGCTCGTCTACGGTGGCTACAAAATCACGGACACGCTCGAGTGCGGGGCCATCTGGCGGGGCGTGGACCCGCCGCGCGCTAACTGGGAGGGCGCCCGGGGCCAGCTCACGATCGCACAGGGACTGATGCGGTCGTGCAACCCGGTGTTCTACCAGATTGGCCTTACGCTCTACAACAACACCGAAGGCGACCTTTCGAAAATGGCGCGGGAGTACGGCCTCGGCGCTGCCACGGGCGTCGTTGGTCTTTCCGAAGAGGACGGCCTTGTGCCGGACGCGGCGCAGAAGCGGGCAAAGACCGGCCAGCCCTGGTACCCGGGCGATGAAGTGAACCTCGCAATCGGTCAGGGGGACTTGCTGCTCACGCCGATCCAGTTGGCCAACGCCTACAGCACGTTCGTCAGCGGCTCGTTGCGCAGTCCAATCGTGCTTGCGAGCGAACAGCCGTCGGTGCGGGGCACGCTACCCCTGACCGCCGAGCAGAAAGCGCACCTGCTGCTGGGGCTGAAGCTGGTGACCAGCGCTGCGGGGACCGCCTCCGCCGCCTTCGCGCTCTCGGGCTACACGGATTTCGCGGGCAAATCAGGCACCGCCGAGGACGTTGGCACGCAGCAGCACGTGCTCTTCGTAGCCATGGCGCCCGCGAACGCGCCCCACGCCATCGCCGCGATCGTGCTCGATGAAGGCCAATCGGGATCGATCGAAGCGGGGCCAATCGCCCGCGACATCATCCTCGTGGCAAATAGGCAATAAGCGGGACAGGGAGGCAAGTAGGACACAAGCCTCGGAGCCTCGAAGGGACTCGACTTTGGGGGCGGTTTTGGAAGAAGCAGTCTTTCTCGAACTTCGTACCTTTGATTCTTCGTGTCTTGCAATTCCTCAAGAGACGCGAGAGTGGGTGGGGGTGCAAGATGTCCGCATGTTGATTGCTACCACGAACGATCTTCCCGGCTACGTCATCGAAGAGGTGTTCGGTGAGGTGTTCGGCCTCACGGTGCGCTCGAGGAACATCGGTTCGCAGCTCGGCTCATCGCTTAAGTCGATCTTCGGCGGCGAGTTGAAAGGCATGACCCAGGCCCTCACCGACAGCCGCCACCAGGTGATCGAGCGGATGGTCGATGAGTGCACCGCAAAGGGTGGAAACGCGATCGTCGCCATGCGCTTCGACACCAGCGAAATGGGACCGAACTGGACAGAGATCTGCGCCTACGGCACGGCCGTGCGGGTGCACAAACTTTAGCCCAGTGGCCACATTTGTGACGCAGACCACAAAAGGGGCCGTCCGAGGACAGCCCCTTTCGTGAAGGCTATTGGGGGCCGCTAGCGGCGGGTGACCGCGAACGCCCCTGCCGAGGCGACGGCAACCATGGCAATGGCGCCGAAGATCAGCCACATGCCGGTGGAGGCGTCAGGCTGGGCCTGCACCGAGGAGCCCGTGTTCGGGGCGCCCGGCGCTTGTCCTGTTCCCTGCGCGGCCACGTTCACCTTGGCCACCATCGCCTGATCGGCGTGGAGGAAGCAGAAGTAATCGTACGAACCGGCCTTGGTGAAGTTCAGCGAGAAGCTGGTGCCCCCCGGGAACCCGAGACCCAGTACTCCGCTGTTAACGATCCCGGTACCGTCGTAATTGCTGCCCGCCGGTATGGCCTTCGCAATATCGAGGACCGCTTCTGCGTTTCCTGGCGGGATGAGCTTCGCGATATCGCCCGGGTTGCCGAACGAGACCGTGTGCGGCGTATGGACGTTCGAAACCCACTCGATCGAATCATTGACGGCGATGTTGACGGCCTTCGGGAAGAACTGCTGGACATCGCCAACCCCCGAGTCCCGAGTTGAGCTAATGGCGAGCGTGTACTTCTTTCCGCCGCCCTGCTTGGGAGTGACGGCGGCCTCCTTCGCACCCGAAGCGGCGGCCAGCGCCTTCAATTCGGCCGTCGAAGAAGCGATCAGCGCCGCCCCACGGGCATCGACGGACGCCTGGTTGTCTGGTTGTCCAAGGTCAGCTGTTTGCACCACCACGGACCCAGTCATCCCAGGATGGAGGATGCAGAAGTAGGCGTACGACCCCTTCTTGGGGAAGCTGACCGAATAGTCGGTACCCGGGGCCCCGCCGAAGACAAGCCCGGAGCTGATGAACTTAGTGCCTTCGAAACTCGGGGTGGCGCCGCCAACGAGCACGGACGGATCCCCCGCCGGGACGCCGAAGGTGACGCTGTGCGGCTCCACCCAGGGAAACGTCCACTTCACCGTATCGCCCGGCTGAATGTAGACGGCGCCCGGTGCGAACAGGTTGACCGCATAGCCGGGCTCACCGGCACCGACTTTGACGGTGATGGTGCTGGCCGCCTGCGCCTGGTTGCCCGCGGTCCCGAACAGGGCCACGAGTCCCAGCGCAAGCGCTGGTAGGACGAAAATCAACTTCCTGAACAAAATACCTCTCCTCTTGTTGCCGTCCCGCGCCCACATCGCTGTGGCGCGGCTGTTGGTGCGCGGGCGAAGCTGACGGCCAAACCGTTCACTTCGCCCACACGAAAGCCGTGCGGCTTGCGGGGAAGAAACTATCACAACTCTTTATGGTGAAGGAATGGGCTTAAAGCCCCATTTCGCGTCTTTCACAGCTTTTTCAATGTGAACCTGGTCACATAGGGACAAAATTGGCGCGAGTACGGGGCGCTCAACTCGCCCGCCAGTCCGCCGCGGAAGGGAATCCCGGCACACTGGCGGCCAGCCGCACGCTACGCAGCAGCGCCTGCTCCACGGCGCGCATCGCAAGCATTCCGACCAACAACGGGTCATCGTCCGCCGCCTCGATGCCGCCCATGCCGATGGCGAAGACTGTGTCGCCGTCGCTAAAGGTGTGTGCTGGCACAATGACGCGAGCAAGGGCGTCGTGGGCGTGGACCGCGATCCGTTGCAACTGGTGGTGGGCGAGCGAGGCGTTGGTGGCGATGCAGACCAGCGTGGTGTTTTCGAGCAGCGCCTCCATCGCCGCCGTGCGCCGTTCAAGCGCCCCGGCGAGCGAGACAAAGCCACCGCCATCTTCCCGCGGCCCGGCCACCAGATCGCCGTCGTTGGGGTCAAAGACGAGCCCACCAGCATTGGTCGCAACAATCGCCCCTACGATCAGGCCCCGCGGCCCAACAGCGCTCGCGCTGCCGAGACCGCCCTTGATCGCTCGAGCCGGGCCGAGCAGCTTCGCCACGCTCGCACCCGTGCCAGCGCCTACGTTACCTTCAAGCACTTTCCCGCCTTTCGCACGGGCGGCCGCTGCGTACCCGGCCTCTGCATCAGGGGCGGCGCTCGCGGAGCCGACGCCCAGGTCGTAGAGCACGGCCGCTGACACAATCGGGACCTTCCGTTGGCGCGTGGGGAAGCCGACGCCCTGTTCTTCGCACCAGCGCATCACGCCGTCCGCGCTGGCAAGGCCGAAGGCGCTCCCACCCGAGAGCACCACTGCGTGCGCCTTGCGGACGATGTTCGGGCCAGCAAGGACATCGGTCTCGCGGGTACCGGGCGCGCCCCCTCGCGTATCGACTGCAACAGCTTGCGCCTCGTCGCAGAGGATCACCGTGCAGCCTGTGGCCCCTTTGCGGTCTGTCCAGTGGCCCACGCGGATGCCAGGAATGTCCGTGATCGCGTTATTGCGGCCAGCCGGCCAGCCAGCCGGTTCAGTCACGGCGGCCGGCGTTAAGCCGATGCCCGAGGTACGTCCCGAGAAACCCGCGCGCGATGGCCGAGAGGTCCGCGGTGACGTCGGCGAGCGTGGTTGCTTCGCTCTCGGAGGTGCCGAAGCTCGAGGCAACAGACTCGCCGTTCGAATCCACGCCGCCAAGCCAGCATTCGTCAGCGACGTTCCGGCCGTTGGGCGTGAGAAGCATCGCGTTTCCCGTCTCCGCAGCGGAAACCATGGCGGTAAAGTCAGCCAGCGCGGGCTGCGAACGGAGGTGTTCGGCGTGTTCCAGGGCATCCTCGCCGAGGCTGAGCTCACGAAGCATCTGTTCGGGCGTGAACGTACCTGCCTGGTGAACGAAGGCGGCCCACTCCGCGGCGCCGGGCAGCGGACGCAGCAACGTTTGGGCAATGCTGAATCGTCGGTCCGAGAGTGCGGTGTGCACGGCCACCAGGCGCCGGCAGGCTTCGACCAGTTCGCTCGCGATCAGCCCCGTGAGCAGCGCACGCCCGGCGGAATCGGAGAAGACGAGGGCCCGGAGGGCTGAGTCGGCGGCCATCTGCGGCTTCTTCAGCGCCGACCGGCAATACGAATCGACGAATTCGAGCTCGCTCAGGCCGCCGGGAAACGGATGCGTCATGTGGAGCAGTCTACGCTGGCCAGAGGGCGTCGCGGATGCCTGCCGCGGCAACGCTCGAACCAGCAGGCGACCGCATCCCGCGGTCGATGCGCGCGGAGGCGGTGTGAAGCGCTTCGCTTGCGGCGTCGTCGCCGAGCATTTCGATCAGCCGTCGCGGCAGCTTCAGCAACTCATCGATCCCCCAGAGAATGCCCGCCGAATCCACCAGGCTCGCGGTGTCGTTTGGATCGAGCGAACGCAACCGGGCGTAGTGCATCGCCAGGGCTCTGCGCGCCGACGATTCCAGACCCGAGGTGAGCAGGAAGCTCGCGACGTCGTAGAGCTGCGAGCCAAACCCAGCCGACCCGAAATTGACCAGCCATGCCCGCCCTCGCCCGAGGAGCACGTTCTGCGCCGCCGCGTTGCCGTGCACGAACCCGAACGGCCCCGAGAGCACCTCCAGCCGGGCGGCGGCGAGTGGCGCGCGGGCAGGATCGCGCTCCTGGGCCGCGAAGCCAAGGCGGTGGAGCGGCAGGTCGCCCTCCGGGATCAGTTCGTCCTGGCGTTGTTGCCAGCGCAACCCCTCGCGCAGCGGCAGTGCGTGGAGCTCCGCGAGGGCCTCCATCGCAGCTTCGACAGCCCCCGGCGGCGGCACGAGCGCGAGCGCGGACACGCCTTCGACCCACTCTTCCACCGCAACCTCCCCGAACACCGCAAGCAGGGTAGGTGCGAAGGAAAATCCCAGCCGCCCAAGCGCCTCCATCACCGCGAGGTGGTTGAGCGCCTCCTCGGGGTCCGCGGCGCGACGCAACAGGACGACCCGCGCAGCGCCGTCTGGCACAGCGATGGAGACGCGTTCGGTCGCCCACTGCGAATCGTCCAGCGGTTCAAAATCGACGCCCGACGCCGCGGGCAGGCGCAGCGCTGCTAATAGCTTGGCAGGCTCAACCAGCACGGCTGGTCTTCCGTGGTGTGCGGCCTTTCGGCTGACATTTCGGGCAGAAGTGCGTCGACCGCCCACCGACAACCGTGCGCACGATTAGCGTACCGCAGGCGTAGCACGGCTTGTCCGTGCGCCGGAACACCTGGACGTGGTTGTGCTGGTCGCCCGGCCGCCCCTGGCCATCGACGTAGTCCTTGAAGCTCGCCCCGCGGTTCTCGATGCCGCGCTCCAGCACCGCGCGGCTGGACGCGAAGAGCCTTTTGGTGGCCGCGGGCGAAAGGTTGGCAGCCGGCGTATCTGGGCGGATGCGCGCTTCGTAGAGCGCCTCATCGACGTAGATGTTTCCCAAACCGGCCATCCGGCGCTGGTCCAGAAGGACGGCCTTCACGGCCGCCGTGCGGCCGGCGATTGCGGCCCGAAAGCCTTTCAACGTCAGGTCCGCGTCGATCGGCTCCGGACCAAGGCGGGCGAAGAGCGCTGCTGTGTCATCTACCACACTCCAGGTGCCGAACTTGCGCAGGTCGGCCCAGCGCAGGTCGTGCCCGTCGTCCAGGACGAGCTTCGCACGCTCCCATTGCTCGGGAGGCGCCGAAGATTCGCGCCAAAGCAGCCGGCCCGTCATGCGCAGGTGGATGATCAGCGTCCGGCCATCGTCCATGCCGAGCAGGATGTACTTCCCGCGGCGGCCCATGGACTGGAATGTGCGGCCGATGAGGCTCGATCGAAGGGCTTCGATCGAGGCTTTTGTAAGCAGGTTTATGGTGCCCGGGTCTACTTCCACCTGGGTAATCCGGCGTCCAACGAGCAGCGGCTCGAGGTCGCGCCGGATCGTCTCGACTTCGGGGAGTTCGGGCATGGCGCGATCGTACCCGCGGCCAGCGATTCGCGCTGCCGCCGCGCGAACTACAGACATCACCCCCGGCAGGTCTATGCGCGGCGGGCAAGGTATAGCGGATCAGTGGTGGCTGCTTGCGGCCTAGTGTGGTTGTATACAAAGCATCAATGACATGGAGGGCAGCCGGCATGGCAGCATCCTGGATGACGTACACCAACCCCGGCGCGCACACTTCTAGCGAAGGACCCGACTACTTCCGCGACAGCTATCCCTACGTCCTGCCGCCCCTGGTCCAGTTCGAACGGCAACCTGTGAATCTCGACCCGGCATCTGAAATCTGGGTGACGGACACCACCTTCCGCGACGGCCAACAGAGCCGCGCGCCTTATACGGTCGAGCAAATCGGACGGCTCTACGAGATGCTTCACCGCCTTGGCGGGCCTAACGGGATGGTTCGACAGTCCGAATTCTTCTTATATACAAAGAAGGATCGAGAGGCCGTTGAGCGCTGTCAGGCGTTCGGCTTCGCGTTTCCTCAGGTCACTGGCTGGATTCGCGCCACTATGGGCGACTACCAACTCGTGCGCGCTGCCCGGCTCAAAGAGACGGGAATCCTCTGCTCCATCTCCGACTACCACATTTTCAAGAAGCTCAACTCCACCCGCGAAAAGGTTGTCGCGGGCTACCTGGAAGTGGTCGATGCCGCGCTGGCTGACGGCGTGATCCCGCGCGTCCACATCGAGGACAGTACGCGCGCCGATTTTTGCAACGTCGTGTTGCCCTTTGTGCGTACGTTGATGGAACGCGGTAAGCAGGTCGGCATCCAGGTGAAAGTGCGTTTCCCGGACACCATGGGAGTAGGCGTCAGCGACCCGAACGTTGCCCTCCCGCGCGGCATCCCGCGGTTGACCGCGGCGCTTCGTCACGAGGCCGGCGTGCCTTCGGAGGCGCTGGAGTACCACGGCCAGAACGACCTGAATGCGATCATCCCAAACGGCGTCAGCGCCTGGCTCTACGGCGCCAGCGCGAATAACGGCACGCTCCTCGGCATCGGCGAACGGTCCGGAAACACGCCGATCGAGGCCCTGATCTTCTGGCTCATCGGCCTCACCGGCGAGACCCACGGGATCGATACCACGGTCATCACCGAGATCGCCGACTACTACCGCAGCATCGGCGAGGTGGTGGATCAGCGTCTGCCATTCGTCGGCTCCAACTTCAACGTAACCCGCGCGGGCATCCACGCGGACGGCATGATCAAGGATGAGGAGATCTACAACCCCTTCGACACCACGCGGTTGCTGAATCGCGCACCGGGGGTTGCCATCACGGATAAGAGCGGCGCGGCTGGCCTGTTGATGTGGATGCGGACGCATCGCCCGGCGGAGGCCGCTGGCCTGGCGAAGCGCGACCCGCGAGTGATGCGCTTACTTGACCTGGTGATGAACGAGTACGAAGACGGCCGGGTCATCGCCATCCCGGATGAAGAAGTGCATCGCATGGTCGATGAAGTGTTCAGCCCGGTGACGGCCTAGGCGTCCATCGGCAGCAGCGTGAAGCGGCCACCCTGGAGCGGCTCGACGTTGCGGAAGTGGCGCTCATCGAAGGTCAACAGGGTAGTCGTCTTAAAGCGCGCGGCAAGGACGACAAGCGAAAGATCGGCGAGTCCAAGGTGGAACGCCGCGTAGCGGCTGTTGAGTCGCTCGATGGTTGCGTATTCCGAAGGCAGCAAGCATTCGACCTGGTATCGCCCTGCGCTTAGGTCGGCAAGGAAGGCCTTGTTCGCGCCCGGGCCCGCTCGTTGTTGGATGAGGTAGTCAACTTCGGCGGTGATTGGCGCTGGAATCACAAGGCTTCCACGCTCCGCCTTCAACGCGCGGTGAACACTGACGAGCCGTGGATCACGCCGATCGGCGAGAGCGATGAGTGGCGCCGCGTCGATGAGCAGCGTCACGAGCCGAAACTGTCCTCGCCGAAACCCTTCATCAGCTCGTCGTCGGGAACGTCGGCGATGGAAGTCCCGTCTCCGTCGAAGATCCCTTCCATCTCGAAGTCTCGATCCGGCACCGACCGGCCATCGTAGATGGAGAGCGCTTCTCGAAGCACAGCCGCCTGCGACCGGCCCTCGCGTTCGGCGAGGTTCCGCAGCGTCTCCGCCTCGGACTCAGTTAGATAGACGCTTGTCTTCTTCATGGAGCATGTAGGGTACCACGTAGGGCACTATTTTACAACTACCCAGACCACGCCCCGAAGCCGGCCATAAGTTTCTCTTCCGGTATGTCCACTACTGAGCGCCCATCACCTTCACCCGATCCGATGAATGCGAAATCGCGGTCTGGAAGGTGCTGCTCATCGTAGGCGGCCAAGGCTTCTCACAAGATCGTTGCCTGGGAGCGGCCTTCGCGCTCGGCGAGGTTCCTCAGCGTCTCCGCCTCGGACTCGGTTAGATAACCGCTCGTCTTCTTCATGGTGCATGTAGGGTAGGACATAGGGCACTATTTTACACTACCCAGACCACGCCCCGAATCCGCGCATCAAAGCGTCTGTCACGTACAGCGCGCCAAAGCAGCTACTATCACGCCATGAAAGTGCTGGTACTTGGAAACAGCGACACGGAGGGCGTCTTTTCGGGCGGCGAAACATGGACGCAGGTCCTGCGGCAGCGGCTAAGCACTCCGGACGCCGCTAACGTCACGGAGGTCCGCTTCTCCCCGAACGGCGCCAGGGCCGCCGCTTTCGCCGAACGAACGGCGCGCGAATTCGAGGCCGAAGTGGTCATCCTTCCTGTTGGCACGTTCGCTTTCACCGTGGGGTTTGTGTGGGTGCGAGTGGGATCGCTTTTCAGTGCGCGCGCGGCAAGGTGGTATCGGCGGTTCGAAGGCGGATTCGACCGGCGCACGAGGACGCCCGGCGCGAAGTCGTCGGGCGTCAACCGGCTGGGGCGCAGGACGGCTCGCGCATTGCTCGGCGTGCAGCCGATGATCGACGCGAAAAGCCTGGCCGAGAGCTACTGTGAGGTCATTCGATCACTCGCCCGCATCGAGCAGACCCGCGTGGTCATCGTGGTCTACCCGCCTGAGGAAGGGCCGTATCTGATCAAGGGCAACCTGGCGGAGAAGCGCTCCAGGTTCCTGGCCGCCATCGAATTTAAGTCGGCCATGCATCACTACCAGGTCATCAAGGCGGAGGATGTCTTTTCGCCCCGCGACGGCGATGAGCCCACCACCACACCCGACGGATTCCACCTGAACGCCAAAGGACATCTTCTGCTCGGAGAGGCTGTGGCGGAGGCCGTTCGATAACTGGCGTGTTTGGGCAACGCGCTGAGGTAGCCTCCATCAGGGCGCCGGGACGAAGGCGATGGCCGTCGTCGTACCGGTTGGGCCATCCACCGTCAGGGCTTAAGGAAGTCGAGCATCAGTTCGTTGAGCTTCTGCGCGTGTGTTGCTGCGAAACCGTGCGGTGCGCCCTTCAACACTTCCAGCCGGCTCCCCTTGATCATCTCCGCCGACCGTTTCCCAGAGCCCGCAAAGGGCACGATTCGGTCCGCATCTCCGTGCGCCACCAGCGTCGGTACGTCGAACTTCGCAAGGTCGGCACGAAAGTCCGTGGTGCCGAACGCTGTGATGCACTCTTGCGTGGCAACTGGCGAGGCGATCCAGGCGACCGACTTGCTGAACGGGATCAAGTCATCGCTTACCCCTGGGTGCGGGGTGTCCCAGTTGTAGAAGTTCGGGAAAAACTGATCGAGGAACCCTATGCGATCCTTCTTCACGCCAGCGATCATGCCATCGAAGACCGCCTTGTCGGCGCCCTCCGGGTTGTCTGCGGTCTTCAACAGAAACGGCGGCACCGCAGCCAGCAGCATCGCCTTCGCTACCCGCCCAGTCCCATACCGGCCGATGTAGCGCGCCACTTCGCCACCGCCCATCGAGAATCCGGCGAGTACCGCGTCTTTCAGCGCCAGGGATGTCACGAGGTCATTGAGATCCGACGCGAACGTGTCGTAGTCGTACCCTCCCGCAGGCTTTCCGGAATCCCCGAAGCCGCGGCGGTCGTAGGCCACACATCGGTAGCCCCCATCGACCAACGCGCTGATCTGGCTCTCCCACATCCGATGACTGAGGGGCCACCCGTGGATCAGCACGACGGGTTGGCCGCCGCCAACGTCCACGTAGTGAATGTCGGTGCTAGGCGTTCCGGTGGTTTTGATAACAGGCATGTGAGATCCCCAACCGGCGAAGCTGCCGGGGATCCACCGTACGTCTCAAGCAATTTGCCTGTCCAGAGATCGCTTCTTTACGTGGCACCACGCCTGGCGTTAGTCCATCGGCAACGACGACAGCACCTTCACCGCCTCCGCCTCGCTAAGCTCCGAACTCCTGGCCGTGAGCACGTAGCCGCGTGTCGGCGTTAAGAGCGTGTAGTCCACGATCTCCGCGCCCGCGACCTTGTCGATGTTCGCTCCCTTCGCTGGGGAGGAAATGATATGCGCGGCGTCGTCTCCTTCGAACGTGAACGGAGTGTTCACGGCGATCACCGTCAGCGTCGATTGACCGCGTTTCACGGCGAACAGGATCCGTCTCAAGGTGGACGTGCTTTGGGCTGGCGGCCTGGAGCTGATGGTCACGTCGGCGACGACGAACCCAGAGGGCAAGTACGGCGGGACCTTCACATTGAAGCCCGCCCGGCGCGACGCTTCAGCAGTCGCGGCGTTTGCGGTTTGGAATTCAGTCTGTGCCGGCGTGCCGCCGGCGGAGGCATCATAGAGGACGACGGGCGTGTCCGCGTTCGAAGAGCCACCGGTGATGAACCAGCCTGCTGTGGCGATCCCCGCCACGACGGCGATCGCGGCAATCCCGATGACCCACCGGTTCCGTTTCGCAAACCTGTCCATGCAGTCTACGCCCCCGATCACGACACCAATACCCTACTGCTCTTGGCACGGACGAGTAACCGAACCCTTGTAAATTCTCGCCAAGCGCAAAAGGGAGCCTCGCGGCTCCCTCTCCGATTGGCAACTAACCCGCCAGCCAGCCCTAAGTCGCGGCGGCGGCGACCTGGCGCCCCGGGATGTCCAGGTCCGCCGGTGGCGGTGCGGGATTGACCACCCCGGCCATCAGCTGTGCCGGCACCAGGTTGCGTAGCTCTTCCAGCGTCCACTTACCGTTCTTGAAAATGTTCTTGAACGGCGGGTACATATCCTGCAAGAGCCCAACGTGTCCGCCAGCCACCTGGAAGATGCGCCCGTTGATGTTC
>JBDSJC010000133.1:0-24972 GCA_039917655.1 Tepidiformaceae bacterium
CTCATCCCGCTTTCGATGCGGTAGGTAAGGCCGGTTGAATCCGGCTGTTCGGCGCGGGCACGGTTGTCCACGGTCACGCCGCGGATACCGGCGTCCGCCACCAGGATGTTGCTCCCGGAACCGAGCACGAAGAGGGGGACATCGGCGTCGCGGGCCGCGTTTGTGGCTGCCGCCAGGGCATCGGCGTTCCGCACCGTAAGAAAGATGTCCGCCGGGCCGCCCACGCCGAAGGTGGTGTGGCGCGCCAGCGGCTCATCGCGGCGCACATCTCCGTGCAATTCCAGCGTGGTGGCCACGGCGTCGAGGGCGGTCATTGCAACAGCTCCACGATCCTCGGACCAACTTCGACCACGTCACCGGCCCCCATGGTGAAGATCACGTCACCCGGACGCGCCAGCCCCACGGCGAGGGCGGCGGCGGCGGCGAAGTCCTCGGCGTAGTGGGCCGCCGGCGTGTTGATCGCGTCCGTGAGGTCGCGGGCGCTCTTTCCGCCCTCCGGGTTTTCACGGGCGGCGTAGGTTTCGAGGACGATCAGTTCGTCGATGCCGTCCCAACAGCGCGTCCATTCGTCCCAGAGGTAGGCGATGCGGCTGTAGGTATGGGGCTGGTAGACGACGATCAGCCGCCTGCCGGGGAAGGCAGCGCGGGCTGTGGCGATGGTGCTGCGCACTTCTGTCGGGTGGTGGGCGTAGTCGTCCATGACCAGTACGCCGCTCGCCCCGCCGACCGTTTCAAAGCGGCGGTGGGCGCCGTGGACCTTCGCCAGCGCTCCCCGGATAGTGTCGAAGGAGACCCCTTCTTGCAGGCAAACCGCGGCAGCGGCGAGCGCGTTCCGGACGAAGTTGTCGCCGGGGAACGGCACGTGCAATTCGCCCATCTCGGTGCCCCGGTGCCAGACGGTGAAGTCTGCCCCGGACGCCGACTTCCTGACGTCCGTCGCGGTCCAGGTCGCTCCGGCGCTCGTCCCATACGTCTCGTTGCGCGCCCCAGCGGCGGCCCCGCCGAGCCTCGCCGAGCCCGGATCGTCAGCGCAGACCAGCAGCAAGCCGCCGGGCTGCACCAGGCTGGCGAAGTGCGTGAACGCTTCGTGATACGCGTCGTCGCTGCCGTAGTAGTCCAGATGGTCGGGTTCGACGTTTGTGATCACGGCCACGGCGGGCCTGTATTCGTGGAAAGCGCGTTTGTATTCGTCGGCTTCTACCACGCAGATGTCTCCGCCTCCCCATGCAGCGTGGCCCCCAAGATCGATGCTTTCGCCGCCGAGCAGGTACATCGGGTTGCGCCCTGCCTCGCGCAGGATGAATGCGAGCAGGCTGCACGTTGTCGTCTTACCGTGCGCGCCCGCGACAGCGATGACGCGCTTCCCCTCCATCAACCGGGCGACCATTTCGGCGCGCAGGATGACCGGGATGCCGAGACGCCGAGCTTCCGCGATCTCCGGGTTAGCGTCGTCCGCGGCGGCTGTGGCGACCACGAGCACAGGATTGCCGAGGTTGTCCGCGGAATGCCCTTCGAAGACCTTCGCGCCCACAGCCTGAGCCTTTTCGGTGAGCGCGGAAGGCCGCAGGTCGCTGCCAGTGACTTCGATGCCGCGCTCGCGCAGTAGGAGGGCGATGGCGGACATGTGCATGCCGCCGATGCCGACAAGATGGACGGGTCCGGTGATTTCGGTCATTGCTTCGCCACCCCCTCGATCACTGTGGCAATCGCATCAGCGGCGTCGTCTCGACGAAGTTTTGTCGCAGCGTCGCGCATCGCCGCCAATCGCGGTTCGTCCTCGATCAGGTTCAACGCCAGGTTGATCAGTTCGTTGAGCCGTGCCTCCTCAAGCACAATGGCAGCCCCCGCATCGGCCAGCCAGGCGGCGTTGTGGCGCTGGTGACCGCCCGCATACGTCGCCGGAACGAGAATGGACGGCAGGCCCGCCGCCGGTAGCTCTCCGAGCACGCTCGCGCCGGCGCGCATCACCGCCAGATCGGCGGCGAGCATCACGGTGGCCAGATCATCCCGGTAGGGCGACACGTGGTACAGATTATCGAGTCCTTCCCCTAGTCCGGACTTGAAGCCGGCGGCATCGTCGTAGTCAGCTGTGCCCGTGACGTGGACCACGGTGCACGTTTCGACGAGGTCACGTAGGCCGCGAAACACGGCCTGGTTGATGGCGTGAGCACCCTGGGTGGCGCCGGCGATCACCACCACCCGTTCTTCGGCGGCGAACCCGAGCGCTTGTCGCGCCGCGTCCCGAGTCGTTGTGAAGAACGCGTTGCGCACCGGATAGCCGGTGACGACCGTCTTCGCGCGAGGTAGGAAGGCGAGCGCGGCCCCGGTTGTGGTTGTGATTCGAGTGGCGAGGCGCTTTTCGGCTTTGACGGCCCAGCCCGGCTCAACGTCCGGCAGGTAGACCACCAGAGGTGTGCGCAGGACTCGTGCCGCGAGGCAGCAGGGGAAGCTGCCGTAGCCGCCCGTGCTGAACACCACGTCAGGCCGAAACGCGCGCAGCTTGCGCGCCGCGCTGAGCGTCCCAACGCTGAGCCGCCAGACGCTGCGCACCAGTTGCAGCGGATTCCGGCCACGGATCTGGGCGGCTGGCACAGTTTCGAATTGCAGGCCGGCGGATTCGACAATGTCGCGCTCGCCGCGGTCCTCGGGGCCGAAGAATCGCACCTCCGGCGAGACGGCCGCACGCTTCCGCACAGCCTCGAGCACCGCCAGTGCGGGCAGGATGTGGCCTCCCGTGCCGCCCCCGGTTAACGCCAGCCTCACTTTCGTCGCCGCACGATCTGGCGCGCGGAATCGGCATCGCCTTCAACGTAACCGCCGCGGTCTGTGCCGTAGCGCGAGACGCTCATCAACACGCCCATGGCGAGCATGACCGCGGCCAGAGCGTTGCTGCCGAAGCTCAGGAAGGGCAACGGAACGCCGGTGAGCGGGATGACGCGCGTGATGCCGCCGATGTTGAGGAACGCCTGGACGGTGATCCATGTGGTCACTCCCGTGGCGATGAGCCGCCCGAAGTCATCGCGGGCGCGGCGGGCGACCTGGAAGCCGCGCACCATGAGAATGAGGTAGAGGAAGATGATCGGGACGGTCGCGAGGATGCCGAGCTCTTCGCCGATAATTGCAAACACGCCGTCCGTGTGGCTCTCCGGAATGTAGAAGAACTTGCCTCGGCTGGCGCCCAGGCCCAGGCCGTGGATGCCGCCGTTGCCAATGGCGATGAGCGATTGCAGCGTCTGGAAGCCGTGTCCGAGCGGGTCGGTCTCTGCGTTGAAAAAGGCTGTGAGCCGGTCCGCGCGGTAGCCCGCGACCGTCGCCAGCAGCGCCATCGCCACGAAACCCGAGACGCCCAGGGCCAGCATCTGCATGAGTGAAGCGCCCGCCACCCAGAACATTGTTACCGTGATGAGGAGGATGATGAGCGTTGTGCCCAGGTTCGGCTGGAGCATGATCAGGCCGCCGAGCGAGCCGATGATGACGACGAATGGGATCAGCCCGTGTTCCAGAGTGCGCAGGTCGTCGCCCTTCGATGCAAGCCACGCGGCGAGGTAGATGATGACCGTGAGCTTGGCGAATTCGGCGGGCTGGACGGTGAGCTCGCCAAAGCCGATCCAGCGTCGCGCGCCTCCACCTTCCACGCCGATCACGAGCACCGTGATGAGCGCAAGGATGGTGAGCACCATGATCGGCAGGGCCAGCGGCTTGAGCTTGTGGTAATCGGTACGCATCGCCGCGATCAGCAGAAACGTCCCCACGGCCGCCCACGCGCCTTGCCGGATGATGAAGTAATGCGGGTCGCCGAACTTCGCCAAGCCGATTACGAAGCTCGCGCTATACACCGCAACAAGGCCAGTAATCGTCAGTACCGTTGTCAGGGCGATAAGTGCGTAGTCGGGGCGCCCGGGTGCGAAATCTGGAGTGCGCGTTGCGGTGGCTATGACTGCACCTCCGGGGAGAAGCCGGGAAGCTCGCGCACCAGCGCGCGAAACCGCTCGCCGCGGACTTCGAAGCTGGGGTAGGCGTCGAAACTCGTGCCGGCTGGCGAGAGCAGGACGGCGTCGCCGTCCTGCACCGCGGCGGCGGCGGCTTCCACAGCATCCTCGAGAGTTGTTACGACCCGCGTGTCCGGAACGGCTGCACGCACTCCGTCGGCAAACAGTTGGGCCGCTTCGCCGAAGCAGATCACCGCCCGGCAGCGTGTGCCCGCCAGCTCCCGCAGTCCGTCCAGCGGCAGCTTCTTGTCCCGCCCGCCGAGGAGCAGGACCACGGGCTCGGTGAAGGCGTTGAGGCCGGCGATCGCGCGGTCAGGGCTGGTGGCGATACTGTCGTTCACCCAGTTGGCCCCGTTTGCACGCCCCACAACTTCAAGGCGGTGGGGCACGCCCCGGAACTCGCCGATGGCCCTGCCGATTGCCTGGGAATCAAAGCCCGCCTGGCTGGCGATTGCGGCGGCCATCACCACGTTCGAAAGGTTGTGCCTGCCGCGCAGTCGCACCGCATCCTGATTGGCTACCGCTTCGGCGAAACGGCCGTGCCTGATCATCACGTGGCCGTCTTCGAGCCACGCCCCGTCGCCTTCCACCAGCGAGTCGATCGAGCAGCGCACGAGGCGCCCCTTGACCGCAGCCATCAAGGCATGACTGGTGTGGTCGTCGGCGTTCATCACGGCGCTGTCTTGGCGGGATTGGTGACCCAGGATGTTGCGCTTCAGCCCCACATATTCGTCCCAACTGAACTGGTCCAAATGGTTCGGGGTGACGTTTGTGATCGCCGCGATCGCAGGCGAGCGGTCTGTGTACTGGAGCTGGGTGTGGCTGATCTCCAGGACAACGGTCGTCTCGGGCGTGATTTGGCCGAGACGGCCGAGGAGCGCCTGGCCGATGTTTCCGCCCACCACGTGAGGCACTCCCGCCGCCTTTGCCATCGCCCCAACGAGTGCGGTCGTGGTCGACTTCCCGCTCGACCCCGTAGTCCCCAGGACCCGCCCCTGGCAGAGCTGCAGAAAGAGCCGCATCTGGGAGGTGAACGGGATGCCGAGTTGGCGCGCTCGTACCACCACCGGGTTGTAACGCAGCACCGATTGCGCCACGGCCACGATCTCGAACCCCGCGGGGTCTAGCAGGTCCTGGCCGCTGACAACATGCTCCAGGCCAGCGGGCGCGATCGCCCCGGCGGCCTCGAGCTGCGCATCCGTGCGCGTGTCGCTGACTGTCACCTGAGCGCCGTGGGCGAGGAAGTAGCGGGCGAGGTCTTGCCCTTCGATGCCGAGCGAGTAGACGATGACCCGCTTGCCGGCGAGGTCGGCGGGAAGGTCGGCGGATCGTTCTTGAATGCCCATCACGCCGGCACCGCCAATGCGAACGCGACGCCGAGGACGGCCGCGGCGATGCCCACCAGCCAGAAGCGGGTAACGACCTGCGTCTCCGCCCAACCGGATTCTTCGAAGTGGTGGTGGAGCGGCGCACGCTTGAGGACGCGCTTCCCGCCGCTCAGTTTGTAGTAGCTGATCTGCACCACGTTGCTCAGCGCCTCGGCCACGAAGATGATCCCGATCAGCGGCAGCAGCAGCCACTGGCCGGTCATCAAGGCAACGACGGCGAGGCTCGATCCGAGCGCCAGCGCCCCGGTATCGCCCATAATCACCTGCGCTGGGTGGGCGTTGTACCAGAGGAAGCCGAGGTTCGCGCCGGCGATGATCAGCGCGAAGGTGGCGACGTACTCCTGGCCCTGGATGAAGGCGATGGCCCCATAAGCGATGAACGCGAACAGCGTGGTCCCGCCGGCCAAGCCGTCCAGTCCGTCGCTGATCGCCACCGAACTGGTCGTCCCAACGATGACTGCGATGGCGATCGGCACGTACCAGAGGCCCAATTCGTACTTCCCTTGCCAGGGGATGTTGATCGATTGCACTTCGATCTGGTCATAGAGCACCCATGCCGCGCCGATCGCGAGCACGGTGAGGAAGCTGATCTTGAATCGCCAGGAGAGGCCGGTCTGCTTGCGGTGTTGCAGCGTCCCGAGGTCATCCACAAACCCGGCGGCCCCGGTGATCCCGATCATCGCCAGAGGGAGAAGGATCGAATTGTGCCGCCACCAATCGACGGCGATAGCGGTGACGATGAACGTGGGTACCCAGATGATGAAACCGCCGAACGTGGGCGTGCCAGCCTTCTTCTGGTGCGACTCCGGCTGGTATTCGCTGATGCTTTTTCCAGCTTTTTTGGCCCGGAGGATGCGCACGATCGGCGCCCCGAGAGCGACCGCTAGGGCAAACGTAATGACGCCACTGACGAGCGCGTGGATCATGGAGAGCCCCCCAACTGCGGGGCGGCGCTGAGCAGCGGCAAGATGGTCTCGAACGCTTCGCCGCGCGAGGCCTTAACGAGCACGTAGTCGCCAGTGGCCAGCTGGGCGGCGACGAAGGCTGCCGCCTCGGCCTTTTCGCCGAACCAGTGGGCTTCGCCTAGCCCAGCCTCACGGGCTGCTTCGACGAGCGTCCGGCAGCTCTCGCCCGAGGCCACGACCATGTCGGCGTTCTCCGCCGCGATGACGCCTGCGGTGCGGTGTTCGCTCACTTCGAACTCACCGAGTTCGGCCATGCGGCCAAGCAAGGCGATCCGCCTCCCGGGCAGACTCCCGAGCATCTCAAGGGCGCCGGCCAACGACGCAGGGCTTGAGTTGTAGCGGTCATCGATGATCGTCGCCCCGGCGCGCCCGGCGAAGATGCGCGACCGCCCCGGCTCTTTGCTTGCGCTGATCGCTACCGCGGCCGTCTCAAGCTTCATGCCAAGGGCGAGCGAAACCCCGATGGCAGCGAGGGCTGCGGCCACCGTGTGCTCACCCGGAAGCGGCGACTGGACGTGCGCGGTCTCGCCCTCGAACGTGGCATCGAAGGACACCCCAAACAGCCCGTGACTCACGGTATTGGCCAGCTTGAGGGTGGCGGTGTCGTTCGCGCCGAAGCGGATGACGTTGCAGCGCAGCTCCGAGGAGGGCAGCGAAACGCGTTGATCGTCGGCGTTGAGGATCGCGGTTCCAGATTCCGGAAGATAGCGGGCGAGGGTCAGTTTTTCGCGTTGAATCGCTTCGATCGTGCCGAGCTTTTCGATGTGCGTGAAGCCGACGTTGAGGACCACGCCGATCTCTGGATCGGCGATTTCGCAGAGATAGAGGATCTCGCCGATAGAGTCCATGGCCAGTTCGAGCACCGATACTTCGTGGTCGCGGCGCAGACTCATGAGGGCCAACGGCAGGCCTTCGCGGGAATTGAAGTTGCCAGCGCTCTTGTGGGTGTTGAATGCGGTGGCAAGGGCGGCTGCGGTCAGGTCCTTCGTCGTCGTCTTGCCCACCGTGCCGGTGATGCCGACGACGCGGGGGTTGCACTCACGGCGCCAGGCGTTGGCAAGCTCGCCCACGGCGCGCGTGGCATCCGGGGCGACGATGATCGTCTTGTCGCGAAAATCGCCCTGTGGTACCCGTTCGCAGATCGCTGCCACCGCGCCGTTGTTCAGGGCGTCCGCCACAAATCGGTTGCCATCCTCTCGCTCGCCTGGGAACGCGGTGAAGAGGTCGCCCGCCTGGGCTGCGCGAGAATCCGCGGCGCCACCGGTGATCTCGGCCTCGGGGCCGGCCATCACCAGATAGCCGTGGGCGCGCATCGTGTCGGCCGCGAACGTTGTGGTGAGGTGCTCGCTCATGGCTTACTCACGTACTTGGCGGCGTCTGGGCGCACGTTCATGTAGCGCAGGATGTCGTCAGCAAGCTTCGAAAAGACTGGGCCCGCGGCGACCGTGCCCGTCAGCAGGTCTTCGTTGTTGTCCAGCTTGACCAGGATCAGGACTTTCGGGTTGTTGAGCGGGGCGAAGCCGATGAACGAGGCGATCTGCGTCTGGTCGTAGCCGTTCGGCACCGGCACGTTGGCCGTGCCAGACTTGCCCCCGGCGGAATACTCCTTCGGGTTGCCGGGGTGGAACCGTCCAGGCGACTCCAGCACGGAGTGCAGCATCTGCCGGATCGTCGCGCTGGTCTGCGCGGAGATGGCACGGCCGAGGATCTCCGGCTTGATCTCTGTGCGGTTGCCCTTCGTGGTGACGTGCGCCTTCACAAAGTGCGGCTTCATCAGGTTGCCGCCATTGATCGCCGCCGCCACCGCGCTAAGCATCTGGATCGGGGTGACGCTGATTGACTGGCCGAAGGACTGAGTCGCGAGGTCCACCGGCGACCAGCCGCTGTCCGTTGGGCGCCGCACGATGCCCTCCGCTTCGCCCTGAAAATCGATGCCCGTGGCCCGGCCGATGCCGAAAGCGTCGAGGTACTTCTGGAATCCGCCGGGCTGGGTCCGTTCCAGTTGCTGCATCATGAATATGGCGCCGGTGTTAATCGAGTTCTGAAGCACGCCGGTCATGCTTTGCAGTCCGTAGACGCTATCGTCCCAGTTCTTGATCGGGATGCCGTAGACGTAGGTGATGCCGTTGTCTACATACGTAGTATCCGGCGTCACGGCTCCCGCGTCGATGGCCGCCGAAGCCGTCAGGATCTTCATCACGCTGCCAGGCTCGTAGACGCTGCTGATCGCCACGTTGTTCAGGAGCTGCATCTGCTTCGGATCGCTAAGGTCCAGGGACCCGAGGGTGCTGTACTTCACCCCGGGCTGGGTGGCGAGGGCGAGGATCTCGTCTGTCGCCGGGTCGAGGACCATGATCGAGCCGCCCTTCGCCCGATGCTCCTTGATGGCGGCGGCGAGGCGCGTTTCGGCCATCCCCTGGATGTAGCGATCGATGGTCAGGACGAGGTCTTCGCCCGCCCTGGGCTGCTCCACGGTGTAGGCCCCGAAGGGGATCGGGTCGCCCGTGGTGTCACGCTCGTAGATCGCCCGGCCAGGTTTGCCCTGGAGCATCTCGTTGTATTCGAGTTCGATGCCAGTCAGGCCCGTATTGTCCTGGCCTGTGAACCCCAGGATCGAGGCGGCCAGATCGCCCTCGGGGTTCACGCGGTTGGTGTTCGGAAGGGCGATGACCCCGTCGAGCCCGGCCGCGATGATTGCGTTCCCTGTCTCGTAGTCAACATCCCGGCGGACGAGAACATCAACCGCCTTGCTCTTGGTCACGGTGTCCCGCAGCTTGGCGGCGTCCATCTTTAACGCGGCTGCCAGCGTGTCGGTCGCCTTCTTCGAACGTGTGGCGTCCTGCCAGCTGCGCGAATTGACGTAGATGTCCCAGGTGTTGACCGAGGCCGCGAGGACGTTGCCGTTGCGGTCGAGGATCGACCCGCGCCGCGCGTAGATGATGTCTTTTCCGGACAGTTCTTGAGCCGCGGCGTTTGCGTACTGGGCGTGATCCAAGACCTGCAGCTGGATGAGGCGTCCCACCAGCACCATGGCGAACATGCCAAGGAATGCAGCCGGGACCCACACGCGGCGGGCTCCCGGCACCCTTTTTTGCGGCATCCGAACGCGCCTCCAGCCGGCCCGCCCCTTTCAGGGCGCCCGGCGAATCTCTAATCCGTTAACGACAGCAGACTGACGAGTGACCGCCACCAGGAGACCGGCGGTTCCGCTTTCGCGGACACCGGAAGGAGATACTCCGAGGGGATCTTCGCCGGCGCTGGGCCAGCCTCATCAATCGATATATAGATGGGATTGTCTGTCGGGCCGAGCCCGATTTCCTTCGCCCGCCGCTCAATGCGGGTGAGCGAGGTGAGGCGTGCAACGTCCGATTCGACGAGGCTGATCTCGCCGTTGAGCTTCGCCTGACGTGCCGCGCCCCGCTGGATGTCGAAGCCGCGGCTGGTGGCCGTGCTGTTCTGGATAACCGGCAGCATGGCTCCCATGCCGGCGATTGCTACGGCCGAGAGGACCCACCAATTGGGCCTGCCCAGGGGCACGGGAAGCGGCAGTCGCCGGCCACGTCCCAGGGGGTGATTGATTGCTGCCATGGCCTAGCCCAACCGTTCGGCGGCGCGGAGCACGGCGCTGCGCGCGCGGGGATTGCGGGCGACCTCTGCGTCGCCGGGCTTCACCGCTCGACGGGTGAGGTCGCGCAGTGTGGCGACGTGACCACAGCGGCAGAGTGGTACCTGGGGCGGGCAGAGGCAGTCCGTCGCCTCGCGGCGCATGTACTGCTTGACCACACGGTCCTCAAGGGAATGAAAGCTGATTACCACGAGCCGTCCACCTCCGTGGGCGGTTCCAAAGCCGAGCAGGCTGTGGGCTTGCGGAAGAGCCGCGTCAAGGCTGTCGAGTTCACCATTGACACGGATCCGGAGCGCAAGAAAGACCTTGGTGGCGGGGTGGATTTGGGTTCGGCCCCTTGCGCCCCCCACAACCTGCTCTACGGCTTTGGCTAACTCAAACGTCGTCGCGATAGGCCGGTTACGCACCACCGCTGAAGCGATGCGGCGCGACTGGCGCTCCTCCCCATAGGTGAAGAAGAGGTTGGCGATCGACGTTTCGTCCCACTCATTGACGATCTCGGCGGCAGTGATGCCCCCGGATGATGGGTCCATGCGCATATCCAGCGGACCTTCCAGCCCGAACGCGAAACCGCGTTCGGCCCGGCCGATCTGCATGGAGGAGATGCCCAGGTCCATCAGGATTCCGTCAACGGTGGTAAATCCTTCTGCTTGCGCCACGCTGGCGATGTCGCGGAAGTTTCCGTGCACGAAGCTGACCCGTCTCCCAAACGGAGCCAACTTCGTGCGCGCAAACTCCAACGCATCAGCGTCCTGGTCCATGCAGAGAAGGCGCCCTTCGTCCCCGAGCTCCTGCGCGATTGCGGTGCTGTGCCCCCCGAGGCCCGTGGTGCAGTCGATGTAGCGGCCCCCCGGCCGGACCGCGAGGAAGTGGAGCGCCTCGGGCAGGAGGACAGGAATATGAACGGGCGTAGGAGTCATAACAACCACGTTACTCTCCCGCCCCATCGGCGTTGTATTCGTCCCACGCGCTCTTGTCCCAGACCTCGAACCACTCCCCTGAGCCGACGACGACAACATCGCGAGTGAGGCTCGCATGTTCGATCAGTTGCTGGGGAATAAGGAGACGGCCAGCACTGTCCTTGGCGACATCGTGGGTGTTCGCGAAGAACCTACGCCGGCGGTCTCGCCCGTCTTTGGTGCTGGCAGGCACCGCCAAAACTTCTTTTGAAGCTGCCTCGAAATCGAGTTTCGTGTAGATCGCGATACAGCCGTCGGGGCTGGCGGTAAGGAATGCGGGTGCGTCAAACTGATCCCGCCACCTCGCGGGGATCGCTACGCGTTTTTTGTCATCGAGCATCTGCGGTGTTTTTCCGTAGAACGACATAGCAACCCCTTTCGCAGCGATCTAGGCGGAGAGCCGCGAAAGCGTGCTCGAAATTGGCCATCCGTGGGATATTCCCCCACTTTGCCCCAAATTCACCCACCCGGAGCGTATGCGCACCTAATCAGCGTGTCAATAGGGAATTGCTGGCCCGCCGCATCTTTACGCGTCAGGGGCTGTCGCTGTCTCGTGAACCCGCTTTGACCCCGGCGAGCCCGGCCGTACGATGGCTGAATGGCACGCATTGGGGTCCTCACAGCTTCCGACAAGGGCGCGGCTGGCGAACGCCCGGATGAAAGCGGCGCCCTCATCGCCGACCGCTGCCGTTCGGCGGGCCACGAGATCGTCCGCCAGGCGGTACTGCCCGATGACCGCCCGGCACTGGCGATGGCGCTTCGCGTCTGGTGCGACGCCGGAAACCTCGAAGTGATCATCACAACCGGCGGCACCGGCCTGACCGCGCGCGATGTGACGCCTGAAGCGACGCGCGAGGTCGCCGAACGCGATGTGCCGGGGATCCCACTCGCGCTTGGCATCGCCGGCCTACAGAAGACTCCGTACGCGGCGCTGACTCGCGGTATCGCGGTGGTCCGCGGCGCCACGCTCATCGTCAACCTGCCGGGCAGCCCGAAGGCCGTCGCCGAAGGCCTCGACGTGCTCCTGCCGCTGCTTGGCCACGTCTCGGAACTGCTCGCCGGGCCGGTGGAACACGAACCGGGCTCTTCCTGATGCGCTTCGACGTGCTCACCCTCTTCCCCGCGGCGTTCGTTGGCCCGCTGGACGTCTCCATCATCAAGCGGGCTCGCGAAGACGGCCTGATGGATCTGGCGATCCACGACATCCGCGAGCACGCCACCGGGAAGCACCGGCCGGTCGATGACTCCCCGTTTGGCGGCGGACAGGGGATGGTGATGCGGGTCGATGTGCTCGATGCCGCGCTACAGCACGTGCAGGCGCTGGCTGAGACCCCGGGCTACGTGGTCTACCTGTCGCCGCAGGGCGTCCGCCTCACCGATTCCATAGTCCGGCAATTGGCCCAGCACGACCGCCTGGTCCTGGTCTGCGGCCGTTACGAGGGCATCGACGAGCGCTTCGTTGAGCACTGTGTGGACCTCGAGGTGTCGATCGGCGACTACATCCTGACTGGCGGTGAACTGCCTGCCATGGTCTTGATCGATGCTGTCGCTCGTCACATCCCCGGCGCTCTGGGCGATGAGCTTTCGCCCGAGGAGGAGTCGTTCGTCGATGGCCTCCTCGAGCACCCCCAGTACACCCGGCCGGCCGAGTACAAGGACTGGCCTGTCCCCGAGATCCTGCTCAGCGGCCACCACGCAAAGATCGAACAGTGGAAGAGAGACCAACGGCTCGCCCGCACAAGGGAACGCCGCCCGGACCTGCTGGACAGTTGATTTCAGGGCGTGGCCGCCAACCGCTCGCCGTATTGCCGGTCGAGGTAGGCAGAGAAATCCCCCGTTAGCGAGCCGGGAGGCTCGGTGTCGCCGACCGTGTTGCGTTCGCAGGCTACGTCGGAGACGAGCAGCTCGCCGCGCTCTACCCGGGCGCCACGGCGCTCGTCTTTCCCTCTCTCTACAAAGGATTCGGGTTGCCGCCGCTGGAGCCCATGGCCCGCGGGAGGCCCGTCATCTCGACGCGTGCCCAAGCGATCCGGGAGGTGCTCGCGGATGCCGCGTTCTTCGTGCCGTTTCGCGACCCGGGGGCGATTGCGGACGCAGCCGAGAGCCTCCTTCGGCAGCCATCCCTTCGCGCCGATTTGGCAGCACGCGGTTTGGAGCACGCCGCTCAGTTCAGCTGGGAGAAAGCGGCCGAAGCGACGCTGGCGGTCTATCGCGAGCTGACCGGTTGATGCGACTTTGCGCTTCGCACTGCTCGTCGGTTGCTGTGGCGTAGAGGGTGGCTGCTCTAAGCTCGGCTGATGGGCAAGCGCATCTTCGACGTGACGCTGACGCTGCTCTCGTTGCCGTTCGTGGTCGTGGTGGTGGGGGTTATGGCGGCGGTCCTGGCCTGCGAACTGCGCGGCAACCCGTTCTTCGTGCAACAGCGCGTCGGTCTCCGGGGCAAGCCGTTTCGGATGCTCAAGCTGCGCACCATGCGCCACGCCAACGCGGGCGAAGAGCCCGACCGCACGGTCGATGACTGGGACACGTTCGTCTTCGCTCCCGCCGGTCAGCCCGACCCCAGGGTCACGCGCTGGGGGGCGTTCGCGCGTAGCAAAAGCATTGATGAGCTTCCCAACCTCTGGAACGTGCTCAAGGGCGAAATGAGCATCGTTGGCCCGCGTCCGGAGATCCCAGAGATCGTGCTCCAGTACCCAGAGCGCTACCATCGGCGGCACGATGTGCTTCCCGGGATCGCCGGCTTGGCCCAGCTGAACGGACGATCAGATTTGACCTATGACGAAATCGCTACGTACGATCTCGAATACGTGGCGCACCACTCAATGTTGACCGATCTCCAGATCCTCTGGCGAACCGCGGGCATCGTCCTGCGCGGAAGTGGCGCGCGATGACCGCGTCTCCGCGCCCCGAACCCCAACCAGTGAGTTTTCTTTCACGGATGTTGAACGGGGACGCGGCGCACGCCTTCGGCGCCATGTTCCTCGACGCTCTCGTCGTGATCGCCGCCTACCTGGCTGCCCTCCTGCTGCGCTTCGATGCCAGCGTGCCCCACGTGAACGGTGAGTTCGTCAGCCGTGTGCTCCCGCTGATTGTCGTCGCCTACATCGCGGGCAACCTTCTGTTCGGCGTGTACCGCACGGTCTGGGCGTACGGCAGTCTCGGCGACATTATTGCCCTCTTCCGGCCGGTTCTGGTGGTCACACTTGTCATCTTTGGCGTCAACATCTGGGTGCAGGACCGCGCCCTGCCCCAGTCCGTCGTGCTGATTTCGGGAGCGCTTGCGTTTCCGGGAATGGCATTCGTGAAGATGCGGACGCGACTGTTGTTGCGTATGCCCTGGGCGGCGAGCGCCTCGCAGCGCCTGCTCATCGTCGGCGCCGGGCACAACGGCCAGCTGCTTGCCCGTGAACTCCAGAACACGCCCCAACTGAACTACCAGCCGGTCGGGTTCGTGGACGATGACCCTAAGAAGCAGCGCCGACGCCTCCACCGCCTCCGGGTCCTCGGACCGGTTACCGAAATCGAGACACTGCTCCGTCGCCATGATGTCGATGTGGTGGCGATCGCCATTTCGCGAGCGCCGGGCCCGCTTGTGCGGGACATCGTGGCTGCCTGCCAGCGCAACAACGTACCGGTGCGCATCGTGCCTGGCGTCGATAACTGGGTGCTTGGCCAGACGGGCCAGGGGGATGCCCTGCGCGAACTGACGCTGGAGGATCTGCTGGGCCGCGAGCCGGTGCAGGTGGACTACGAGGCCTGCCGCCATTCGGTTCAGGACCAGGCGGTCCTGGTCACCGGCGCGGCGGGTTCCATAGGCTCCGAACTCTGCCGCCAGGTGCTGACCTTCGGCCCGCGCGAACTGCACCTCTTTGATAACAACGAAAGCGGCCTCTACGACCTCTCCCTCGAACTTGCCGGCGTGTCGCCCGAAACGACCATCCGGCTCTGGGTTGGGAACGTGGTCGAGGCGGAAAAAGTGGACGACATCTTCAAACGCGTCCGCCCAGACCTGGTCTACCATGCCGCCGCCCTGAAGCACGTGCCGCTGATGGAGGAGCACCCGGACGAGGCATTCCGCGTGAACGTGCTCGGCACGCTAAACGTGGCCAGCGCGGCGCGGACGTACGGCGCGGGCCGCTTCGTCCTGATCTCGACGGACAAGGCCGTGCGGCCGACGAGCATCATGGGCGCCACCAAACGCATCGCTGAACTGCTTGTCCTCGCCTTCGCGCGGAGCAGCGATCTGACCACCTATTCGGCGGTGCGGTTCGGCAATGTGATGGGCAGCCGGGGCTCCGTGGTGCCGACGTTCATGCGCCAGATCGAACACGGCGGCCCGGTGACTGTCATGCACCCGGACATGATGCGCTACTTCATCAGCATCCCTGAGGCCGTCAGCCTTGTGATCCAGGCGGGCACCTTCGGTGGCCACGGCAACATCTACATGCTGGACATGGGCCAGGAGATCAACATCCTCGAACTGGCCGAGCGCATGATCCGGCTTCGAGGCTTGCGGCCCGGCGCTGACATCGAAGTTGTGTTTACTGGCCCCCGGCCGGGCGAAAAGCTTCGCGAGGAGTTGGTCGCCGATTTCGAGCAGATGCAGACCACCGAACATCCGAAGGTCATGCGTCTGACGGCAGGCGTCGATGTCACCGAGGCCGAAATCCTGCGCATTATCGAAGAGATCCGCGCGGGGATGTGGGACGACAAGCACGAACTGCGGCGCCGCATCCACCTCGTCTCCCGCAAGTATTCGCTGGACGGCGATGAGCACGGTACTGCAGAGAAGAAGTCCGGCGAGCGGGCGGCTCCGTGAGCTTTCGGGTACACGCCACCGCGGACGTGAGCGAAGAGGCATCGATCGGTGAAGGGGCGAGCATCTGGCACCAGGCGCAGGTGCGTGAAGGCGCCGTCATCGGGCCGGGCTGCATCATCGGCAAGGGCGTGTACGTTGGCGCCGACGTGACGGTTGGCGCGAATTGCAAGGTGCAGAACTACTCCTGTCTGTACGAAGGCGTCACGCTTGAAGACGGCGTCTTCATCGGGCCTGAGGTGGTGTTCACGAACGACCGGTATCCCCGGGCCATCAACCCCGATGGCTCGCTCAAGACCACGGATGACTGGCACGTTGGCCCTTCGCTGGTTCGCTACGGTGCGGCTGTTGGGTCACGTTCGGTCATCGTGCCGGGGGTCACTATCGGCCGCTGGGCGCTCATCGCCGCCGGTTCCGTGGTGACGAAAGACGTGCCGGACCACGCGCTGGTCGGCGGCACACCCGCCCGCGCAATGGGCTGGGTCTGCGTCTGCGCGCAACGGCTGAACGAAGAGCTAAAGTGCGCCGCCTGCGGCCGCGCCTACGCAGAATCAGAATCTGGCCTCCGCGAGCTGTAGTGCCGGACTCAGACGATTGCCCGGACGTCGCTGCTCAGATTAAGCAGGCCGAGCAGAACGATGATCCCGAACACGGCGAGCGCCGCGATACGGGCGGGCTGCCACGCGGGCATGCTGCGCGCCGCGGGCCACTGCATCGCCAGGAACCAAATCCCGCCCACAAATAGTGCGAAGATCGCCACCGGGAAAATGATGATCATCGGCGCCGCCGCCAGCGCAGCGAGCGCCGTGAGCTTGCGCTTCCGCCACCAGAAGCGTGGATACAGTTCCGTGAGCCAGGCGATGAGCCAGGCGCCGATGGCCGGGATGGCGATGAACAGCGAGACCGCCAGCCAATGCGGTTCGAGGAGCGAGAAATCGACGCCGTCCGGCGAGATGAGGATTGCGCCGCCGGTAATCGCGCCCGCCAGTGCCCAGGCGAACGGCATACCGCGCTGAGGAAAGAACGGCCGCCCAGCGACAACGATCAACCCGACGACGGCTCCCATGATCACGGTGACCGCGACCAGCTGGACCGTATCGAAGAAGCTGAACCTGCCCATGATGAAGCCGTCATCGGTTTCGACGCCTCGCACCGAGTCGTCGGAGGTGAATCGCAGCAAGAGCATGGCAAGGCGCCCGCCGATGCCGCCGATGAGCGCCCCGCCCAACCCTCCGGCGGCGGCTCCGAGCGAAAGCCAGTAAGCGATCGTCTTGAGGTCTGCGCGCGCCCCCGGACTGATGCGACCGGTGGCCTGGGCATCCGCGCCGGGGGTCGGACGCTGTTCTGTTATGCCTGTCATAAACTTCTCCTTTCCGCAGCGAGCGCATCGTACCGCACGAGTGCCCGCCCTGACACCCATTTCGCCGTGGCTATTTGAGGAATTGAAACTTCCGAGGCGGCTGCGGCTGACCAGCGCGAAGCGTTGCGGCTTGGTACGCTCGAAAACGGGCCTTCCCGGCCCTGGTCCCAAGTGAAAGGAATCTGCCATGACTACCGTTGAACGCTCGTACATCTCCGTGGCGAAGCCTCTAATCGGCGAGGAAGAAAAGCGCGCGGTGATGGCGGTGCTGGATAGCGGTCAGCTGGCGCAGGGTTCGCGCACGGAGGCGTTCGAAAAGGCGTTCGCCGAATACATCGGGACGAAGCACGCGATCGGCGTGAACAGCGGCACCGCAGCGCTGATCGTAGCGCTGCAAGCGCACGGCGTTGGCCCGGGCGATGAGGTGATCACCACGCCCTTCAGCTTCATCGCGACAGCCACCAGCATCATCGCCTGCGGCGCCACGCCGGTCTTTGTGGATGTCGACCCGTTCGACCTGAACATGGACCCGGACCAACTGGAAGCGGCCATCACCGACAACACAAAGGCCGTGATGCCGGTCCACATCTTCGGGCACCCCGCGCGGATGACGGAGATCGCCCAGATCTGCGAAGACAATGAACTGGCGCTGGTGGAGGACGCTGCCCAGGCGCACGGCGCCGAGCACCAGGGCCGCCGCGTCGGCGCCTTCGGTACGGGCTGCTTCAGCTTTTACCCGACCAAGAACATGACCACCGGCGAGGGCGGGATCATCACCACCAACGACGACGAAGTGGCGCGACTCTGCCGGATCATCCGTAGCCATGGCCAGGAGCAGCGCTACGTCCACGAATACTTCGGCCTCAACTGGCGGATGCAGGATGTGAACGGCGCGATTGGGCTTGTGCAGCTGGGCCACCTGGAAGCGTGGAACGAGGCGAGGATTGCGAACGCCGAGGCCCTTTCACGGCTGATCCGCAGCGTGGAAACGCCCAGGGTGCGCGAGGGAGACCGCCACGTCTTCCACCAGTTCACCGTGCGCGTTGCCAACGACCGCGACGGACTGCTCCAGCGCCTACAGGAGGCTGGCATCGGTTCCGCGGTGCACTATCCGATCCCGATTCACCAGCAGCCGATCATCCGCAAGCTGGGCTACGGCGAGGGTAGCTTCCCGGTGGCCGAGGCGGCGTCTCAGCATGTCCTCTCGCTGCCGGTGCACCCCCAGCTTGGCCCCGAGGATGTGGAGTACATCGCGGCAACGGTGAACCGGCAGGCCTGAGCCTCAGGTTGTCGTCCAGCCACGCAATGATATCCGCGGTCACCTCGCCGCGGTTCGTTTCGTTGAGCATTTCGTGGCGTCCGCCTTCGTAGTAGAGCTTGTCGATCTGCCGCACGCCGGCACTTCGCCAGCGGGTTTCGAGTAGCGCCAGGCCTTCGAGCTTGCGGTTGATCGGGTCCATGTCTCCGGCGACGAAGAGCACAGGCAGGCCCGGGCGGATCCGACTCAAGATAGCCGGGTCGGCAAGACGTGCTGGATCACCCATCGCTGGGCGTTTCGCCCAGATATTAAAGCCGCACAACGGGTCGTCGATGTACTTGTCGACTTCGCCGGGGTCGCGACTGAGCCACTCATAGGGCGTGCGGGCGGGTTCAAACGGCGCGTTGGGGTCTGCTCGCACCGGCGTTTCACCTGGCGGCGGGACCTCGCGCGCAGTCGAGCCAGAGAGGATGAGGGTGTCGATTTCGGGAGACCACGCCGGTGCGTATTGCTGGGCGGCGGCGGCGCCCATGCTGTGGCCGAAAAGGCAGACTGGAAGACCAGGATGTGCCTCGCGCGTCATCGCAACGACCTGCTGGATGTCGGCGACGAGCGCGTCCCAGCCGCCTGCACCGAAGTCGCCAAGGCCTTCGGGGCCTGGAGAAGCACCGTGGCCGCGGTGGTCCATCGCCCAGGCTTCGAGGCCCGCGCCGTTCAGTGCGCGGGCGAACCGCTCGTAGCGGAGGGCGTGCTCGGCGGCCCCGTGAGAGATGACAACAACGGCGCGCGGAGTGGCGGCGTGCCACTTGTAGGCGGTGATCGTCAGCCCATCGCTGTTGGACTTGAACTGGAAGGATTCGTCGGGCATGGAGAGCCTCCGCGGGTGATGCAAGATTCTGGGCTGGACGGAGCTAATCGGCCAGTTTGACCATCATCTTGCCGGTGTTGAGCCCATTCAGGAGGCCGATCAGCGCGCTCGGAGCGTTCTCGATTCCTTCGTAGATCGTCTCTTCGTACTTCATCTGCCCGCTCTTCAACCAACCGGTCATCTCGGCGTCGAACTGCTCGCGCAAGTGCGGGAAGTCGGTGGCGACGAAGCCACGCAGCATCACGCGGCTGTAGATGATGTTCGAAAGCCGGGTCACGGGCGCTGAGATCGAGCCGAAGTTGTTGTACGCCGAGATCATCCCGCAGACAGGGATGCGCCCGAGCGTGTTCATGCGCGGCAGAGCGGCATCCAGGTGGTCTCCACCGACGTTATCGAAGTAGACATCGATGCCGTTTGGGGCGGCCGCTTTGAGTGCCTTGTGGATCGGCTCGGTCTTGTAGTTGATCACGGCATCGAGGCCGAGGTCATCGCGCAGCCAGCGGACCTTCTCATCCGAGCCCGTGCTGCCGATGACGTAACAACCTTTGAGCTTCGCCACCTGCACGGCGACTGAGCCGACGGCGCCAGCGGCGGTTGAGACGAACACCTGCTCGCCGTCCTGGAGTTTGCCGATCTCCAGCAGCCCTCCATACGCGACGAACCCGGAGTTGCCGAGCACATGCATGTAGACCGTCAATGGGAGCGAGGGATCAACGTCCATCTTCGCCATCCCGCCACCGTCGGAGTTGAGGTATTCGCGGAACGACCACCGGTGCTGAACGAAGTCGCCCTCCTTGAAGTTCGGGTTGCGCGACTGGACGACGCGGCCGATGGCCCCGCCTCCCATCGCTTCGTTCAGCGCCTGGCCGGCGGAAAGGCGCGGGCGCATCGCGGGGTCAATCGAGAGGTAGAGGTTGTGGACCTGGATCTCGCCTTCGCCGGCATCCGGGACAGTCTGCTCGACGACGGCGAAGTCGGCTTCGACGGGCATTCCATCGGGGCGGCGGACAAGGTGGATTTCGCGGCTTGTAGTGGACATTTGGCCTTCTTTATGTGAATTGGGGAGCTTGGGCGTTGAATTGAGGCGACGCTCCGGCGTTAGGCCTTCGTCCCGCCGACCGTGATGCCAGAGACTAGCACCGTGGGCATGCCGACGCCCACAGGCACGGATTGACCTTCTTTGCCGCACGTCCAGCGCCCGTCCGAAAGTTGGTAGTCGCTGCCCACCATCGAGACCCTGGAGAGCACGTCCGGGCCGTTCCCGATGAGCGTCACGTTGCGCACGGGCGCGGTGATGACGCCGTTTTCGATCATGTAGGCCTCGGTCACAGAGAAGACGAAGTCGCCGTTCGAAATGTTCACCTGGCCCCCAGAGTAGGCGACGCAGTAAATGCCGCGCTCGACGCTGCGGATGATGTCCTCCGGGTTGCTCTGGCCGGCGAGCATCAGCGTGTTCGTCATGCGCGGCATGATGTAGTCCTTGAACGTTTGGCGGCGGCCGGAGCCGGAAGGCCGAATGCCGTAGTGCCGCGCGCTCACTTCATCGTGCAGGTAGGCGCGGAGCGTGCCGTCTTCGATCAGGGTGTTGCGGCCGGTGGCGTTCCCCTCGTCGTCGATGTTGATCGACCCGCGGGAATCGCGGAGCGTGCCATCGTCCACGACTGTGACGAGCGGACTGGCAACGGCCTGGCCGACGCGCCCCGAGTAGTTGCTGGTGCCCTTGCGGTTGAAGTCCGCCTCCAGGCCGTGGCCCACCGCCTCGTGCAGCAGAATGCCGCTATCTCCTGCCGCCAGCACGACCGGCAGGGTGCCCGCTGGCGCTTCGATCGCATCCTGTTGGAGGACGGCCATGCGGGCCGCCTCCCGGGCCGTCTCCTCGGGTGTGACGCGGAAGAAGTAGTCGATACCGAGCCGCCCGCCGCCGCCCGTACGCGCCACCTGGCGGCTGTTTCCCCGAAGCGAGAGCGCGCTGACGTTGAAACGAATGAGCGGTTGCACGTCGCCGACCACCCGGCCGTCACTTCGCGCCACGAGGACGTACTTCAGTTCGTCGCCGATACTCGCGTCCACGCGGGAGATGCTGGGGTCGAAGGCCCGCGCGGCACGGTCGGCGCGTTCAAGGAGGGCCACTTTCTCGGATGCGGCGGCGGCGCTCAGGGGTTCGTCACTGGAGTAGTAGGCCACGCCGGACATCTGCGGAGTGGCGTTCACCGGGGTCGGGCGTTCGTCCGCGCTGCCGATGCGCGCCGCGGTTTCCGCCGCCTTGCGCATCTGCTCCAGGTCGAGGGACTCCGTGTAGGCGTAGCCGATCGCGTCGCCCTTCACGACGCGGATGCCGACGCCCTGGGCAACGTGGCGCGAGGCCGACTTGACGCGCTGCTCCTCCCAGGTGATAGCGCTGTTGGTGCGGTGTTCGAAAAAAAGTTCGGCGAAGTCTCCGCCGCGGCTCATCGCCGTTGACAGCAGCGACGACATGACGGCGGGGTCCAGGTTGTAGCGGCTGCCGAAGAGTTGGAGCGATTCGGTGGTGGGGTCGGACATCAGGCCCTCCCGTTTGGGATGTCGCTCCATCGTATCGGTTCGCCACCAGAGGTGGGCTGTGGGAGATGGCCAGCGAGATGGGGTAAACTGCGTGCCGTGGCCCACACTCCCCTACCAACGTCCTCGTCCGTCCACTCGCGTGCAGTCCAGTGGGCGATTGGCGCGCGTGACCCTCGCCCCTCAGGCCTCTTTCCCACCGCGGTTCCGGGAGTGGGAGCGCGCTGGGCAAGCCCATCTCGAACGGCCGGGTTCACTCTCCGCGAAGCGCTCGCAACACGATGACTGCTGCCGCGACATCCATCGGTTCGATTGAGGGTTTCGGGTTGGAGTTGCGGCCCTGGGGCCCCGACCTGGTGCGCCAGATGGCTGGCTGGGGAGAGCGCGGCTTCCCTTTTCATGCGTTCGACCTTGGGCATCTGCGCGACCCCGCGAAGGCCGAGGCCGCGCTGCAGTTCGCGCACCAGAAGAGCCCGCATCACCACTACATCGCCTGCGAAAATGGGCGCGCCGTGGGGCGCGTCTCGGTCAACCTGCAGGACCTGGCGGGACTCTACATCTGGGCGGTGCACGTGCCGCCCGAGCAGGCCGGACGGGGGGTCTGCCGGCGGATGCTGGCCGCGCTGATCGCTCACCTCGAACTGGTGCACCCCGAGGCCCCGGAGTTCGTCCTCAGCTCCAACACGTTCGCCGAGCCGGCTCACCGCGCCTACCGGGCGCTCGGCTTCGAGGTGGTGGAGACTCGCTGGCACTTCGACAAGGAGATCGCCGAACAGCTCTGGAAGGTGAATCCCCTCCAACGTGAACCGATCGCCCGTCACATTCGCTTCCACAGTGGGCGTTGGCAGGTGCGCACCTACGTTTTCAAGCGCCGCCGCGGCGCCAAGATGAACGCTGGCCAACCCGCGGCCGGCTAACAGCGAGACGTGCAACCGGCGCGCATCGGGAGGTTATGATGGCGCCACTCACTCGATGACGGAGAGAACAATGGCCTCGATTCGCTACCTGGTTGACGACGTTGATGCGGCGGTGGAGTTTTACACTGGCCGGCTGGGGTTCGAGGTCAAGGACCACCAGGGGGCGCCGTTCGCGTCCGTCCAGAAGGGCGACCTGACGCTCTGGCTGGCCGGCCCGCGCAGTTCGGCGGCGAGGCCCATGCCTGACGGCCGCCAGCCCGAACCCGGCGGCTGGAACCGGCTGGTCATCGAGGTGGCGGATATCGTCGCCGTGGTGGACGACCTGCGCGCCAACGGCGGCACCTTCCGCAACGACATCGTGAGCGGCCCCGGCGGCAAGCAGATCGTCTGCGAGGACCCCTCGGGCAACCCGATCGAGATCTTCCAGCCGGCTTAATACCTGGTGACAAAGCAGATGCTAAAGAGCCTGGTTGCGGCGTTGGGTCGAAACGACGTGACGGCCTACTTGACGATGATGGCGCCGCGTCTTGTGGAGCTGCACCGGGTGTCGAAGCCGACGGGCAGCCTGTACCTGCACTGCGACCCGACGGCGCGCCACTATTTGAAGATCATGCTCGACGCGATCTTTGGGCCGCAGCAGTTCGTGAATGAAATCATCTGGAAGCGAACGTCGTCGCACAATGATGCCAAACAAGGCTCAAAGCACTATGGTCGGATCAACGACGTCCTTCTGTTCTATTCGAAGACCGCCAATTACCACTGGGAGCAAACCTATCGTCCGTACGACGAGGAATACACGGACTCGAGGGATCGTCGAACTCCTCGAACGGTATGGGCTCACGCTGAGCGGCGAGCCGAAGCGGGAAGGGCCCCGATCCAAGGTAGTCTCGGCGCTGAATCAGCGCTGGGTAGCACGAACGGGCGCTCCGGTTGGAGCGCCCGTTCGTTGTGAACCGCGAGTAACCGCGCTACTTCTGGAGGATGTTAAGGGTGCAGGCCGAGCAAAGGCCGATGACGTGCGCCATGGCGATCTTCGAACCCTCAACCTGGCGGTTGCCGGCCTGGCCGCGAAGGTGCCAGACGAGCTCGGCGATGTTGGCGACTCCGGTAGCGCCGAGCGGATGGCCCTTAGAGAGCAGCCCGCCGCTGGCGTTCACCACGGTCTTCGTCTTCGGCTTGTACGTCTTGTCCTGGAAGGGCGCGATGTCCTCCTGGTACTTCATCGGGATCTTGTTGCCGATCCACGGCGCGCCACTGGCCACGTGCTTACCGGCCATGCCCTCTTCGCAGAGGCCAAGGTTTTCGTAGTGAAGCAGTTCGGCGGTGGCGAAGCAGTCGTGCAGTTCGACCTGGCTGAGATCCTCGGGGCCGATTCCCGCCTGTTCGTAGGCGATCTTGGCGGCGTTCCGGGTGAGCGTGTTGATGTCCGGCAGGGTGAGGTCGCGGTCCGTGTAGGGGTCGCTGGTAAGGACGCTGGCGGCCACCTTGATCGGCTGGGTGGTGTACTGGCGAGCCTTGTCCATCGAACAGAGGATGGCCGCGGCCGCGCCGTCCCCGGTTGGGCAGCACATGAGGAGCGTGTTCGGGTAGGCGATCACGCGGCCGTTCATCACTTCGTCGAGCGGCGATTCCTTCTGGTACTGAGCGAGCGGGTTCTGGGTGCTGTGGAAGTGGTTCTTGACGCTGGCCAGGGCGAAGTGCTCCTGTTGCGTGCCGTACTTCTTGGAGTGCTCCATGCCGGCCATGCCGAAAACAGCGGGCATCATGTAGGAGCCGACGCGGCCTTCGAGGCTGGTCGCGGGGTCGCCGCGTGAGCCAAGGAGGCCCTGCTTGCCCATCTGTTCGCTGCCGACGGCCATGACGATGTCGTAGGCGCCGGAGGCGATGGCGAAGTAGGCCTCGCGGAACGCGGTGGAGCCGGTGGCGCAGGCGTTGGCCACGTTGACGACGGGGATGCCGGTCTGCCCCATCTGCTGGAGGATGCGCTGGCCGGAACCGGAGGTCTGATAGAGGTTGCCGCTGTAGAGCGACTCGATCGCCTTCATGTCCACGCCGGCGTCCTTGAGAGCTTCGTGACCGGCCTGGGCGGCGAGTTGTGAGACTTCCTTGTCCGGGTATCGCCCGAACTTGATCATGGACACGCCAATGACTGCTACTTCTCGCATGGGATCTCCTTTGAAGTTGCGAGGGTCGTGCGGGTTTTAGCCCAAATTAGACCGGCTGGAAGCGGTAGGCGACGTAGGCGTTGCCTTCCTTATCCTCGGAGACCTTTTCGGTGAACATCTTGAC
>JBDSJC010000134.1:0-13068 GCA_039917655.1 Tepidiformaceae bacterium
TACCCCGGTGGGGGAGCCGCCGCGGCAATAGCCGCCGTGCAACACGACTTCAACATCACCATCGACCACTACGTGGTGATCGATTGGGTCGGCTTCGTGCAGCGTTCGAGTAGTCATTGTCGAACACGGCGTCCGGGTCGTCCGTCGCTTGCCGCCTGCCAGACCAACGAAACGTACTCTGCGCGGGAGATCGGCCCGCCGACAGTGATCGGAAGATTCGCCAGCATAGGAGCGCGACTACCCGTGGGTACTACGCCCTACCGGTAGTAGGCCCATTGCCATCTGCCGGAGCGCGGCGGTACCCGAGATGTCGGACGCCGCGCTGGCAGAAGGCGAGCACGGTGGGCACCCGCGCACCGACGGCTCCGCGCTTAGCTGACGGTGATCGTGGCGTTCATCTGCGGGTGGAAATCGCAGTTGACCTTGTACGTCCCAGCAGCGGCTGGGGTCCAACTGAAGACGTCGCCTTTTTTCATGTTGCCGGATTCGTTCTTGCCGTTGATGGTGACCGTGTGCAGCGCGCTTTCGCTGTTCTTGAAGTAGACCTTCTCGCCGGCCTTGACGGTGAGCTTGTCCGGCTTAAAGGCGAGCCCGTTCTGGTCGATTTCCGGCGCACCGGCCGGGATAGCGCCAGCGGAGGCTGTGGCCGCCGGGCTGCCGCTGGCTGGCGAAGTGGGGATCGCCGCTGAGGTCGGCGTGGCCTTGGAGTCTCCGCCGCCGCAGGCCGCCGCCAGCCCGAGCAGAGCGACGCTCGCGAGCCCCAAGATTGCTGTTTGCCATGGAAGTCGAATCACAGATTTCTCCTTGTTTCGCGCCAGTTCGTCTGGCGCTTGGGAATATCCTCACAATTATCTCAAACTCGCGGCTGTTTTGCATCGGTTCAGGCGTGTTTCAGGAAATGCCAATCCCGCCATTTGTGCCGTCTATCGGACATCGCGGCCTGGATCACCTATAGGAAAGGCCCCCTTTGCGGGGGCCTTTCCGGGAAGAGGCGGGGTGAGCGACTCTCTGGCGTCTTGAGCGTGGCGACCCCCGAAGTGTCGGTTGGCCACAGCGGAACCCGTGACCAACTTCGAAACGAATCGAAGCGGGCACGGTCCTCTCCTCTCAATCTACCGAAGAATTGCTAACTCAGTCAAGCGGTTTAGCGGTTTACCTTAGCCGACGCTGCTAGGACCCGCCTACCGGGGCGGCGACCGTTTCCGGAAGACCGAGCGCTCGGCTCACCCGGGCGCCCAGGTCGGCGTGAATGTTGCTCCAATAGACGATCGCACGGGCGGTGATATCTGGTTGAACGCCACCCTTCAGGTGGTTCGCGATGTTGGTGACCATGTGCTCCCGGTCTGTTTCCGAGAGGACGTTGGTCCAGAGCGCTCGCGGCTGGACGAAGTCGTCATCGTCCCGGTGAAGGGCAGAGGCGCTCCGAACGATCTCGCCGCTGACAAACATGCCGGGCTCCTCGTAGCGCGGATCGGCGGCAGGCCCTCCGAAGGAGTTCGGGGCGTAGACCGGCTGCGTCCCGTTGTGGCGATAGCGCATCGAGCCATCCTTGTTGTAGCTGTTCACCGGGGAAAGCGGGGTGTTGATCGGCAACTGGAGGTAGTTCGTGCCGATTCGGTAGCGGTGGGCATCTGGATAGCTGAAGAGGCGGCCGAGAAGCATCTTATCCGGGCTCGAGCTGATGCCAGGGACCATGTTGGCCGGTTCGAAGGCCGATTGCTCCACCTCCGCAAAGTAGTTTTCGGGGTTTCGGTTAAGGACCATGCGGCCGATCGTGGTGAGCGGATAGTCCGCGTGCGGCCAGACCTTAGTGATGTCGAACGAGTTGAAGCGGTACTCCACGGCGTCGGCAAACGGCATGATCTGCATTTGCAAAGTCCATGAAGGGTAGTCGCCCCGCTCGATCGCGTTGAAGAGGTCTCGCAGGTGGTAGTCACGGTCTTCGGAGACCATTGCCCCTGCTTCGGAATCGGTGAAGTTTTCTATGCCCTGGTCGGTCTTGAAGTGGTACTTCACCCAGAACTTCTCGCCGCCAGCGTTAACCCACATGAACGTATGGCTGGAGTAGCCATTCATGTTCCGCCAACTGCGCGGGGTGCCGCGGTCCGACATCAGGATAGCAACCTGATGCGCGGATTCAGGTGAGAGTGTCCAGAAATCCCACTGCATGTTGTTGTCGCGCAAGTTACTTACCGGGTTGCGCTTTTGCGATCGGATGAAGTCCTGGAACTTCTGAGGATCGCGAATGAAGAAGACCGGGGTGTTGTTGCCAACCAGGTCGTAGTTGCCTTCTTCGGTATAGAACTTGAGGGCGAATCCACGCGGATCGCGCTGGGTATCGGCAGAACCGAGTTCACCGGCAACGCTGGAGAAGCGGGCAAACACCGGTGTGCGTTTGCCCACCGTGTCGAGGAACGCGGCCTTCGTGAATTCCGTGACGGGGGCGGTGACTTCGAAGTAGCCATGGGCGCCCCCGCCCTTCGCGTGCACAACCCGCTCAGGGACGCGTTCGCGGTTGAACTGCGCCATCTTCTGGATCAGGTAGTGGTCCTGGAGGAGCAGGGGTCCGTTCGACCCTGCTGAAAGGGAGAACTCATCACTGGCGGCTGGGATGCCGGCGTCAGTTGTCGTTGCGGGTGGTCGGTCTTCACTCATGTGGATCGTCTCCTGCGCGGTATCGGGTGCTCGTGATGATAGCGCATTCCACCCGGCCAATCAGGCCTGCGCCCTTACGCGGTGGAGCCCCGTGTGACGGTTGCGGCTTGCCACGCTTGACGACTGTTGCAGCAGGGTGGCTCAATGCGCGGGTGCCAACCCTACCCCTCCAGAGGTGCCCCCGTTGCGGCCAACCGATGCCGAACATCAAGGGCGCGCGGATCTCGGTCTGCAATCGTTGCGGCTACAAAGACGATTGCTGTTAGCGATCCTGATTTGGGCCAACGGACGACCAGGGTCAGTACCGCAACCGAGAGGGAGGGGAGGGTGCCCGCGGGACGCACAGTGTCACAGACTGCGGATCGGCCTTACGCCGCTCGTCCGCCTCGATGCGCGTCGAACGACGCAATCTGCTCGCGCAACCGCCGGATGCGGCGCAGCCGGGTACTCGAAATCACAGGGTTCGCGTCATCCAGGAACACGGGGCCGTCACATCGCTGACAACTCACCGCTTCGTCCGGGCTTCCGCAGGGATCACCTGCCGCCGCCCCGTCCAACCGTTTCAGGCCGGCCCTCGTCACGGGCGCCCCGCTCACGCCAACCCAGCGACCGCTGAGAAATCCGCAGTGCAAACATTTTACATCGCCGGTCACCAGCATCGCGTCACCCTCCCCGGATTCGGGAAGTATGGGGAGAGCCGAATCGCCGGGTCATCAGCGAAGACCCTCATGGGTGCTGGAGACGATCCCCGTTTTCGCACATTGTTCCAGGCGCTCATCGTTGTCCCTTACAGCTATTTACGGCAGAAACGTGCCGGGGCGATAGCCGCCAAGCTTCCGCGATCGGGCGCACAAGCTAGAACATGGACGCACCCGAAGGCTCGAAACCAGAACCATTTCTTGATTTGTAGCCCGGTCGCCTGACGAGTCCGTCAGCCCAGGACCCACGGGGTGTCCGTCAGGACTGGCGGATGCCATCGATCCGGTAGTGAATCGTGCCTGAGGGCACGGTCACTTCCACCTCATCACCAACTCGCCGGCCCAGCAGCTCTTTGCCGACTGGCGAATCCACGGAGATCTTCTGCTCCCTGGCGTTCGCTTCCCGCTGGCCGACCAGCTTGAACTCTCGCGAGTCTGCTATGCCCTGCTGGGTCACGGTCACCGTCGAACCAATGGTCGAAATGTCTCCTGCCGCACGCTGCACCACAACCGCGCGCTTCAGGGCAGTTTCGATCTGCTTCTGACGCTGGTCAGCGAATGCGAGCGCTTCGCGGGCGGCATCCAACGGAGCGTTTTCGCGGAAGTCTTTGTCTTCACGGGCGACAGCAATTGCTTCCACCAGACCAGCCCGCTGCGAGCTGATCTCCGCCATCTCTTGCTGCAAGTGTTGGAGCCCTTCGGCAGTCATCTCAATGGCAGTCTGCTCGACACGTACCTGACCGGCGCCGGAGGAGCGGCCAACGGCGCGCCGCACACGAATGTGGATGCCGTAGTTGACCTGCACGTATCCGCGCTTCTTCAAGAACTGAAACCAGTTCTTCAGCGATTCGACGCGTTCCTGGGCCTTTGGGTCCGAGGAGCGAATCTGGTACTCGGCGTAAGATTCCACGCGTGCGCCCGAGAGGAACGAGAGCGGCACTTCGGCGCCGACATGCTCGATGTACTTCCGAACGTAGTTTTCGTGCTTCTCGCGATCAACGGGCTTTAGCGCATCAATATAGTCCGTGAACGCCTGCCCGAGCGATACGCTCTGGGCAGAGAGGGTGGTGGGTTCGTTCGTCATAACCTCCAGATTACCATCGTTTGCACCTACGTGCGCCGGAGTCGCGCGTGAATCTCACATGGGTTGACCTGCCGGCGCTCTTTCCTGGGCTCCCGAATCCGAGCCGTTGGCTACCCCTGCTTGAGCGCCACGCGGGGCTGCTCGAAGCCGTCTCTTCGCGCGTCCGCGTGACCTCCGTGCCACCAGCGGAGGCGGTCCGCCGCCAGTATGCCGAGTCGCTCGAACTACTGCGGATCATCGAAACGCGGTCACCCGGCCCAACCGGGCTCGCGGACATCGGGAGCGGCGGTGGCTTTCCTGGGCTCGTGGTGGCAGTCGTCTGTGCGGACACCCAGGTTCACCTGGTGGAACCGCTGAGGAAGCGGGCCGCACTCCTTTCCGAACTCGCAGAAGCTCTGGGCCTCGTCAACGTGGTCGTGCACCCACTGCGCGCGGAAGAAGCTGGCCGCGGCGCACTCCGAGACAGCCTGCCAGTCGTTAGCGCACGTGCCGTAGCTGAACTGCGGGAACTGCTGGAATACACTGCGCCGCTAACCGCGCCAGGTGGCGTTATCGCCTTGCCGAAAGGGAGCGCGTTCGAACCGGAGCTGGCGGCGGCATCGAACAGCCTCGCTGTGCTTGGCTGTGAATTCGAGGCTTCGATCCCGATGCGCGCCGAAATCAGCGACACGCTATCGGTCGGGCTATTTCGCAAAGTGGCGTTCACTGCGCCCGGCTACCCGCGGCGGCCGGGCGCCCCCGGCAAACGGCCGCTCTGAGCCTGGTCGAGAATTTAATCGCAAAGGTGCGTAAGCGTATGCATATTTGTTGGGCATGTGCTATAGTTCGCCCGATCCGGCGAGTGTAAAGAATTCGTCAGCGGGCTCACGCTCGCGCCCGCCGGGCAACCGCAGGAGGCACCATGGACCCCAACGTCGTCATCAACCGCCTGGTTCGGCTCGCGAAACTCGATACTACCGTCTTTGATGAGGTTCGTGATGACGCCAACGAACTAATCCCGGCGCTTGTCATCACCGTGGTCAGCGCATTGCTGGCGGGCCTCGGCGCGCTCCTCTTTTGGAGCGTGGTCGCTTCAGGAACGCCGGACAGGGTGTTCGTCAACCAGGTCATCTTCGGGTCCATCTTTATGGCTGTCATGTACGGGGTAGCCGCGCTCGTGGTCTACGTGGTGATGGTTCAGATGTTCAAGGTGCAGGTTGAGCTCCAGGCCCTCGTCCGTACCATGGGCTACGCCTCTTTCCCTCTCGCGGCCTGCATCCTCATGTTCATTCCCATCCTCTGGCCGGTCTTCGCGATCGTCCCCCTCGCGCTGCTCCTTGTGACCACGATCTACGCCGTCCAGTCGGCCACCAGCGCCCAGTCCAACCAGGTTGTCATCGCCAGTCTCATCGGCTTCGCGGTTTTCGTCCTCGTCCTGGGCGTGATCGCCACGACCAGCGACTCCGGCAAGGCACCCATGGGCGCTGGCCTCTTCGGGATCATCTCCGACTGGAACTTCGGCTAAGCCCGGGTCCTAACCGCAAGCCGTCCGCCCCCGGCCGGGAGCGGACGGCTTCTTCTCGCATTCGCCCCGTGCTTCGCAACGCGCGTGGCGAATGCGCTAGGCTGACCGTCCGCCATGGCTTCAACCGCAGTAGACGCCGCCCGGCGCAACGTCCGGCTCTATTACGCGTTCATCTTCCTGATGGACTTCGGCCTCTGGACGGGCATCTGGATCAAGTACCTGATCGTGGACGAAGGCCTGGAACTGCGATGGATCCTGGCCATGGATCTGCCGTTCTTCGTGCTCGTGGGCACTCTGAACCCGCTTCTTGGCGCACTCGCAGACCACATTGGCCGCAAAAAAGTGCTTGCCAGCGGCGCAGCACTGTTTTCGCTAACGATCCTCGGATTCGCTTTCACAAGTAACTATTGGCTTCTTTTCGCCGATTACGTCCTTTGGGCATTTGCGATGGCCATGCGCAGTGGAGCAGACCAGGCCCTCATCTACGACTCGCTCAAGGAAGCCGGCCAAGAATCTCGCTTCAGCAGGATCGCCGGACGCGGCTTCGCCGTCACGTTGACGGCAGGGCTGTTGGGCGTGGTCATCGGCGGGTTCGTTGCAGCCCAGACCAGCCTCGCCTTCACAATAGCGATCAGCGCACTCGGGCCGCTTGCCGCTGTGTCTGTAGCCCTCGCCATGCGTGAACCCCGCGTTGCGCACGCCGAGAAGCACTACTGGCGGGACCTGCGTAGTGGTATGTCGTTCGCCTGGACCACGCCGCAGGTCCGCTACGCCATGCTCTTCGGGTCGGTGCTGCTGACCGCTGGATTCGTGCCAGTTGTGCTCATCCAGCCATTCCTTATCGATTACGACGTGCCAACCAGCCTCTACGGCGTCTACCAGGCGCCGCTGCGGGTCATCTCGGTGGTGGCGGCGATGGTCGCCTTCCGGCTGGCCTCCCGCGCTGGAGTGCCGCGCATGTTCCTTATGGGCTCCGCCGGGATGGTGATCGCCTATACGGGCATCGCCCTGATCGATGCTCAGGCGGCGTTCGCATTCTTCGCGATCCCATCGCTCATCCAAGGCCTCGTGCGCCCAACGCTGGACAACTACATCAACGAACGGACGCCCAGTGAACGTCGCGCGACCGTCCTCAGCGTACTCTCGCTCTTCCTCAGCCTGGAACTTGCCTTCTTCGAACCGATCCTCGGCTTCGTCGCCGACGGCATCTCCATCCAGGCCGCGATGGGCGTTGCGGCGGCGACGTTCCTGCTCGCCCTGCCGCCGCTCTTCTGGCTCTGGCGGCGCGAACACCTCCGGCCGGGCGTCCGCTTGAGCGAAGGGGAGCCGCCGCTCGAAGCGGTTGCAGGCGGATAGCGCGGACGGCGGCTGAAGTCCACATGCTAAGATCGAGGCGAGATGATCACCGAGAAAACGACACAAGCGGCAAGCGGGCGAGAGGCAGTCGGGAGCCTCCTGGTTCAACGCTGTCGATCCGCCACGTCGGCGAAGAGCCTCGAAGCTCGTGCCCTCAACTGGCGTGGCAAGAGCGAATCCGAACGGTCAGCCACCTTTGTTGGGCTTATGCGAATGTCCGACTATATCGCTCGGCACCGGCCTCGGCCCTACGTGAAAAGCCCGCTGGACTTCCCTCGATTCTCATCCACGGGCCGGCCCGTTGCCGCTCCCTGATCGCGGCTTGCTCCCGGATGAAAAGGTCGCGCAATTGGCGGCCCTCTTTCAGAAGGCGGAGATCCCCCATGCCTTCGGTGGGGCCATCGCCCTTGTCTATTGGAGCGAGCCGCGCGGAACCGCTGACATCGACATCAACATCTTCCTTCCAGTATCCGAAGTCCCGAGGGTGTTTTCGACCCTCAACGGCCAGGGCGTAGCGACGACCCGCGAACTACAGGATGAAGCGATCCAGCGAGAGCAGGTTCGGCTGGACTGGTCCGGAACGCCAATTGACCTCTTCTTCGCGTATGACCCCTTCCACGATTCCTGTGAGGCACGATCCGTCGCCGTGGACTTCTACGGTCATCCAATCCGTGTGCTCGCCGCGGAAGACATCGTGATATTCAAGACGCTTTACGACCGGCCAAAGGACTGGCCGGACATCGAACAACTCCTCGCCGTCCAGGGCCAAGACCTGAATTTTGGATACGTGCTCGAATGGATCGGCCGTATGCTCGACGCCGATGACTCCGCTCGCAACAGGCTGGAACAACTGCTGCGCCAGTATTCCAGTCCCCCTAACTAACACTTCTCCGCGCCCCGGATCCCCCACGGCTTTTGCGCTTCACTTCCATCGCTTTCGAGCCTGGCCTGCCGCGAACCCGTGCGTGCGAGCGTCCCAGAGAAGGCTGGCTACCCCTCGGGTGCCGTGCGAGCGCGTAGCAACCTGCTCAACGAGCATTCACCCCGCTCCGTGAAGGTACCAACCGGTACCCGAAACACAGAAGACCTCGAAGAGATCATGCGAAAACTCAGCAAGCTGACAGCCCTCGTGCGCGCCCTCACGATCGCCATGGCGGCGGTCACCATCGCCGGTGCAGGCCAGGATTCTGGCTCCGATCGCGAAGAGCGGTTAGACGAGAAGTCCGAACACCCCCGCCCTCACTCCCCACTGGAGCGGTCCCAGCGGAAGAGCCAGGAGGCGAGCAGCGCCGCGACCACCAGCCAGATGGCGAGTATGCCGAGGGGCCACTGCCAGCCCCAGGTGCTGCCATATTCGAACTCGCCGAACCCGTCCGGCAGGAACGCATAACGGAATCCCTGGCTCATCCAACGCAGCGGAAACACGGCCGCCACCGCTTGTAGCCAGCCCGGAAGTTCGCTATGCCGAAAGAACACCCCAGAGATGAACTGGAGCACCAGAAACGGGGGCTGAATAATTGCTGGTGCTGAGTTCGCGTTGGGGATGACGCGCGTGTAGGCGATGCCCAACGCCGCCCCCGTCGCCGCGCCCACCAGAAGCACCACAATGAACGCCAACCAGCGCCCCGCGTCCACTGGCAACTCCGCGCCGTAGGCCAGGACCGCGATGCCCAGCATCAGCGCCGTTTGCACGACCGTGACGATGACCGCCATGAGCACTTTGCCGATGAAGAACGCGCCGCGCGGGAACGGCGTGCCTCCCAGGCGCTTGAGTAGCCCGGTGTGCTGCTGCACCGCGATCGAGGAGGCGAGGTTGGTGAACGTTGTGCTCATAACTCCTGCCGCGATGATTCCCGGCAGGAAGTACTGCACGAACGAAACTGAACGCCCTGGTCCTGCCTCGATATCGCCCGAAAACACGGCGCCGAAGATCACCAGGAACAGCACCGGCAGGGCGAATGTGAAGAACACCTGCGTCGGGATGCGCCAAAAGAGCCGCAGCTCTACTCGCGTCCAAGAGAGCCCAAGCCGGAGAAGTCCGGGGCGATTGGGCGGCTGCGGTGCTGCCATCATTGGGACACTTCCGTGGCGGCATCGAGTGCGTCAGCGTCCGCAACCATTTTGAGGTAGACGTCTTCGAGCGAAGGCCGAGTAATCGCAAGGCCGGGCAGTTCATCAACGCCGAGATTCTTCGCCCACGAGGAGAGCGCTACTACCACCTCCGTCGGAGTCAGCGTGGCGATCGTGACGAATGGCGGCACCGACGCGCCGTCCATCCCAGCGGGCAGCGCTGCATTCGCCAATGCGCCCGTCGCTTCAAATCGGACCTGCGAAGACGCCTGTTGGCGTCCGCCGATCTCCCGCGGGGTGCCGAGTGCGGCAAGCTCGCCGCCGATGATCACGCCCACCCGGTCTGCCAGCTCCTCCGCTTCCTCCAGGTAGTGCGTCGTTAGGACGACAGTCTTCCCCAGCGCAGTGAATTCGCGCACCACATCCCAGAGTTGCCGGCGCCCTTGGGGGTCAAGCCCGGTGGTTGGTTCGTCCAGGAAGATCAGTTCAGGGTTGCCGATGAGGCCAAGCGCGAGATCGACGCGCCGCTTCTGGCCGCCGGAGAGCTTGCCGCAGCGCGCCCGGCGTTTCTCATCCAGACCCACCAGACCAATGACCCGGCCGACATCGAGCGGGTGCGGGTAGAAGTGCGAAAACTCTTCGACCACTTCCTGCACGGTAAGTTCGTCGAACACGACGGTGTTCTGCAAGACGATGCCGATGCGTGATCGCCAGGCCGCTGTCGGCTGGCCGGGGTCCGTCCCCAGCACCGCCGCGTCTCCCGCCGAGCGGGAGCGGTAGCCTTCGAGGATCTCCACGAGGGTGGTCTTCCCCGCGCCGTTCGGGCCGAGGATCGAGAAGACTTCGCCGGGACGGATCTCAAGGTCAATCCCCTTCAGCGCCTCGAAGCTGCCGTAGCTCTTACGCAAATGGCGGACGGCGATAGCGGGCTCAGTCATCTGTTCCGGACCTCCGGGGACACTCGAATCAGGGCCGGGCCGATGTGCCCGCTCAGTCGACCAGCGCCTCGATCACCGCATCGACGATCGCGTCAGCCTTCGCCCGCATCTCCTCATCGGTCGCATCCTGGATGGGGTGCGGGACGAAGATGCGGCGCACATCCGGCAGCCCGAGCGCCGCCGCCTGGTGTGCTGCGGCGTCAATAAACTCGCTGGAGGCGATGAAGACTGCTGGCTTGCCCTGGATTTCGAACCACGTCGTGTCGTGCACACTGCACGTTGTGCAAGATCCTCAGTCAGCGAGCGCTTCGATGACGAAACCACACTCCCTGGCGATCTTCTTGCGCAGGTCATCCGGCGCGGGCTTGGTGAAGGTGGGCTTGGCGTAGTTGCGGAACTCCACGTTCGGCAGCCGCTCGCGCAGGCGCTTTTCGAGTTGCGTGATGAGGATGTCGCCGCGCGGCTTGGAGATATTCAAGAGGCCGACCACGCCGGTGACCGCCTCGGGCCGGGGTGTCAGGCTGCGGCGGATCGGCACTCGCTCGTCGGTGGGGTCAAGGATGGTGGTCATCGTGCCTCCAAATTTCTGGTGAGTATACAGGCTTGGTCGTTGGCCGTTGGCTACTCCACGATTTTCTGCATGTGCGTTGTATCCAGCCATTTGCCGAACTTGAAGCCGGCGCTGCGCAGGGTGCCCGCGTCTTCGAATCCGTGCTTCGTGTGGAGCTCAAGGCTGGCCGTGTTGGTGGAGGTAATCGACGCAACGACGAGGTGAACGCCGATCGCTCTCGCAGCCTCCAACAGAGCGCCGAGCAGCAGATTGCCCACGCCCTGGCCGCGTGCGCCGGGGTCAATATAGATGGTCTCTTCGCGTGTGAAGCGCCAGCCCGATTTCGCGCTCATAAAAGTCAGGTAGGCGAAGCCAACGACAGCGCCCGCCGACTCGGCCACCAGCACCGGGGTGGAGGCGTCGTGCCCGGCGAACCACGCTTCGCGCTGCTCGATCGTCCATGGCGTCTCGTCCCAGGTGGCTACGCCGGTTTCGATCTCATCGTTATAGATGCGCAGGATGGCTGGAAGGTCTTCGGTGCGACAGGGACGGATGCGGAGTTCCAGGCTGGGCATGCTGGCGAGCGTAGCAGGCGGGTGTTTCGAACGTATGACCGGCGGTTGACACGGTGCGTACTATCGAAAGTGCCACCCAAAGCGGAAGGAGCGAGTGGCAATGGCTCTGGAACCCAACAGTCTGAGTGAGCGCGAACTCCAGGTGCTGACGCTGCTGGCGGACGGCCAAGGCAACGCCGAGATCGCGCAGTTCCTATGGGTTTCGCTGAACACCGTGAAAACGCACGTGAAGCACATATTCGAGAAGCTCGATGTGCACTCGCGAAGCGAAGCGGCCGCAGTTTACTGGCGTGAAATTCACCCGAACGGGTGATGCGGACTGTTCGCTGGAAGCCTACGTTTCAGTGCGATGACTGCCTGAGCACCGCCGCGAAGGAGATCGACCGGCTCATCGCGCCGAGGGACGAGGGTCGACCACTGGAGGCTGGGAATGACGCCTGAAAGATCTACGAACTGGGCTCTAGCCGGGGTTGTTGCGCTGATGGCCAGGGTGCTCGGGATGGCCATGCACTCTCTGCGCACGCAGAGAGGAGGGCGACCATGTTGGGCTTTCTGAGAGACTGGAGGGTTGCTGCGGCGCTCACGGCGTTCCTCGCTATCGGGGCAGCCCTGGTGGGGTGGAGAACTTTGAGCACTGCCGCGTCGGGGGGTGATGGGGGCTTACCGCAGCTTGCGAGCCAGCAGTTCGCATCACGCGTCCTTCACTATACTTTGATCGAGTACACGAATTATGAAGTGAGAGGCAGCGCCCTTCCTGTCGCCGTCCAATCCGCGCAAACGACACTGGTCACCGAGCGGTGGGTTCAACTAGACGATACCGGCAACCAGTTCCGCTTCAAGACCACAACGAGGCTGCCGTCAGGCGAGATCTGGCAGGAGCGGCTTTATCGGGACAGCACCGAGGTGGTCAACTGGTATCAGTACCCCGGATCGGCTGCGGCGTGCAGCCAAACAAGCCGGCACTCCGAAGCGGCCGGCTCGTCGCTTCCGTTCGCGAACAAGGATCAGTTGGCTTCCGCTGGATTTAGCGAGACCGATCGCCCAACCGACCTTGCGCAAGCTGGCGCTCCCGCCGGTGCGCGCTCGTTCGAGAAGAACGAACGGCGTTCGCCAGCTCCCGGATTCCTGAGCGGGAGATCGGTGATCGTTCGCGATCGACGAACCGATCAGCGTACAGCTGACCTATTCTTTGGAGCCGATGCTCACGGCCACGAGGTGCTCTACAGTCCACCATGTTCTCGCCGCTGACCGTCGATACCACCTCTCCTGAAGAGGCGTGCACCATTAAGCCTTTGCCAGGCGGTTGCGCCCGGCCTAGCTAAAACGGAGTTCAGCGATGAAGTGGTCTGCCTTAGCACGTTTTGCCGTCATGTCTGTTGTGCTCGCCGCGACCGCGGCGGTAGGCTTGGATCGGCAGCAGCAGATTGGACCGCGCCGGATTGCCGGTTCATTATCATGTACTTCTACTTGCCGGCGGGCGAGTATCTGAACGCGTACGTTTGTCAAGACTTCGAAGACACGACCCTTCAGGCTGGGATTCTGACAGACGTGTACTCCTCGAACTCCGGCGTGCCGGAAATGTACGCGCAGGCGGACGCCTACGATACCTGCGCAGGCGGTGCCTATCAGCTCTACCCA
>JBDSJC010000135.1:0-12275 GCA_039917655.1 Tepidiformaceae bacterium
TGATGTAGTCCGCATGGCCCGGGCAGTCAACGTGGGCGTAGTGACGCTTCTCCGTCTCGTACTCCACGTGGGCAATGGCGATCGTGATCCCGCGCGCGCGCTCTTCCGGGGCGTTGTCGATCGAATCGAACGCCCGGAACTGTGAACCGCCTCTGAGCGCCAGGACTTTCGTGATCGCCGCCGTCAACGTCGTCTTGCCGTGGTCCACGTGGCCAATCGTGCCGACGTTTACGTGCGGCTTCGTCCGTTCAAATTTCGCCTTCGCCATGGGTGGTTTCCTTTCCTTCTCTGGAACCTCTGGTTTAGTTGCCGGCCTGCTTCATGAGCGTGGCCGCGACGTTCTTCGGAACTTCTTCGTAGTGATCGAATTCCATGCTGTAGCTCGCGCGGCCCTGGCTCAGTGAGCGCAGGTCCGTGGAGTACCCGAATGTTTCAGCGAGCGGCACCATGGAGTGGACGATCTGGGTTTTGCCCATCGCTTCCGTACTCATGATGACCCCCCGCCGGCTGTTGATGTCACCGACGACCGCACCAAAGTAGTCTTCGGGGGCGCGCACTTCGACCCTCATGATCGGTTCGAGAATGACGATCCCCGCCTTACGTGCCGCCTCTTTGACGCCGATCGAGCCGGCGTTCTTGAAGGCCATCTCCGAGGAGTCGACGGCGTGGATCTGGCCGTCGAGCAAGCTGACCTTGACGTCGAGCACCGGGTACCCGGCGAGGATGCCGCCCTGGAGCGCCTCGCGGGCGCCCTGCATCACCGGGTTGACGTACTCCTTGGGGACCGACCCGCCGACAGTTTTGTTTTCAAACTGGAAGCCCATGCCCCGTTCGAGCGGTTGGATTTCCAGTTCCACGACGGCGAACTGGCCGCGGCCGCCGCTCTGGCGGACGAACCGGCCTTCGGCGATGGCGCGCTTGGTGATCGCCTCGCGGTAGCTGACCATTGGCCGGCCAACATTGGCGGACACTTTGTGCTCGCGGAACATGCGGTCCACGATCACTTCGAGGTGCAGTTCGCCCATGCCGGAGATGAGGGTCTGGCCGGTCTCCTCGTCGAAGGTCCAGTGGAAAGTGGGGTCTTCTTCGCTCATTTTCATGAGGGAGTCGCCCATCTTGTCCTGGTCGTCCTTGCTCTTCGGTTCGAGGGCCACACGAATGACGGGCTCGGGGAAGGTGATGTTCTCGAGGATAACCGGCTGGTCCTGGTTGCAGAGCGTGTCGCCGGTGAACGTCTTTTTGAGGCCAACGGCTGCGGCGATGCCACCCGCGTAAATGGCGTCCACTTCTTCGCGCTGGTTGGCGTGCATCATCAGCACGCGGCCGATGCGTTCGCGTTCGCCCTTCGTGGAGTTGTAAATGTTTTCGCCAGCCTTCAAGACGCCGCTGTACACCCGGAAATAGGCGAGACGGCCGACGTACGGGTCGGTGACGATCTTGAAGGCGATGGCGCTGAGCGGCTCGTCGTCGGAGGCGCTGCGGATCACTTCGCCGCCGTGCTTGGGGTCGATGCCCTTGACCGGGGGGATGTCCACCGGACTCGGAAGGTAGTCCACTACGGCGTCGAGCATCAGCTGGACGCCCTTGTTCTTCAGCGCAGAGCCGCAAAGCACGGGGTGCATGAGGTTCGCGAGCGTCGCCCGCCGAATCGCGGTCTTCAGCTCGTGGGCCTTGATCTCGTGGCCCTCGAGATAACTCAAGGCGATCTGGTCATCGACGCTGCCGACGCCTTCGATCAGCTTTTCGTGGGCCGCTTTCGCATCGTCCAGAAGGTTCGCGGGAATATCCCGGCGCTCTGGGACGGTGCCCTTGTCGCCACCGAACCACCACCAGCACATCTCAACAAGGTCGATGCAGCCGTCGAAGTCGCCTTCGACGCCGACCGGGATCTGGATGGGGATTGGGTTCGCGCCCAGGCGATCGACCATCATGTCGACGGTGCGCCAGAAGTCCGCGCCTGTGCGGTCCATCTTGTTGACGAAGGCGATGCGCGGCACGCCGTAGCGGTCCGCCTGCCGCCAGACCGTTTCGGACTGCGGCTCGACGCCCGCAACAGAGTCGAAGCAGACGACGCCGCCGTCGAGGACACGAAGGCTGCGCTCCACTTCCGCCGTGAAGTCCACGTGTCCTGGAGTGTCAATAATATTGATGGAGTGGTCGTTCCACTCAGCGGTGGTGGCGGCAGCGGTGATGGTGATGCCGCGCTCGCGCTCCTGCTCCATCCAGTCCATGGTGGCGCTGCCTTCATGGACCTCGCCAATTTTGTACGTTTTTCCAGTATAAAAGAGGACGCGTTCGGTCACGGTCGTCTTGCCCGCGTCAATGTGGGCAATGATCCCGATGTTCCGGATGCGTTCGATTTCAACCTGGCGAGGCATGGTACTCCTAGGGTTTCAGATCGCCCGCTTTACCAGCGGTAGTGGACGAAAGCGCGGTTCGCTTCGGCCATGCGGTGGGTGTCGTCACGTTTCTTGATGGCGGCGCCGGTGTTGTTGGCAGCGTCGAGAAGTTCGCTGGCGAGGCGTTCGCTCATCGAGCGGCCGCCGCGACTGCGGGCAGAACCGAGAAGCCAGCGCATGGAGAGCGCGAGGCGGCGGTCCGGGCGGATCTCAACCGGCACCTGGTAGGTAGCTCCGCCAACGCGGCGAGGCTTCACTTCCAGGACGGGGGTAGTGTTTCGCACAGCCTGCTGGAAGACATCCAGCGGGTCCCGGCCAGTCTGGGTCTGGATGCGATCAAACGCGCCGTAGACAACCCGCTCGGCGGTGCTTTTCTTGCCCCGCGTCATGAGCTTATTGATGAGCACCTGCACGTTGATCGCGTTGTAGCGAGCATCGGGTGGCGTCGGTCGCCGTTCAGGTCGGTTGCGTCGGGCCATGCGTCAGACTCCGGTTTGGGTGGGCTTGCGGGCCAGGCTACTTTTTGCGGCCCGCGGGCTGGGCATTCTTGCGAGTGCCGTACTTGCTGCGTCCCTGCTTGCGGTTGTTCACACCGGTAGCATCGAGGGCGCCACGGACGATGTGATAGCGCACGCCCGGCAGGTCCTTCACGCGGCCACCGCGGACCAATACCACCGAGTGTTCCTGAAGGCTGTGGCCTTCGCCCGGGATGTACGCGGTCACTTCGATGCCGTTGGTCAGGCGGACACGGGCTACCTTGCGGAGCGCCGAGTTCGGCTTCTTCGGGGTTTGCGTGCGCACCTGGGTGCAGACGCCTCGCTTCTGAGGCGAGCCCTTGCCAGCAACCTTACGCAGGCGGCCGGTGTGCGAGTTGAAGCTGAAGAGCAGCGCGGGTGCGCCGGACTTCTTGCTTTTTGGCGTGCGGCCCTTGCGGACCAACTGATTGATGGTCGGCATTCCTGCTTCCCCTGCTTTCAGCGTTTCGGGAGATCCCGTGGTTCAGGCAGCGCCCCAGAGCGATTGCAAAAGGGCCCGGCGTGGTTCCTAATTCAAGGCACGAAAACAGGCCGAAAAGCCTGTTCGTGAACTGCACCCCGTACCGTCTCTGGTTCAGGGCCGTCTTCAAGCACTCAGCTTCGCGACCTGCCGAACTGTTTCAAGCTCCGCGTGTCTATAAGCGCCGATCGAGAAGATTACCACAGCACCTCTCACTGTCAACCAGAAGTGAGTGGCCTCGGAGCGCCGTTATGCACTGCGCTGAACGGCAATCGAGGCGATCGGCTACCGTGGCCCCAACCATTCACCAGTAGCTGGAGGCTTCCCATGACCGACCGGGTGAAAGACCGGGCAGCGATTATCTTCGGCGGCGGGCAGACGCCGGGCGAAACGATCGGCAACGGACGCGCGACGGCAATCGTCCTCTCGCGGGAAGGCGCGAAGCTGGTGATCGTCGATCGCGACCTCGCCGCGGCCGAGGAAACGGCGGCGATCATTCGCGGCGAAGGCGGGCAGGCCGTGGCTGTCGGGGCGCAGGTCACCGAAGAATCGCAGGTGCGGGAGGCGATCGCGGCCTGCGTGAGCACCTACGGCCGGATCGACATCCTGCACAACAACGTCGGCGCGAGCCTCGCCCTTGGCGACGCCAGCGTCACGGACCTCACGGTGGAAGCGTTCGACCAGATTGTGGCGGTCAACCTGCGCGGCATGTGGCTGGCCTGCAAGCACGCACTCCCCATCATGCGCGAACAGCAGAGCGGCTCGATCGTCAACATCTCCTCGATGGCCGTGCGCTCGGCGTACCCCTACATCGGCTACAAAACCACCAAGGCGGGCGTCATCAGCCTGACCGAGAACATCGCCTCGGCCAACGCCCAGTACGGCATCCGCGCGAACGTGATTCTCCCCGGCCTGATGAACACGCCGATGGCGATCGAGCCGCGGGTGGCCGCTGGCACGCCCCGCGAGGAGGTGATCGCCGGCCGCGACCGCCAGGTACCCCTGCGCCGGAAGATGGGCACCGGTTGGGATGTGGCCTACGCCGCCCTATTCCTGCATTCAGACGAAGCGGGATTCATCACCGGCGTTTCGCTGCCGGTGGACGGCGGGTCGAGCGTGAGCTGAGGGAACCAAGGCTGAGTGCTGAGTGCTGAGTGTGCGCCGACCTGAGTTCCCAGATAGTGGTTTGATGACAGAACCGGAACCTCCCGGCGGCGAGCCCGTCCGTTGGATAGATGGCCGCGATTACCCCGTGCTCGCCGTCATTTGGGACAACGAGGATGACGCAATCGTCGACACGCTCGGCGATGCGTCCGAGGAACCGACCGCCCCGGAGGTTGCCAAGCCACCAGCCTGAACCAAGAATAGGCCGGTGAACCGCCCCAGCGATCCCGACTACCGCCGCGCCCACGAATGGGCCGCGCCGATGCTCGCCGGGCCTTCGGGGCCCCTTAAGGGCGTGCGTATCATCGATCTGACTCGCGCCCTGGCCGGGCCGTTCGGCACCATGCTTCTGGCCGACCTTGGCGCGGACGTCGTCAAAGTCGAGCCGCCCGAAGGCGACATCTCCCGCTACTCGCTCCCCTACACCGAAAGCGACACAGAACGCGCCTTCGGCGGCTACTTCGCGAGCATCAACCGCAACAAGCGCGGCGTGGTGCTCGATCTGACCGTGGAGGCCGACCGCGAAACCTTCCTGCGGCTGACAGACGGCGCCGACGCCCTCGTCGAAAATTTCCGCGCGGGCGTGATGGACCGCCTGGGGCTCAGCTACGAAACGCTCGCCGCCCGCAACCCCAAGCTGGTCTACGGCGCGATCCGCGGCTTCGGCGACCCGCGCACCGGCACCAGCCCGTACGTCGATTGGCCCGCCTACGACGTGGTCGCGCAGGCGATGGGCGGGCCGGTGAGCTTCACCGGCACCGAGGACGGCCAGGTCCTGAAGATCGGCCCCAGCATAGGCGACCTCTACCCCGGCACGCTTGCAGCGCTGGGCATTGTCTCGGCGCTGCTCCACGCCCGCGCAACCGGCGAAGGGCAGTTCCTTGATGTCGGCATGTACGACGCTGCACTCGCTCTCTCCGAGGCGATCATCTACCGCTATTCGTACCGGGGCCAGATTTCGAAGCCGCTCGGCAACAGCCACGCGCAACTCACCCCGTTCGACATCTACCCCACGGCGGACGGCTACTGCGCGATCGCCGCGCCCACGCCGAACCATTGGGAGCGACTTTGCCTGCTGATGGAGCGCGAAGACCTGATCGACGACGACCGCACGCGGGCGAACAACGACCGCATCCAGAACGCCGCCTTCGTCAAGGAGACGATGGTCGCCTGGACGACCGCCCGCACAACGAAAGAGGTGGTCGACACCCTGGCCGGGCTGGTGCCGGTCGGCCCGGTGAACGACGCCGCCGACCTCTTCGCCGACCCGCATGTGCGCGCGCGCCAGATGCTCGTGGCCGTCGAACATCCCGGCAGCGACCGTCCGGTAGTGCTCCCGAACTCCCCGATTAAGCTGACCGCCACGCCGAGTGGCATCTACCGACGCCCGCCCAAACTGGGCGAGCACAACGCCGAAATCCTTGCAGAACTGGACCAGGAGAACCCCAAATGAGCCGACCCTTCCGCCTTCGCCGATCCGAACTCGCCACGCCCGGCACCAGCGAAAAGATGATGGCCAAGGCTGCCCAGAGCGACGCCGACCTTGTCTTCCTCGACCTCGAAGATGCGGTTGCGCCGAGCGAAAAGGTGGGCGCGCGCCAGCCGGTGATCAACGCCCTCAACGGGTTGGACTGGGGCAAGACGACGCGAGCAGTGCGCGTCAACGGCCCGCACACCATCTGGTGCCACGACGACATCATCGAAACGGTGACCGGCGCCGGCAAGAACATCGACGTGATCATCGTCCCCAAGGTGAAGGCGCCCCGCGACGTCTGGTTCGTCGATACGCTGCTGACGCAGCTCGAATTCAAGCTCGGCCTGCCCGAGGGCGGCATTGGCCTTGAACTGCTGATCGAAGAGACCGAAGCGCTCGCCCGGGTCGAGGAGATCGCCGCCTGTTCGCCACGGCTGGAGGCGCTGATCCTCGGCGTCGGCGACTTGTCCGCCAGCCAGGGGATGCGGATGGGCAACATCGGCGTGAACAAGGGCATTTATCCAGGTGACATCTGGCACTACGCCCGCACGCGCATGATCGTCGCCGCTCGCGCCTTCGGCCTTGACGCGATCGATGGCCCGTTCGCCGACTTCCGCGACGGCGACGGCTATCGCACGGAGTGCACCTGGTCCTCCACCCTCGGCGCGGTCGGCAAGTGGTGCATCCATCCCAGCCAGATCGAGATCGCCAACGATGTCTATTCGCCGACCGAGAAAGAAGTGGCGACCGCGAAGAGCGTCATCTCGAAGGTGCGAGAGGCCGAGGCGGCGGGGCTGGGCAGCGCGAACAACAACGGCGTAATGATCGACGCCGCAACGGCGCGCATCTTCGAAATCGTGCTGGAGCGGGCGAAGCAGACCGGGCGGCTGTAGGGGCCGAGATGCGGGCCTCCGCCGCGCTCGTTAGACTTGGCCGACACAACTGGCCCTTCCGGGGAAGGGCCGCGAAAGAGGGCCCTCATGAAGGTTGGAACAGGATTCGGCGGAGGCTGGCTTACCGCAGTCGCCGAGCAGGCTCGACGCGCCGAGGAGCTTGGGTATGACTTCGCTTCAACTCCCGAGACGTCGCACGACTCGATCCTCGCGGCGACAATTGCCGCCGCCAGCACCGAGAAGCTGGAGATTCAGACCAGCGTCACGATCGCCTTCCCCCGCAGCCCTACCGTGCTCGCCATGGAAGCCTGGGACATCCAGCACTTGAGCAAGGGCCGTTTCACGCTCGGACTCGGCAGCCAGGTGAAGGGCCACAACGCCAACCGCTTCAGCACCGAGTGGGCGCCTGGCCCGGCGACGCGCATGAAGGACTACATCCGTATGGTGCGCGCGGTCTGGCACTCCTTCGAAACGGGCGAAGCGCCGAACTACGTGGGCAAGCACTACCACTTCACGTTGATGACGCCGAACTTCAACCCCGGCCCGATTGAGTATGCCCGCCCGAAGATCGCCCTCGCTTGCGTCGGCGATGCCATGGCGCGCGTCGCCGGCGAAGTGGCCGATGCCGTCTTCCCGCACGGCTTCATGACTGACAAGTACATGCGCGAGGTCGTCCTCCCGAACGTGGCCATCGGCTTGCAGCGCTCGGGCAGAACGTGGACGGACATCGAGATCTCGGGCGGTGGCTTCACCGTGTTCGCCGAGACTGAGTCCGAGATCGAACAGGGGCTCGAGAATCTCCGCCAGCCGATCTCGTTCTACGGCTCTACGCGCAGCTACCACGAAGTCTTCGAAGTGCACGGCCTCAAGGACCTTGGGATGCAACTCCATTCGCTTTCGCTGGCAGGCAAGTGGGACGAAATGAAACGCGTTATCCCGGAAGACGTGCTCCGCGTGTTCGCGCAGTCCTCCACCTACGACAAGCTGCCCGAGTTCCTCCGCGAAAAGCGTGAGTACGCGAGCCGCATCACGCTGGCCATGCCCAACCGGACACCGGAGGAGCGCGAACGCGCGTCCCAGGTAATGAAGGCTGTCCAGGCGGTAGACGTGCCGCGAGAGCCGAGAGGGGTGGCGGTGCCGGCGGCTTCGGCGTGATCGGGCGGTCCCAGGTGTGGGTGCTCAGATGGAACGCCGTATCGTGCCAGGCCGTGGTTCACAAGTAGGCTCTCCTACCGCTTGGGTGGCAGCGCCAGCCCGCGCAATGTAGAACGGTGGGGTGAAGCTCACTCAGTTCCCCGGCTACGTGCGGTTCTGGGTGGCTTCGACCGTGTCGGAGTTCGGGACCTACGTCACCAGTATCGCGATCAGCGTGATTGTCGTAGTAACGCTCGACGGAGGGAGCGCTGCGGTAGGCCTGATCAGCGCGGCTCGCTGGTTGCCGTATCTGTTACTGGGGTTATTTGCCGGGGTCTGGGTGGACCGCCACCGCCGAAAACCTATCCTCGTCGCCAGCGACCTCGGCCGGGCGCTCATCCTTGTCTCGATCTCTGTCCTGGGGCTCGCTGGTTGGCTCACAATCCCCGTTCTGTTCGGCCACATGTGCCTTTTCGGGGCAATCTCAGTGGTGAGCGACGCTGCCTTCCAGTCGTTCATGCCGCAGTTGGTGCCGCGCGAACTGTTTGTTCGTGCCAACGCTCGGCTAGAGCAGAGCCACTCTGTGGCACAGACCACGGGACCGGCTCTCGCTGGTTGGCTCACCCAGGTGCTCACCGCACCTGCAGCGTTGCTCGTGGATGCCGTTTCGTACGGAGTTTCCGCCGCCGTCGTGGCCAGCGTTCCAGGCACTGCAAACCAAACGCCTGCGCAATCCACCACCGGCGGCGTCGGGCGCCGTATCCGTGAAGGGCTGGAGTGGATCTACCACCATCCGCAGCTAGGGCCGCTCGCCTGGACCACACATCTCTGGTTCATCTTCTACAGCGTGTTCGGCGCGGTGTTCACCGTGTACGCGTTGCGCGAACGCGACCTCGGAGCAGTCGGATTGGGCGTGGTCCTGGCCAGCGCCGGCGTTGGCGCTGTGTTGGGGACGTTCGCCACTACGCGCATTGGAGACGCGCTCGGCGCGGGGCCTACGATAATTCTCGCCCACGGCCTCTATCCGGTCGCCTTCGTTATCATCGCGGCGTCGGGCTTCGCCCAGATTGGGAGTTGGACCGGTTTCGCGGCGGTCGGTTTTGGGCAGTTCCTTGTGGGCCTTGGGCTCGGTATTCAGGGACCTCAAGAAATGGGTTACTGGCAGGCGGTCACGCCGGACCGGTTGATGGGCCGCATGAACGCGACGCGGCGCTCGGTCAATCGCGGGATGATAGTGGTGGGCGCTCCGCTTGGCGGTCTGGTCGGGGAGGCGATTGGCAACCGCTCAACCATAACGATCGCCGCAGCCGGGATGGCACTCGTAGTCCTGCTGATGGCAGGCTCCAACATTCGGCACGCACGAATCGAGGATCAGCTCTCCGAGGAAGAGGCAACGGCATAACCACGCCTGGCCCTACCGAACCGGACGCCGGAGGAGCGCGAACGCGCGTCGCAGGTGATGAAGGCTGTGCAGGCTGTAGACGTGCCCCGCGAGCCGCGAGGGGTGGCTGTGCCCGCGGCGGGGTGATAGAAAAACGCTTGGCCGTGTGCGGAGAATTGAGCTACGTCCGCAGCCGCCAGAAATCGCCAACCAGGCCCAGTTCAGCGAATACAGCTTCGCCCTCTTCGATCGTCTTGCGGCGCCAACCGGGCTCCAGCTTGTCGGCATACCAGATCGCGCCGAGGCGGAGCGCGGTCTCGGGGCTCATGCTGCCGCCGCGGACCAACCCGCGTTGCTCGCACCAGCGGCCAATGTGCTCTTCCGACCGGAAGAGGAGCATCGTCCCTCAGGTATAGACAATGTCATCCCACCAGTGCGCTGCCGGCACCGCGAAGTGGACAACGGCCTCGACGGGACGAAGTTCGAGGTTATTGATTTCGAGGGCGAGCGCTTCCCCGCAGCAGGCGCAACTTGATTCCACCGTGCCTGTGCCACCAAGCATCGCCACCGTGCCGAGGGCGTCCCAGACGCAGTTGCCGTAGTAGCGCTTCTCCCCAACGGTCACAGGAAACGCCGTTGCGACGGCAGAGAGCGGGTTGGCCATCCGGATCTCGTCCGTGCCCGGCTCCAGTACGAGGACGTGGTTGGCCGCCAGGCGGTGATAGGCTGCGATCGACTCTGTCAGTGCGATATGCAGCGCCTCCGAGGTTTCAGCGGCCGACGGGGGCCGCCCGTGCTCCACGAAGTGCTCGAACACAAATAATCGGACATCCAGATCGAGGTTTTCGGTGGTCACTTTGGGGGCTCCTGAACCATCACGGGACGCGACGAAACGGTAGCCTACACCACCACCCGCTCCTTGCTGCACCCCTGGTATCTCGGGTGGCCGGAGCAATCAGGGGTGCAGCCCACGGGCGTTGCTATATGTTGTCCCCTACCAGGAAGTCTCTGCGCTTCTTGACGGTCGCCAGTATTTCCGCGAGGTCTGCCTGCGGAACGAGTCGCTGAAGTTGAGCCGGCTTCTTGAGAAGTGCGTCAAGCGAAGCCACTACCTTTGCCTTGCCCTCGCGGAGACCTTTGTTAAAATTCTCCGTGAATTTAGCGCGAGAATCCCCCATCACCTGGTTGAAACTATTCTTATCGACAGCCCTGGTACCGCTGGCGGCATTCTGAACGATCATTTCGAAAACGCGTGCGGTTATGACGTCGAAGTTCCCTGCGGCTAACGCTTTCACGTGCGTATCAGCCTTCCACGTGTTGAGTCCTTCATCAGCGGTTATTGTGAATTTGTTACCTCCGCTACCTTCCACCTCGGTGGTTTGGAAGTAGCTCATATCCGTGCCCATCCACACGTTGTCGATCATTGTGAGGCTCTGCGGAGTCACCATAAAGTTTTGTGCGTTGTACATGAACAAGCGGTCTTTGTTTCCTGTGAAGAGATCGACCGCTGCCGTCGATCCAAGCGCACGTATGGCCCTGACATCCTGGAAGATCCGCAGCGGGGAATCCTTCCTGAGCTTTCGACCTCCCCCCAACAGTTTCTTTTCAGTATGCTTCTCCACGCCTTTGATTGCTTCGCCGAACTCTTTGCCCTGCGCCATATCCTGGACTACAACGCCGGGCCTATCGAGCATCCCAACCAGGCCCTGGGCGCGATCCTTTAAGAATTTCTTGCCGCCGATACCTTTCACATCCGGCGCGTCAGATGCGACCTGAGGCAGCAATGGGTCGAGTGCTGCCTTCGCCTCCTGGGACTCATCGGGCGATACAACTCTCAGGCCGGGTGCGATGCCCAGCGTTGGATGCTTTCCTTTTTTGGCAACTTTCTTGTGAAGCATCGCCGCCAAAGCGCCTTCGGTCGCCATGTCCTCACCGGGCTTGAGCACCACCTCTTTGCCTTGTTCTCCCACGAAGAGCACGCCGCCGCCGCCGCCGCTGCTGGGAGCCAGGTACTTCGCTGAACTCCATTGGGTATTGTTAAAGCTAAGCTTTCGCTGAATGGATGGCCGAGGCGCACTCCCGGGCCGCACTTCGCCACGCGCGAGAAGCCGTTGCACGACTTGATTACCGACGGCCCGTTGTAGGCCAAGCAGGTGTTCGTGGCCTGGCCCTCTCCCGGCAACTGGAGCCAGCCCGGGAGCCCGATCGACCTCGGCAACGCCCGCGCGCGGATGGCGCAAGTCACGAATGCTCGCGGCGGTCCCGCTTGACTCCCCATCGGCGCGAGTTGCGCGAACTCTCCGAACTCTTTGGTTTCCCATGAGGCACCCCGGTTACCGAATGTCGCTGTTTGCGGATTGTACGGCAAAATTGGACGGCGTTGGTGGCTTTCTCAGAGAACCCGGGGCGGCGATTGTCATCACCGCGCTGCGGCCACGGCCCCTAGCAGGAGGTTGAAAAGCTACTTGTTTTTTTGCTGGAGTAGACAATAACACATTACGCCACGTGGTTTTTGCATCTGCCAAGTTGCGGAGCAAATACCACACTTCGAGATTTTCAACACCCTGCTAGCGCGACCAGCCAGAAAAGGCGTTCAGGCTGCTCCGCGAGTTCATTCTCTCCTAAACCACCACCCGCTCCTTGTATTCGCCGTAGACTTTGCGCCACATGTTGCAGACTTCGCCCACTGTGGCGCCGGCGTTCACCGCAGAAATCAGATGCGGCATCGTGTTGTCGTGCGGGTCGCGGCTGGCCTGCTCCAGGCGGCTCATCGCCTCCGCGTAGACGGTGGGGTCGCGGTCGGCTCGATGCTTCTTGAGGCGCGCGAGGTGGCG
>JBDSJC010000136.1:0-5622 GCA_039917655.1 Tepidiformaceae bacterium
GCGGCGAGGACCATCGCCGGGCCAACGCCCCCGAAGAGATGCGCGCGCCCCGCGAGGAAGCTGCCGCCGAGCGACGTTACGCCCCCAACGGCAAAGATCAGCCCAAGCACGCCCGGTCCGAATCCCACCTCCTGGTTGAGGTAGAGCAGGAAGACCACACCGAGGATCCGCCCGCCACAGACCGCGATGGCGTTGGCCACCGCTAACGACCGCACGATTGGTTCGTGGAAGACGATCTGCAAACCAGCCTTCGCTTCGTGCCAGATCCCCGTGCGCTCGTGCTCTGGCATGGGCGGCGGCTCCTCCGTGCGAATGCGCGCCAGGAAGAACGCAGATCCAAGGAACGACACCGCATCGATGAGGACCGCGCCGGGGCCGGACAATAGCTGCACCAGCCAACCGCTGAGGCTGAAGCTACCAACCTCCGCCACCGAGGCGCTCGCCGTCAGCTTGGCATTGCCCTCAACCAGCTCCTCACGCGCCACCAGCGTTGGCAGGTATGACTGGTAAGCGACATCGAAGAAGACGGTCAGCGTGCTGGCCGTAAGGGCGACAGCGTAGAGCTGCCAGATGGTGAGCAAGTCAAAGAGTGCGGCCAGCGGGATGGTGGCCAACGCTACGAACCTCCCGATATCGGCGACGATCATGATCGGCCGGCTCTTCAGGCGGTCCACCCAGACCCCCGCAATTAGCCCGACGAGGAACCCAGGCACGAATTGCGCGCCGGTCAGGATGCTAATTTGCAGCGCGCTGGCGTCCAGCCAGAGGATGGCCGTGAACGAGAGCGCCAGCCCGCCGATCAGCGTGCCGAAGATGGAGATCGTTTCGCCGGCCCACAGCCGGACGAAATCCGGGTGGCGCCAGAGACCAGTGAATTTGGAACGCAACAGAGTCACCCTTCACGCGCGCGACCCTTCGGTCGAAGGACGGCGCACACTACAGAAAGCGAAGAGGGAGGAGAGAGGGGGGCCAAGGGCGCGCAGAGAACGGCTGCCGAGTCCTTGCGAGGAAAGACTCGGCCACGCCTTGAAAGCAAACCGTGCGGTACCCGGGACCTTACGCCCGGCGAGGGAGGAGGGTGGTGCTGTTGCGGACCTTCATCTACGTATCCTCGGGCGAAAGCATAGCGCAAGGAGGCACGGGGACACACGTTGCGGTTCCGGTTTCGTGACCCGTTCACCCTGAGCCTGTCGAAGGGCCGCGGGCGTGTGACTCTTGGCAGCCAGGCGCGCTGTTCATCCTTCGACAAGCTCAGGACGAACGGAGTTGGTTGAAGGACGCGAAGCCAGCCTGCGCTCGGCAGTCCGCACTCGGCGCGGGGGCTCGTCTCTCTTTGCCCGTCGCTTACGCGAGGCTGGCCGCTAGCGGCTTGCGGACGGAACCTGAGGAGGTGAAACGCTCCGGCCTCGGGTTACGCGAATGGGTCGGCCTCGGCGTGCTCGCCTTCGCGCTGGGCATCGGAGCGTTCTTCTACTCGCTCAATCCGGGCGACTCCAACGCAAAGCCGCGCGAACAAGCCACCCCCACGCCCACGCAGCCGCCACACCCGATCGAAGGCGAATCGCAGTGGGCCGTAACGTTCCTCGAGAACGGCGACCCGGAGCGGATCATCGGCCAGGGCAGCCTCCCGAAGCTGGACTTGACCTACCCGGGAGCGCCTTTCCTTGATGTCGCCGACGACAAGTGGCGGCTCCTCGCCCTCACCACCTTCGAAGGCGCCGCCGGCGAGTACCAGGCGCAGATCACCTACGAGGGCGAAATCGGCGTGGTGATCAACAACGAGCCGGTGACCATTTCGCCGGCAAAGGGCAAAGGCACAATCCTCCTCGCGATCACAAAGGAGGAGGGCAAGCCGTTGCCGATCCGCCTCTCACTCGCCGATACCGGCGGCCCGGCCGTCCTCAAGTGGCAACTGATCAAGCGGTAGGGACGCAAGACGCGAAGGCTCGCGGTTGTACAATTCGTGAGAGCCGCCGGTGCCTCGACCAGCGGATTCACGCGGTCCTGTAACCGCAAGGCAAAACGCTGGTAACAACTTCGCCCTTCGGCGCGGCCACCTCTGGATCGCGGCCGTGTGCTCCCTTTCCCTCATTGACCTTTACGCAAGTGCGCGTGTTATGGTCGGACGCCTATGCAGATACGAAGCGCGTTGACGCGCAATCGATGGTTTCCCGCAGCGCTCGGCCTCGCCCTTGTCCTCGCCACCGGGGTGTCCGTGCTTCGCACCTTGCCAGCCGTCGCCACCGCCCCTTGCCTGCCTCACGTCAACTCCGCCGATGAGCTGGAGTGGCTTCAACTGCACAAGGACTGGCGCAACAACTACATCAAGGACACCAACCCCTCGGACCCGCTCGTGGTCTCGTCCACGTTGAACGCCTCGGCGGCGGCCTACGCCGCCTACATGGCGGACCACGCGGGAGCTACCGGCCATTCTGCCGATGGCGCTGAATACGCCCCATGGGCGACGCGCGCCAAACTCTGCGGCTACCCCGCGGACGTTGCCGTGGGCGGCGAGGCGATGTCCTTGGTAACGGACGGGAGCGGGCCAGTGGGCCCGTTCGACGCATTGAAGAACATGGCCGCCGAGGTTTTCGGCGCTGGCATCCGCATCCCTGCGTACGCCATAGAAGACGGCTCCCCGATGAAGTGTATCGGCGTCGCACACGCCGCTTCGGTGGATGGCAAACGCGATGTCTGGATCGCTGTCATCATGTCCGCCAACGGCGCGTGCCCACAGTCCGTCGTGGTCCCAACGGCCACGCCTACCGGCGTGTCGGGCTTCCCAACCAGGACTGCGACACCCACGCGCACTGCCACACCCACGCATACCGCCACGCCGAAAGCGACACCAACGAAGTCGCCAACCCCAGCGGTCTTCAAGCTCCGGATGCAAGCAGTAGCGAGCGACGGCGGAGAGTAAGCGGCGTTCAGCCCGGAGAAGGCGGTATCGGCCCGCCCAAGCCCTTGGCGCGAAGGTAAACGAGACGCCAGGCGACCGTCAGTGCGCAGGCAACCGCGAGGATCACGAGCGTCCAGTAGCACTGCCCGGCGACCGCGCCGACCGCTGCGATCAGGGAGCGGACGTCCCGGCTTGCCAGTCCGAAAATCGCGTCCAGCCGTCCGCCCACCAGCGCCTCGGGCAGGTCAGCTTCAATTCGCGCCCGGCTGTAGCTCACGATCAGCGCTCCGGCGAGGGCAAGCGCCCCCACCATCTCGGCCCTTGGCAGGTCTTCGAAGCGCACGGCGTAGACCGTCATCCCACCGAGCAGGAGCGCGTCGGCATAACGGTCGGTGACCGCGTCGAAGACAGCACCGAAGCGTGTCGCCATGTTCTTCAGGCGCGCCAGTTCGCCATCGACGCCATCGACCACACTAACAAGTTGAATGCCGATCCCGCCAGCGATGTTCCAACCGGCCGCGAGAGCTCCGGCAGCGATGACCGCCAGCAGCAGCGTCGTGGCTGTGAGGGCGTTCGGTGTTGCGGGCGTGCGGGCGAGCGTGCGGGCAGCGGGACGGCTGAGGGGCCGGTTGAGATACCGCGAAACCAGGCCGTCGTAGCTCACAAAGTCTCCAGCATGGCGGAGGCCGCCACCAGGTCGTCTTCGGTATCGATGTCATACCAGGAGGCGCCGCTCACATTGGCGGCGTAGAGGAGTTGGCGGCGTGCCAGCTCAGCCATGATTACGCTCAACTCACAGTCTTCGGGCATCGCGGCGGCCGCCGCCCAGACGTCCACGGTCAACGCGAAGGCGCCCGCATCCAGCGTTTGCCACCTCCACAGCATCTTGCCGATCGCCGTCACGCGACTGCTGCCATCATCTGCCAGCGCGAGCTTCGTCGCTTCGTCCGTGAAGACCGGGTCGCGTACGCAGGCATCGGCGGCCACGTAGCACTTCGCCGGATCCTCGACGAATGCGAGCATCAGGCGACGGACGAGGGCCGCGCTCAGCACGTGGTCGGCCATCAGCAGGAGAAACGGCTCTGCGCCACAGGCATCTCGCGCTGCTGTCAGCGAGAGCGACGCGCCGCCTTCGAAACAGGGGTTGGAGACGAAGCTGATCGCAAGATCCTGGTGTCCTTCGGCAAGCGCAGTACGGATCTGCCCTTCGTGGTAACCGGTAACCACAACCACGTCGCGGATTCCGGCAAGGACAAGGGCGTCGAGCGTGTAACTGATGATCGGCCGGCCATTCAGTGGGAGCAGTGGCTTCGCAAGTAGCTGTGTGCGGCCGCGCAGCCGGCCGCCATCGCCCGCGGCAAGGATGACGGCGCGTGGCAAGATTCGTGAGTGCATCCGTCCATACTACGGTGCCCGTCTGCCAGTCGCCGACATGCGACTCGGCCCGCGAGGCGCTAGGATATTCTGGCGGCCGGGGTTGCCGTACCGGGGGCTCAGTCATGTGGAAGACAATCGGCTATCTGTCGCTCACCTGCGGCATCTTCATCGCACTGCTAATTTCGATGGCGATCATGGGCCTCAACAGCTAGCCCAAACTCCCTGAGTGCGCGCGCTCTGGCGCCATCAGCGGGCCGCAAATCCTCACCGGAACGGGTTAGCGGCGCATCAACGGGCCGGCTTTCACCGAACGCGCGCTTGCGCCACGCTTGAGGCATGCCGGACCGCACAACGGGTACGCTGCCATTGCCACTCGAAATGCCGCCCCCGGCGCCGGCCGGTGGCCTGACGAGCGCAGAAGCGCAGGCTCGCGCCGAGGCCGGTCTTGCGAACGTCGATTTGACGCGCCAGCGCACCGACGGCGATGTCATCCGCGCGAACGCCCTCACCTTTTTCAACGTGGTCCTCGGCGTGCTGATCCTGGCGCTGTTCGCGGTCGCCGAATTTCGCGACGGACTCTTCGTGGGCGTCGTGGTGATCGCAAATGTGGCCGTCTCGACGCTGCAAGAGATCAAGGCCACACGGACCCTGCGCCAACTGAAGGCGCTGACTGCACCGCAAGCAACCGTCGTACGCGACGGTAGCGAACGTGGAGTGCTGGCAGAAGAAGTGGTCCAGGGGGATCTGATCCACCTGAAGCAGGGCGACCAGGTGATCGCCGACGGCCCAATCGTTTCACGAACGGCGGAGATCGACGAGTCGCTGCTCACCGGGGAGTCCGATTCCGTGCAGCGCAGTCCGGGGGATGAATTGCGCTCCGGCAGCTTCTGCACCGCCGGGGATTGTTACTACCGCGCGGACCAGATCGGTTCGAATGCCTACGCCGTGCGGCTGGCGGCCAGCGCCCGCCAGGTGGTGCGCCGCGAAACGCCTCTCCAGCTACGATTCAAGCGCATCCTCCGGATCATGCTGAGCGCCACGGGAGTGCTGGCCGCGTTGCTCATGGTCTCGTACTTGGTGGACGAAAAGGGCATCGCCGAAGCGATCAAGGCGACCACGGCAACGGTGACAACGGTGGTGCCCACCGGCCTGCTGCTGGGGATGACCGTGGCCTTTGCGGTGGGCGCCGTGCGAGTTTCGCGCTCAGGGGCGATCGTCCAGGACATCAACGCCGTGGAGGCGCTCAACTACACGGATGTCATCTGCCTCGACAAAACGGGCACGATCACGGCGAACAAGCTGACCCTCCAGGGCATTGACTGGGCCGGTGGGATGGAAGGGTACCG
>JBDSJC010000137.1:0-8531 GCA_039917655.1 Tepidiformaceae bacterium
CGCCGCCGCGAGGCGCGCGAGGCCCTCGACCGCCTCGCACCGGCCGGGGGCACGGGTTGACGGGCGCCAAGCCCAGGTCGGTGCTGATCATCGGCTCGGGGCCGGTCGTGATCGGCCAGGCGGCCGAGTTCGACTACGCCGGGACGCAGGCCTGCAAAGCGATGCGCGAAGAAGGCGTCCGCAGCATCCTCGTGAACTCCAACCCGGCCACGATCATGACGGACCTGGACATCGCGGATGCTGTCTACATCGAGCCGCTCACGGTGGCTGTGCTGGAGCGGATCATCGCCCGCGAACGTCCGGAAGGGCTGTTGCCGACGATGGGCGGGCAGACTGGGCTGAACCTTGCCGTCGAACTGGCGAATGCGGGCATCCTGGAGAAGTACAATGTGCGGCTCCTGGGCACGCCGCTTGAAGCGATTCGTCGCGCGGAGGACCGCGAGCTATTTCGCGACATGCTGACGAAGCTCGGCGAACCGGTGCTAGAGAGCGAGGTCTGCACCACGCTTGAGCAGTGCGTGGCCGCCGCCGAACAGATCGGGCTGCCGGTGGTGATCCGCCCCGCCTACACCCTGGGCGGTACCGGAGGGGGCCTCGCTTACACAATGGAGCAGCTAAAGACCGTGGCGGCCGGCGGGCTCGACGCCAGCCCGATCACCCAGGTGCTCATCGAAAGGAACCTGCTCGGCTGGAAGGAGGTCGAGTACGAGGTGATGCGCGATGGGGCGGGGAACTGCATCACCATCTGCAACATGGAGAACCTGGACCCGATGGGCGTCCACACCGGTGATTCCATCGTTGTCGCACCCAGCCAGACGTTGAGCGACAAGGACTACCAGATGCTGCGCTCCGCCAGCCTGCGGATCATCAGCGAACTGGGGATCGAAGGGGGCTGTAACGTCCAGTTCTCGCTCGCGCCGCGCAAGGATGTGCACGATTGGGACGGCGACCCAACGAAGCCACTGCCGTACCACGTCATTGAGGTGAACCCCCGCGTCTCTCGCTCTTCGGCCCTGGCCTCCAAAGCGACCGGCTACCCGATCGCCCGCGTGGCGGCGAAGATCGCTTGCGGCAAAACCCTCGACCAAATCCCGAACGCCGTCACCCAGCGCACAACAGCCGCATTCGAGCCAGCGCTCGACTACTGCGTCGTGAAGATCCCGCGCTGGCCGTTCGATAAGTTTGCGCTCGGCGACCGTCAGCTCGGCACCCAGATGAAGGCTACCGGCGAAGTGCTGGCCATCGACCGCTGCTTCGAGGCGGCGTTGAACAAGGCCGTGCGGTCGCTAGAAGTGGGCGGACGGAGCCTGCTGTGGGAACGGCCCGAATGGAAAGATCCCGCTTGGCTCGGACATGCAGACCAGGCCACGTTGCGCGAACGCCTCACGGCAACCGATGAGCGACTGTGGGCCTTGATGGCCTGCCTTCGCCGGGAGCAGGGGCCCACGGGGGCGAAACGTCCAATCGCGCCCATGGATCTCTCTCTCGCCTCGAGCATCGACCCGTGGTTCATCGAACGCCTCGGCAACATTGTGGCGATGGAGAAACGGTTGCTCGCCGAGCCTCTCCACCCCGGACTGCTGCGCGCGGCCAAGCGCCTCGGCTTCTCGGATGAGATGGTCGGCCAACTTGCAGACCGGCTACCGGAACAGATCCGCACGCTTCGCAACGAATGGGAGATCAAGCCGGTCTACAAGATGGTAGACACCTGCGCGGCGGAGTTCGACGCCGTGACGCCCTACTTCTACAGCACCTACGAGACCGAGAACGAGTCGATCCCGCAGCCGGGCGCGGCGGCAGTCGTGATTGGCAGTGGGCCGATTCGGATCGGCCAGGGGATCGAGTTCGACTACGCAAGCGTCCACGCCGCATGGGCGTTGCAGGAGGCGGGGTTGCGCTCGGTCATGATCAACTCGAACCCGGAGACCGTCTCCACGGATTTCGACACGAGCGACCGGCTCTACTTCGAACCGCTGGACGAGGAATCGGTGCGCGACGTCATCGAAAACGAACAGGGGAACGAAGCGGAGCCGCCGGCCAGCATTGTGCAGTTCGGCGGGCAGACGGCGATCAACCTCGCCGAGCCGCTGCGCCGCGCTGGACTGCCGATCATCGGCTCCAGCGCGGAGACGATTGACACCGCCGAGGATAGGCGACTGTTCGAACGCTTCCTGCAGGACCTCGGCATCCCCCAGCCTCCGGGCGCCGCCATCCTCACAATCGAAGACGCTATAAAGACTGCCCAAACGATCGGCTATCCGGTGCTCGTCCGGCCCTCGTACGTTCTCGGTGGGCGCGCCATGGAGATCGTCCAGAACGCGACCGAACTCGTTATGTACGTTGCAGCCGCGGCAGAAGTGGCGCAGGGCAAGCCAATCCTCATCGACAAGTTCCTCGTCGGCCGCGAGGTCGAAGTCGATGCGATCTGCGACGGCGAAACGGTGCTCATTCCCGGAATCATGGAGCACATCGAAGCCGCCGGGGTGCATTCCGGCGATTCCATGGCCGTCTACCCACCGATCAACCTCGATGCCGAAGAGCGCGAGACGATCTGTGACTACACTCGCCGGATCGTCCTCGGGCTCGGCGCGATCGGTACGACGAACATTCAGTACGTCGTCCTGAAGCGCAAGGAGGGGGAAGGGGCGCGGGTCTTCGTCCTTGAGGTGAATCCGCGGGCAAGCCGCACTGTGCCCTTCCTTTCGAAAGTCACGGGCGTACCGATCGTGAAGCTCGCCGTGGGCGCCATGCTCGGCAAAAAGCTCAAAGACCAGGGATATCCTGATGGCATGTGGCCGGAGCGCAACCTGGTGGCAATCAAGGCGCCGGTGTTTTCGATGTCAAAGCTCGCCGGTGTAGATACGCACCTTGGCCCGGAGATGAAAAGCACCGGTGAGGTGATGGGCATCGACCGCACGTTCGCGGGGGCGCTGGCCAAGGCGCTGCTGGCATCGGATATGGCGTTGAAGTCAGACGCCAGCATCCTGCTGAGCATCAGCGACCACACCAAGGCCGATGCCTTGCCGCTGATCAAGCAGCTCGCGGCGGCCGGTCACCGCCTTTACGCCACCGAAGGCACGACGCGAATGATTGAGGCGCTGGGCATTCCCGTGACGACGGTGACGAAGGTGCTCACCGGCGAGCATCCCAACGTGGTGGACATCATCGTTGATGGGACAGTGCAGGGAGTGATCAACACGCCCGAAGGGCGGATGACAGGCTCACTGCGCGACGGCTTCCACATTCGCCGCGCCGCCGCCGAGAAGCGCATCCCGTGCTTCACCTCAATCGATACTGCGCGCGCTGCTATCGAAGCGCTGACCAGCGCGGCTGAATACAACGTGGCGACGCTGGCGGAGTATGTAGGCCGGTGATCATCGAATCGGCGACCGTGCTTTCTACCGAGCGCGCCTGGGACGGCGCATTCATCACCTGGTTTCAGGCACCACAGCTCTCCGCGCACGCGGAGCCCGGCCAGTTCCTGATGGTGCATTGCAGCACAGAGGGCGCCGACCCGATGTTCGCGCGGGCCTTCAGCTACTACCGGCTGGACACCGACCGCTTCGCCCTGCTCTACAACGTTATTGGCAAGGGCACCGGGTGGCTGGCAGAACGCAAACGGGGCGACCAGGTGCGGATCTACGGCCCACTGGGCAACGGCTTCCGCCTGCCTGATTCACCGTCGAACCTGCTGCTCGTTGGAGGCGGCGTGGGCGTGGCGCCGCTGGTGGACACAGCGGTGCGAGCGGTTGCCGCAGGCCACCAGGTGGTGGCGTTCATGGGTGGACGGGGCCAGACGCACCTCCTCGCCGCCAGCGAATGGCCCAAAGAGGTGGAGTACGTGGTGGTGACTGAAGACGGCAGCGCTGGCCCGAAAGGCTTCGTCACCGAGCACCTCGGCAAGTATCAGGAATGGGCCAACCGCATTTACGCCTGCGGCCCCAACGCTATGTTCCAAAGTCTTGCCAACGTGCTTCGCAACAATGGACGCCGCCAGTCCCCCGAGATCCTGATGGAAGAGAACATGCCCTGCGGCTGGGGGATGTGCTACGGCTGCGCCATTTTCACCAAGCACCACGGGGTGAAGCTCTGCTGCAAGGACGGGCCGAGGTTCAACCTGTTCGACGTGTTCTGAAGGCCGGGCACCAGTCGTAAGGCGTATGATGAACTCATGAAGGCGCAGGCTATCCAGCAACCGGAAGGGCGGATCCGCCAGGTGGGCAAAGTCGTCACGCGGGTCACAATCACGAACCACGCCGACGAGATTCTCGCCGCGCGGGGGTTTTCTTGACGCGAACTCCATCCGGTCCGTCACACTCGACGAAGTCCTCGTAGACACCGGCACGACCACGCTCTGTCTCCCGCGGACATCATCGCTGCGCTCGGCCTACCTCGCGGCGCCGCCATCGACATCGAAACAGCTACCGGGCGCAGCCAGGCGTCGCTTTATGATCACGCCAAAGTCACCCTCCAGGGACGGTCTGCTACCTTCGAGTGCGTCGAGCTGCCTGTGGGTGCGCCGCCGCTGCTGGGCGTGTTCCCACTCGAACGGCTGGGGGTCGAACTCGACCTACAGAACCAGCGCCTGCGACTCCTTCCGGATACAGGCGCCGACACCTATTTCCTGGCGCCCAGCCCCCAGCTCATCCGCTGAGCGAGACGCCTACTTAGCAGCCGCTTTCAGTGCGTCGCGAAGGGCTTCCAGCGCCTTCTCGCTGATCGCCGCCATGACCTGCGCGCGCGTCCCCGGGAGCACCATCTCTTCGGCGGTGGTGCCGTTGGGGCCGGAGACGCCGATGGCCACGGAGCCGACCGGCTTCGGTGACCTCCGGCTGCCCTGCGGCCCGGCGATTCCGCTTTCAGCAACCGCCCACGCGGCCCCGGTAGCCTTGCGCATCGCGTCGGCCGTCGCGGAGACCCATTGCCAGCTGACGCCGCCGTGCTCGCGCGCTATTTCGCGGTCGAGACCAAGTACCTCCCACTTCGTGGGGCTCGAATAAGGGACAAGCCCGCTTTCGAACCAGCGCGAAGCACCGGGCACGCTCAGCATGCGTGCGGAGATCAGCCCGCCCGCCGTCGTCTCGGAGACCGCGGCCTTTTCGCCGCGGGCCATCAGGAGTTCGCCGATTTCAACGGCGATGGTGTCATCTTCAAGTGGAAAGCTCATGCGCCGCATCATAGCGGCCAGCGTTCGGCCGCGTGGAAAGAGCAGTCCTGGCGCCACCCTCCCGCCCATGGCGTGCCTCTGCTACCCTTCGCGAATGCCCGACTTTCAGGTCAAGATCGTTGATGCCTTCACCACCCGCCGCTACGCCGGCAACCCGTGCGGCGTGGTTACCCGCGCCGAAGGCCTGGACGAAACCCAGATGCAGAACATCGCCCGTGAGATCAACGCGTCCGAGACCGCTTTCGTCTTTCCTTCGACCGTCGCCAGCTTCCGGGTACGCTTCTTCACGCCGACGAAGGAGATCCCACTCGCCGGACACCCGACGATCGCCACCATGCATACGCTCGTGGAGGAAGGGCGCATTGACCTTTCGCAGGGGCAGAAACGCGTTACGCAGGAGCTGAAAATCGGCGTCCTGCCGGTAGACATCGCACTCGACGCCGATAAAAACGTGCGGGTGGTGATGACCCAGGCGAAGCCGGAGTTTCAGCGCCGCCTGGACCGCAATGTGTTCGCGCAGGCACTTGGCATCCAGGCATCGGACATGCTGCCCGACTACCCGGTGCAGGTTGTGAGCACCGGAACGCCGCAGGCGATGGTACCGGTCAAATCGCTCGAAGTGCTGAAGAAACTGCGCCCAGACTTCCAGCACCTCTCCGACCTTGAGCAAGTTGGGCACTACTTCAGCACTCACGTGTTCACCCTCGAAACGTTCGACCCGGCGTACAAGACTCATGCCCGCCACTTTCTGCTGAGTTCCGGGGTGCTGGAAGACCCGGTGACGGGCAGCGCCACCGGTGCAATGGCCGCTTACCTCTGGAAGTACGGCCTTGTCCGCGAGGCGCGCTACGCCGTGGAACAGGGGCATTTGATGGGCCGCCCCGGCCACGTTGACATCGAAGTCGATGCCGACGGCGAAGAGCCAACCGAGATCCGCATCGCTGGTACCGCGATCACAGTGCTCAAGGGCACGATCACGGTTTAACCGATTGCGCCTCATTGCAGCCGATGAGGTCTGGTCTGATACGCTGGCACGGTGAGCGACGAAGTGGATTTCGCCGACGCCGAACGGCTCCTGAGGGCCGCCGAGTTCGAAGACTGCCAGCTCCTCTGGTACTCTTCGAACTACGTTTACGCTGCCCGCCTCTGTTCACGGGAAAACGAGACGTTCGCCGCGATCTACAAGCCCTTGAAGGGCGAAAGCCCGCTCTGGGACTTCCCTGAAGGTGCGCTCTACAAGAAGGAAGCGGCGGCCTACGAACTCTCGCGGCTGCTCGGTTGGCCGTTCATTCCGCCGACCGTGGTGCGCGATGGCCCACAGGGCATTGGCTCCGTCCAGATACTCATCGCGCACGACCCGGAAGCGCATTTCTTCGTCCAGAGGGAAGTACCGGAACTGGTCCCGCAGCTACAGCGGATGGCGGTGTTCGATGCGATCGCCAATAACGCCGACCGCAAGGGTGGCCACTGCCTGCTCGACGCCGAGGGCACCATCTGGGGGATCGACCACGGACTCTGCTTCCACCCGCAGTACAAGCTGCGTTCCGTCATCTGGGACTGGGTGGACGAGCCGATCGCCGGAGAGTGGCTGTCGGACGTGCAGGCCGCAGCCACAAAGTTGGAAGAGCGAACGCAAGGAACGGCGCCGCTGCTCGAATTGTTGACCAACGAAGAGGCGGCCGCGATGGGCCGCCGCATCCGCACGCTACTCAAGCAACGTACATTTCCTCGGCCTGGGCCGAACCGGCACTATCCGTGGCCACTGGTCTAGGGGTTAGTCTTGCTTCGCGGCGAAGCCGCCGGGGCCGCCGCGTGAGCGAACTCCGCTTTGATTTCGCGGGCGACGATCTGTTTGCCGCAGGTGGAGCAGGCGAGCACCGCGAGCGGGTCGTGGCCGCACTCGTGAGTGAGCCGCACGGGTGGGCCGGCTTCTCCAGTCGTGTACTTGTCGCCCCAGCGCATCAATGAGAGCAGCACCGGATAAAGATCGCGGCCTTTCTCGGTAAGGCGGTACTCGAAGCGCTTCGGGCGCTCCTGGTACAGCCGCCGTTCGAGAATGCCGTGGTCCACCAACCCCTGGAGACGCGTGGCGAGTACGTTGCGGGCGATACCCAGCCGCCCCTGGAAATCATCAAACCGGCGGACGCCGTTGAACGCTTCGCGGACGACGAGCATGGTCCACCACTCGCCAATGATCTCAAGGCTGCGAGCGACCGAGCAATCCATTTCAGCAAAGCTCGTGCGTTTCACCCGTACAGTTTACCACGAATCGACGCATAGGTTGCTTCACGCAATTGTCCCGAAGATGAAGTTCGCGGCCTCTACCGCTAAGCTTGCTGAACCTCATCACAATTTCGCCCGCGTCGCACCGTCGCCGCTGGCATGGAGCATCTCCGCATGTCTTACGACACTCGCCAGCACAGCCGCATCATGGTCGATGGCCCAGGCCGGGCGCCCGCCCGCTCCTACCTCAAATCGGTGGGCTTCAGCAGCGACGACTTGAAGAAGCCGCTGGTGATGGTTGCCCACAGCTGGATCGGCACCATGCCCTGCAACTTTAACCAACGGGAGCTGGCACAGCACGTGATGGCGGGTGTGCGGGCGGCAGGCGGCACGCCGATGGAGGTGAACACGATCGCGATCAGCGACGGCATCTCCATGGGTACAGAAGGGATGAAGGCCTCTCTGATTAGCCGCGAAGTGATTGCCGACTCAATCGAACTGGCGGGCGTCGGCTACTCGTTCGATGCGATGGTGGTCATCGTCGGCTGCGACAAAACGATCCCCGCGGGGGCCATGGCCCTGGCACGGCTCAACCTTCCCGGCCTGGCGCTCTACGGTGGATCGATCGCTCCGGGAGTCTACCGCGGGCAGGACATCACCATCCAGGACGTGTTCGAGGGCGTCGGCCAGCACTCGGCGGGAAACATCAGCGATGAAGAACTCGAAGCGATTGAGAACGCAGCCTGCCCAGGCGCCGGCGCGTGCGGCGCGCAGTACACCGCAAACACTATGGCTATGGCGCTCGAATTCATGGGCATCGCGCCGATGGGCAGCGGCACTGTGGGCGCCACAGACCCACGCAAAGACAACGTGGGTTTCCGAGCGGGGGAGCTAGTGATGGATGTCCTCAATCGCGGACTCAAGCCGCGCGACATCCTCACGCGGAAGGCGTTCGAGAACGGCATCGCCAGTGCGGCTTCAACCGGCGGCTCAACCAACGTTGTGCTGCACCTGATGGCGATCGCCCGGGAGGCCGGGGTCGAGCTGGATATCGACGACTTCGACGAGATCAGTGAGCGTACCCCGCTGATCGGCGACCTCCGTCCGGGAGGCCGTTATGTGGCGCTCGACATGGACCGGG
>JBDSJC010000138.1:0-15067 GCA_039917655.1 Tepidiformaceae bacterium
GTCCCGGATCGCCATGATGCAGGCGAGGGCTTCCACCGAGCCCGAGGCGCCCATGCAGTGTCCGGTAATCGGCTTCACGGAACTGATCGTCGTCATGTACGCAGCCGCGCCCATGATCTCCTTGAAGACCATCGTTTCGACGGCATCGTTTGAAGGCGTGGCACTGCCGTGCGGGTTGATGTAGTCGATCTCCGCGGGGTCGATTCCGGCCTTCTTGATCGCCGCCTTCATCGCCCTCTTCAGTCCGCGGCCCGTCTCATGCAGGGAGATCATGTCGTAGGCGTCGTTCGAAGTACCGTAGCCGATGATTTCGCAGTAGATCTTCGCGCCGCGCGCTTTAGCGTGGTCGTAGTCTTCGACGATCATCGCGGCGCCGCCTTCACCGGCGATAAAGCCATCGCGGTTGAGGTCGAATGGTTTCTGTGCTTTTTCGGGATGTTCATTGTCGCCTGCAAGGGCGCGCATCGAACACCAGGTGGCGTGGTAGATCGGCAGCAGAACGGCCTCGGAGCTGCCGGTAATGACGGCCGTCGCATCCCCTCGGCGCACCGTCTCAAACGCTTCGCCGATAGTCGCTCCGCCGGTCGCACAGGCGCTGACGACCGCCATGTTTGGGCCTCGCGCTCCGGTGTGAATGGCAATGTGACCGCTGGCCGCATCGGGGATGAAGTTCGCCACCAGGAACGGCGTGATGCGGCGCGGGCCTTTCGTATCGAGGATTTTCTGGTGCTCGATGATCATGCCCGTGCCGCCCGCGCCAGAGCTGAAGATCACGCCAATCGTGTCTGCGTTCTCTTCGGTAATCTGAAGTTTGCTGTCCGCTAGCGCTTCGATGGCGGCGCTCATGCCGAAGGTCACTCCGCGATTCATGTAGCGCTGCTGCTTGGCGTCCACGCGGTCGCCCAGTTCGAAGTCTTTCACCTCGGCCTGGATTCGCACGGGATACGGCTCAGGGTCGAAGAGCGTAATCGGCCCGACGCCGCTACGGCCGTCGAGCATCGCCTGCCAGGTTTCCTCGGCGGTGTGGCCAACGGCAGTGACGGCCCCGACGCCGGTGACGACGACGCGCGTGCTCATCGCGCTGCCGCCTCGACCAGCCGGAAATCCTTGCTCAACAGGCCTTCGTTTTCGTCGCTCAGGCTCAGGCTGTTTACGTCGTAGTTAATCCGCCGGATCAAACGCGTCAGGACGTTACTGGGGCCGGCTTCGATAAACAGGTCCACGCCCTCGCCCTGCATCCTTTCGACCGACTTCTGCCAGCGCACGCCGTGCGTGAGCTGGTCTCGCAATTCGACGTAGACCTCGTCTTTCGTCGTCAGGAGTTCTGCATTCACGTTTCCGACAACGGGGCGGACGGGGTCACGCATGGGAAGCTTCTGAAGGAGGCGGTTCATCCCCTCGCTGGCCTTCGCCATCAGGGGGGAATGCGAGGCCATCGTGATTGGCAGGCGGACGACCTTGCGCGCGCGTGCCTTTTCGGCCAGTTCCATCGCCAGTTTGAGGGGCTTCAGGTACCCCGAGATGACGTTCTGGCCTTCGCAGTTGGCGGTGGCGAGCCCGACGTAGCCCTCTTTCGAAGCTTCAGCGCAGATCTCGGCGACTTTCTCCTCGCTCAGGCCGAGGATTGAGGCCATCCCGCCCGGCGATTCGGTGTTCGCCTGATCCATGAGCAGGCCCCGCTCTTTCACCAGCAACAGGCCCTCTTCGAACTCGAGCGAACCGGCGGCCACGGCGGCGGTGAATTCGCCCATCGAGTGGCCCGCGAACATGAACGGCACGAGCTTGCGGTCGGCCCAGCGTTCACGCAGAGCTTCGAGGTAGGCGATGGAGGTAACGAAGCTCGCGGGCTGCTGGTTGACGGTCGATTCGAGCTCCTCCGCGGGCCCTGCGAAGCAGAGCTTTGACAGCTTTCGGTCGAGCACCTCATCGGCGCGGTGGAAGATCGCCTGCGCCGCGCGGGAGACTTTGGCCAGCGCCTCGCCCATGCCTACGTGCTGGGAGCCCTGCCCCGGGAAGATGATCGCAGCCCGACTCCACGGCTTAATCTCCTGGTCCATCGCGTTCCAGAGACCTCCTCGGACGGGCACCGTATGCGGCCCACGTTCGCTACACGAGGATAGCAGAGCGCGATCAAAGGCAATAGGAGATGCGCAGCAAGCGCTAGCGGTGGACGGCAGCGGTGTCCGGAGGAATCTCGGGCAGAAGCGCGCTGCCAGATTGCAATACCCGGCCCGAAGTGTCCGAAAGCAAAACCTGGACTTCGAACACCGCGTTCGTACTGCCCCACTCGGGCACTTCCACGCCCCCGGCGCGAAAGACGAAAAGCCAAGCGCCACCCGTCCGGCTCGATCTACGGACGACAGCCGCGCTCCGAGAGGAGGTGTCCCCATCGACGAGGAATTTCGCTTCGATCGTAACGAATGGGCGGTCGGCCGCGGTTTCGTCCGGCGATCGCCGTTGGAGGATGATGAGCCTGCCAGGCAGGTTGTCCGTATCAACCACCTGTGGCCGGGCGAGGCGAAGCTGTTGTACCGCGTAGTTGCGGGCGAACTGTTCCGCCTGTTCAGGCGTGAAGTTGGAGACGCGGGTAGCAGCGGCGTGCTCGGCGAACCAGCCATACCCGCCGACAAATGCCGCCCCAAGGCCGAGCGCCGCGCCAAGTAGCACGAACGCGGCGGCGGACCCCGCCAGTCGAAGCCGCTTGTGCCGCCAGTCCCACTTCATCCATTCCCACTTCATCCTGTCACCCTACCGGCGGCTGCGGCCCGGCCCACCATCCGCGTGTAAACGCTGTGCAACTCCTCTGTAACCGCGTGATATAACGTTTGCGTCGAAGGCCATCGCGGATCGTCAGGTCAGACTCGCGGGGTCCACGTCTACACTCCAGCCGGCGCCCAGGCGCGCGGAGGCCAGCAGCGCGGATGGCTCGCGCCCGCGCAACAGCAGTTGCCACCGGTATTCGCCCCGCAGGCGCGTGATGTACGCGGCAGTCGGCCCGAGCACGTCCGGCTCAGCGCGACCGGCAGCGTCCCGCAAGAGACGCAGTTCTGTCGCCACCCGCGATGCCTCCTGTAGGCCGTGCTCCTGGCTTTTGTGGTGAAAGGTCAGCCGTACAAGGCGCGTGAACGGCGGGTAGCCAGCCCGGCGCCGGTGGGCGATCTCCTGTTCGTAGAATCCGCGGTAGTCGTGCTCGGCGGCGCAGATGATTGGAGCGGCCCCCGGCTCGTAGGTCTGGATGAAGACGTGGCCGGGCAGGTCCCGGCGGCCCGCGCGCCCAGCCACCTGCGAAAGCAACTGGAAGCTGCGTTCATGCGCGTGATAGTCCGGCAGGCTGAGCCCGACGTCCGCATCAACCACCCCCACCACCGTCATCGCGGGCAGGTCCAACCCCTTCGCCAGCATCTGGGTGCCGACGAGGATGTCAATTTCATGCGCCTCAAGTGCCCGGACCATGCGTTCGTGGCTGCCCTTCTGGCCCGAAACGTCGCTATCCCAGCGAGCTACTCGCGCTTCGGGAAAGCGCTCGCGCGCCTCCAGCTCAATACGCTGGGTGCCGACACCGAACGGGCGATACTTCCGGCTGTCGCACTTCGGGCAACGTTCCTCCAGCCGCTTGTCGCGGCCACAATGGTGACAGGCGAGCTTCGGCCGCAGTGCGTCGCGCAGGTCCAGGCTCATCGCCACCTGACAGGACGCGCAGAGCGGCAGATAGCCGCATTCGCGGCAGAGCATGAAGCGCGCCGAGCCCCGCCGATTGACGAAGAGGATCGACTGTTCGCCGTCGGCCAATGCCTGCTTCAGGGCGCGAGCGAGCGAGAAACTGAAGACGCTGCGGTTCCCGGCCTTCAGTTCTTCGCGCATATCGACCACCGTTACCGCGGCCATCTGGCCGAGGCGGGTGCTGCCATCGCCAACTGGTGAAAGGCGGTCGCGCAGTTCCACACGCGTCATTTCGCCGACCTCAGAGCGGTGGTAGGTGACGATGTCCGGGGTGGCGCTGCCGAGCACCAGTGTGGCGCCGGTGCGCGCGCAGATCTGCTCGGCAACCTCGCGGGCGTGGTAGCGGGGCTGTGGATCGACCTGCTTGTACGTCCATTCGTGCTCTTCATCAAGGACAATCAGGCCAACGTCCTTCATCGGGGCGAAGACAGCGCTGCGTGAGCCAATCACCACCCGCGCCTCGCCTCGCTGAAGACGGAACCACTGGTCGTACAGCTCGCCCGCGCCCAACGAGGAGTGGATGACGGCCAGGGTCTCGCCGAACCGTTCGCCGTAGCGCCGGATGGCCTGGGGGGTGAGCGAAATCTCGGGGACGAGGATGATCGCGCTCTTCCCGGCCTCCAACGCCCGGCGCACCAGGTCCAGGTAGACCTCGGTCTTGCCCGAGCCAGTAACGCCGTGCAGCAAGTAGGAGCCCGGCTCCTTGACGATGCGGTTTGTTGCAGCTTGCTGGTCTTCGCTCAACACCAGCGGTGGCCTGGTTTCGAACTGATAGCCGGCCAGCGGGTCGCGTTCCACATGCTGCTCGTAGCGCCGCAGCCAGCCGGACTTTTCAAGGCGATCGAGGTGGGCCGGATTCGCGCCGAGTTCCCTCACCCCGCCCAACGCCACGTCCGTCTCCCGAGCCAAGAGTTGCAACACACGCGCAGGCACCGACTTCGGGCTCTTCGCCACCAGTGCCTCAGCCTCTACGAGCGCCTCTGCCACGGTCCGCAGAAGCCCCACCCGCCGCTCGAATCGGGGCCTTGCCGAGGGGTTAGCGAGCCCCTGGGCGACCGTCAGGTAGCCTTCGCCCTGTAGCCGGTCGAGCGTCTGCATTGAGACCTGGCCGAGCGATTCGCGCATCGATTCAACCGTCGAGCGCCCGTGGGCAGCGATGAACTGCAGAATCTTTGCGTCCTTGGGATAGATCGGCAGCAGGGGCGGGACATCGACGGGCGAGACCATGGTCACGGCCTTCTGGCCGTACCCCGTTGGCAGGCAGGTTGCAACGCAGTCCCAGAGCGGCGCGAGGTAGGTGTCGCTCAGCCAGCGCACGAGTTCGATGTGCAACTGGTCCAAGACCGGCGCGACGTCCGCCACGGCGTGAATCGCCCGCACTTGCTCCACATCGGTCTGGTCTCTCAGTCGCAGGACGATGCCCTGAAGCACTCGCGGCCCGAACGGCACGAAGACGGCCTGGCCCTCGCTCAGTGAGATCTCCGGCGGGATTGCGTAGGTGAACGGCGTGCGCGACGGCTGGCCCGTGTTCACTGCGATGTCCGCGAAGCGGGCGCGCTGCTGCGAGCTCTTTGCGGAGAGTTCTGACTGAGTCACAGGTCGATCTTACGGGGCGCCTGCGTCAGAGGAGCGTTACGGCCCGGCGGCGGACCCCTCGGGCAGCATCCCGCCACCGTCCGGCACGATGCTCAGCGCCGAGTCGCGCGTGGAGATGCCTCTCGTCAGCCCGAGGAAGACCAGTGCCCCCGCTCCCATGATCAACCCGCCCAGCAGGAAGGCAGCGCCGATGCCGTAGGCATCGACCAGGAACCCGCCTGCAATCGAGCCGATGACGATGCCCGCGCCGTTAGCCGCGGACCCGATCCCCAGCACTGTCCCCATGCCAGTCCGCCGGCCAGCAACCACCTGGACGGCTCCAGCGGCAACCTGACTCAGGGCGCCCGCAGCACCCATCAGGAATAGGAGCAGGACAACGAGGAGATAGCTTTCGGCGAATCCTACGAACGCGGTGAACAGCGCCGCCACGGAGATGCCAATCGCCACAAGCAGGCGCCGGTCGTAGCGATCCGCGAGGCGACCGAAGATCGGTTGGGCGCAGCCGCCTGTCAGATCCTGGGTCGCAAACGCGAGCCCAATCGCGATTGGGCTCGCGCCAAGGCCATCCTCCAGTCGTAGAGCGAGGAAGCTGAACGAGGCGCCCATGGAGAGCGACATCAGGCCCTGGTGCGCGGTCACCGCCAGCACCAGCCGGTCCTGGAGCGCCGTCCGGAAGCTGACGCTCGTCGCCTTCGGTATGGCGCCGGCCCGCCTCTGCGCCTCCACCGGGCTGTGCCTCGGTAGCCAGACGAGCAGAATGAAGGCCGATGTCCCGAGCAGGCTAGCCATGGCGATGAAGACCGATTCGAACCCAAGCGTCTGCCGCAGGAGGCCGGCGACCAGCGGCCCGGTGCCGAACCCGATGATATCGGCGGTGGCGAACACGCCCAGCCAGCGCCCTTCGTGGCCTCGCGGCGTCATATCGCCCACATACGCTCGAGCGACGGAGAATACCAGGCTGGTGCCAAAGCCGCTGAACGCCCGGAAGGCGATCACCTGGTAGAACGTGTTTGCCGTCAGGTAGCCCAGCGCGGCGGTCATGTAGATGACGAGGCCGAGCAATATGAACGGCTTGCGCCCATACCGATCCGAAAGCCGCCCCGCAAACGGCCCAAACCCCGCCTGCACCACCGCGAACGCCGAGAACGTCAACCCCAACCAGACGCCGCTGGCGCCCAGCTCCTTGGCATAAACGGGAAGCAGCGGCGAGACCATTGAGATGCCCATGGTGGCGACGAAGACAGCGATGTAGAGGGCGACAAACGGACGCGAGCGCATCGCTTTGAGCCTACCTTACGTTGCCCTAACTGGCCGGGCCGAAGCGATGGCCGGAACCTGTTGAGGTGCTACACTCGGGCATACCCCCACCCCGTAACGAGCCGCTATGAAGATCTTCGATATCCATGTCCATATGCCGCGCAACTGGGAGCACCCGGACGAAGACCAGGCGCCCATGGTCGACCGCCTGGCTGAGGTAATTTCGGCCGCCGGCGTGACCAAAGCGTGCATGCTCACTGGCGGCCGCTTCGGCCCCAGCTACGAACGCGGCATGGAGATCATCCAGAAGTACACCGAACTCTTCATCCCTGTCGCGGTCATCGACCCGGAAGAAGTCGATGGCGAGGGCGTGCAGCGGCTCTACGACATGGGCTACCGCGGCCTGAAGCTGATCGGCGTCGCGAGGGATTACGATGACCCCGATTACCTGCCCGCCTACGCCCGGGCACAAGACCTGAACATGCCGGTCCTCTTTCACATGGGGGTCATTGGCGGCGGGCTGGACTACTCGATCACGCACCCCCGGCGCGACGCTGCCGCGGCACAGGCCTACCAGCGGGCGATGGCGATGCTGGACCGCATGCCGGCGCGCAACGTCTCCGCCTCGCGCATGGGCCCACTGCACCTCGATACGATCGCCAACCGCTTCCCGAAGCTCAAGATCATCGGCGCGCACCTTGGCAACCAGGGTAACTACGAGTACTCAGCCTCAGTCGCGCGGTGGCGCCATAACGTCTGGTTCGATATGTCTGGCGGCGAGACGATCGAACGCCACGCTGTCGAGCGCAAGCTGATCGGCACGGAGTTCGGGATCGAGAAGCTGGTCTTCGGATCGGACTGCAACATGGACGAGATCCGCGAGCACATCGACCGCTTCGAAGCGATGTTCGACCTGCTGGGCCTGAACGACGACGAGCGGGAGCGGCTCTGGTGGCGAAACGGCGCGGAGATCTACGGCCTCGAAACGCCCACCTTCGCGGCGGAGTAGCGCCTGGCCACGGACATCCGCATAGCCCCAGCCTCAGCGGGCCCAACGGCCCGCGCGGTGGTCATGGCGGGCGTGGTTGGACTCGGCCTTGCGGCGTTTCTCAACCTCCGCCCGGAGCAGCACTGGATCCTCTGGCTGACCGCCGGACTAGCGGCGCTGGGCGTGGACGGGCTCGTCCGGACGCACCCAAAATGGCGCAGCGAAGGCCGCTTCACGTCGGTCATCTACGTCGTCCTCCCGGCGCTCGCGACCCTCGGCATCGGCTACTTCATTGATGAGGTAGTCAGCGGCTACTGGCGGCTGGCCTCGGCGATCGTCGGCACGCTGGGCGTGGGCATCGTCGCCTACGGGCAGTACCACACGGTGGACTTCGGTTCGCGGCTCTACGGGACCATGCGCCTCCTACTGGCGATGGCAACCTACCTGACCGCGTTCTCGCTCTACGCCGTGATGTTCAATCGCGACATCGAACTGCCGATTGCCGGGCTGGCCGTGGCCGCCGTGAGCATGGCGCTTTCGGTGGAACTTTTGCGGGAAAGCCACCTCAACGGGCCGAGTTCGCTGCTCGTGGGGCTGGCGATCGGCGTTTCACTCGGGGAACTGCGCCTCGCGCTCTACTTCTTTGCCCTCGACGGACTGCTCGCCGGTGCCTTGCTGATCATCGCCTTCTACCTCGCCACCGGACTCGTCCACCACCTGCTGGACCGCGACCTCGATTGGGCCACGGCGGCTGAGTACATTGGGGTCGCGACGGTCGGCACGGCAGCGGTACTCTTTACGCGGGTAATCCTGTGACATCGCTGACCATCTGCTCCTGGAACGTCAACGGCCTGCGCGCCACCATCAAAGGTGGCTTCCTCGAGGGCTGGTTAACGACCGCCCGCCCCGACATCGTAGGCATGCAAGAAGTGAAAGCAACGCCCCAACAGGTCGATGAAGCGGCCTGGGCGCCGCTCGGCTACGCCTGCACGTGGCACACCGCGGAGCGCGCGGGTTACAGCGGCGCCCTGCTTCTTTCGCTCCCGGAACCGAGGAGCGTGCGCACCGGGCTCGGCATCCCCGCGTTCGACGCCGAGGGGCGCGTCATCGAAGCGGAGTACGACGATTTCACACTGCTCACCTCGTACTTTCCGAACGCCGGCCGCGGGGTGGAGCGCATGGCTTACAAGCACGAATATTTCGCCGCATTCCTTGCCCGTTGCAACGCGCTGCGCGCCGAAGGCAGGTCTGTCATCTTCATGGGCGACATGAACGTGGCCCACACCGAGATCGATGTTGCGCGGCCGGGTGAGGCGATCAAGGGGACCGGCTTCCTGCCCGAAGAACGCGCCTGGATCGATCGCTTCATCGAGCACGGCTACGTCGATACCTTCCGGGCGCTCAACCCGGATGCCCGCGACGCGTACTCCTACTGGGACGCGTGGCGCGAACGCCGCGCGCGCAACATCGGCTGGCGGATCGATTACGTTTTTGTCTCCGAAGACCTGATGCCGCGCGTCAGACGGGCCTTCATCCAGTCCGAGACCATGGGTTCGGACCACTGCCCTGTGGGCATTAAAATCGAGCTCCCGTAGGCTGCGCGCCGTCCGGAAATCTTTGACCCGTGGCTTGATGAAACGTACCCTCAAACATGCTGTCCCGCGATGCGGGAGCGGCAATCGGGTCGGGGTGTAGCGCAGCCTGGTAGCGCACTTGTATGGGGTACAAGAGGTCCCGCGTTCAAATCGCGGCACCCCGACCAAAATAACTGTCGTGTGCACACACCCGCGCTCCTCTAAGCGGTGGGCTGCGAAGTTACTCCCGAGACAGCTGCGAGAGCAGCCTGGAGCCGTCGCAACGCTTCGTCGGCGAACTCGCCGAGTCCCGCCCAAGCGAACGCCTGGCGGATCATTCCGGGGTTTTGCATGGAAGCGGCCCGTCTCGCCCGATGGACCGTCTTCGTACAACGCAACGCCGCACGGCAGGTACGCCCCGATGCGCGGGTCGGCGACGAGGGAGGCGTGCGCCAGCGCCAAGTTGCAGGCGCGAAGGATTGCGGCTCGATGAGATCGGCGGTCAGTTAACCGCCGCCCCGCCGACTCTGGGGCGAGCCAACGCCTGACCGATGATCCACTGAACGCCGTCCGGATGAACGCTGGCGCACTGTCGAAGTGATCCGTTCAGAACACGAAGTGAGCGTGACAAAGAAACCCAGCGGCCAGCAACACGTGGGCCAGCAGAGGGGCGCCGACGGCCCAGGTGAGCAACGCTGCCAGACCGGAGCGACTGGGATTACTCGTCGAGGGCTGGGCGGGATCCGCAAGATGCGCTAGCCTCTCGGCCAAATTTCCACCGGCGAGCGCAGGGTGGCTGCTTCCCATGGGACAGCTCAGGACGACGGCGTCAAAGAGGGCGGACCGCTCGGCGCCGAGGCGAATTGCTTCATCATCGGCAGCGAACTCGCTGGCGGCGACTAGCCCGGCGGTATACGCACGCAATGCCCGGATTGGCCGAAACGACTGTCCCAGGGCGGACAGTAGCGGCCTCCAGCGGCTGTCGTGAGCACGCAAATGAGCCTCTTCGTGGAGCAGGGCTGCACGAAACATCTCGGACGACATAGCCGATTCCGCTCCGCTGGTTGCGTAAATTGCCGGTCGTCTCCAGCCGGCCGTGAAGAGCACGATGCCGGGGCTGTTGATCCGCCGGTAGCTCACACCAAAGTGCGTGGCGGGCGACGCTTGTCGCGCCACGGGGGCGAACAGTTGGGCGGTCTTCCGCCAATGGCTCAACGCGGCCAGTGCCCCCAGGCAAGGCCAAACGGCCAGAACGGACAGTGCAACGAGAGCGAGGAATCCAGGATCCAGTGAAGAGGTCGGGAGATCGCCAGCGGTCGCCAGGCGCAGGGCGGCGTGGAGTGTCACGACGGGGACAACAAAGACGAGGCCGAGGCCAACGACCACAAATGCGCGTTGCTGGAGGGTCAAGATTTCTTCCCCAGGTGTTCCCGCAGGCGGGCGACGAAGTCTGGGTCGAGGCGTTCTGCTTCCACCAGGAAGGCTGCCATCCCACTCGCTCCGAGACCGACGAGGACGGAGGCAAGGTCGTGACCGCGTTGCCCAGAAAACTGCTCGCGGGTCAGCGTGGCCTCGTAAATGTGGACCTTGCCGGCACTCTGCCGGGAGGCCAGGCCTTTGCGGTGGAGCCGCTGTAGAACGGTGAGGATGGTGGTGTAGGCCAATTGCCGTGGCCGGCCGACGCGGGCGTAGACCGCTGGCGTCGAAAGCGGCCCGGCTTCCCAGAGCGCGCCCATCACTGCCGCCTCAAGTTCACCCAGTCCGCGGTTGTCCCTGGAAGCCATCGCTCATACAGTAACACTACTACGGTTGATAGTAGAGGTGTGAGTTGAAACTGTTTTTCTTGACTGCGATAGCCATCGTCGGGGCCTTCGGGGCGCTAGCGTGCGGCGGCGACGACTCAAGTTCCATGCCCATGGACGGCGGGTCCGGTAAGAACATGACGGTGGATTCGGCCGCGGTTCAAGTTATGCTCTCGAACTGGGCGGTCACACCGGCCCAATCGGCGCTGACCGCTGGCAAAGTCACATTTCAGGCCATGCATCAGATGGACCATGGGATGAACGCAAGCGCTGAAGGCGGCGCAACCCACGAACTGATTGTCGCCGCCGAAGAGACGCCGGGGTCAGGTGCGTTCAGCAAGATTCTTCTCAAGCTCACGGACATCAAACCAGGCGAGTCCAAGACTGGTTCACTGGAACTGAAGCCCGGAACCTACGAACTGTCCTGCCAGGTTGGAGAGGTTGTCCAGGGGAAAGCGGTCTCTCACTACGCGAAGGGCATGCATACGACCGTCACGGTCAAATGACTGGGGCCCGGCCAGACTAACTGCGCGCAGTCGCAGCGAAGAGCCGCTCGCTTTCCCCAACGGCTCTAGAGCCCCGGCTGCGACATCGCCTGATAGGTGATGTAGAGCCCCGCCAGCGTCAGCCCGAAGGCACTTACTATCGGCAGTGCGGTCATCAGCCGGGCGACCGCGGGCCGCTCCAGCGTTCGGACCAGCCGGGATCGTCCTGAGAGGCGCTTGCCGAAGACCAGTACCAGCCCGATCGCCGTCAAGACCCCCGCTAGACCGAGACTGAAGGCCACAATGAGCAGCATGCCAAAGATCACCTGACCGAGGGCGATGGCGGCAAGCATCACGACGATCGCCGAGGGGCAGGGCAAGATGCCCCCAGCGATCCCGAGTGTCAGGAGACTCCGCCAGGTGACACTCGCGCGCGGCTGAGTAGGCGAAGCTTCGGAGTGCGAGACATGTGGCGTATGTGTGCCTCCGTGTCCATGAACCGATCCCGCGACCGCGATGGCTGTCTGATACTCGAGCAGCGGCGCGGAGGCAGTCGCTAGAACTGGCTGCAGCGGGCTCCTTGCCGGCGCGTGACTGTGCGCTTTCCCCAGTCCATGCCGGTGTTCTCCGTCCGGAGTGCGCCGGATGATCTGCCATAGCCTGCCCAGAAACAGCGCAGCTCCCATGGCCATGACCATCAGCCCGGAGCCGATCCCGAGGTACAGGTAAAGGCGTTCGGGGACAATGAAGGCAGACGCCGTTATCGTCACGAATCCGAGAAGGTAGACCGAAAATGTGTGCGTCGCCGTTACGGTGAACCCGAGGGCCAGAGCGTGGCGAGGCGTCCCCTTCGTACCGACGAGATAGGCGGCCACAACGGTCTTCCCGTGACCGGGACCGAGGGCATGAAGCATGCCGAACCCGAACGCGGCCAACAGGCTCAGGAGAATGACGCCCAGGGACTGGTGGCTCTCAAGCAGTGAGGAGAAGCCGCTGTTGCTCCGAGTCGTGGAGCCCACGACGGCCTTAAGAGGCGGGGCCTGAGTGCCGGAACCGACTACCCACGAAAAGCTGACCTGGCGGACGTCCGGGGCTGCCGTGAGTGCGACCGAGGGGTAACTGCGCAGTGCGTCGCTCGTATCGATCGTGAATTTCGGGTCCACCGCCACCTGCGCTCCGGCCGACGGAACGACGACCACCTCTTTCCAGCCCGCCCGGTCAGCGAAATTACTATCGGTAAAGACGATCTGGGCGTTGCTAGACGGGGCAAGCCCGCCCGGGAGCGCGCCGTCGTAGACCACCGCTAGTCGCGTGATTTGCAATCCCGCTGCCCCCGGAAGCAGTTGAATGGTGGTCTCGCCTGGAGTGGTGGCCATGGTCTTGCCATCAATGACGAGCTTGAAGTTGGCGGCGAGGCGGTCCCTCTCCCTGGAGGCGTAGGAGTTCAGTTCCTCCTGGGAAGCCGTGCCATCGTGGTTGGCGTCGATCTCGCCGATCAGTTGAAAGGTCGGAATCTCCGCTGTATCGACCACGTACTGAATCACGAAACGGTCGCTATGCACCTCGATCCGGGCGTAGCGGTTGATCGTGAAGTTTCCGAGCGGGTGCGCCAAGGCCGGCCCCGCCACTATCAGAGCGGCCGCGAGGCCGCCCACGACGGCAAGTACGAGAATCAGACCGCGACGAGCACCAATCACCACGTACCCTCTGGGCCAGTCTCCAGACGTGGCCAGTTACTACTCAAGCTAGTATACGGAGGGGGCCGACTCGCTGATCACTCGGCCACGACCCTCCCCGTTTCGCTCCCCAGCGCACGAGGACGCAGTTGAGGTTCACTGAGATCGGCGACTGCAACGGAGACGCAGCGAGGGCGTGCGCGGCGCTCGCGCATGAAACCTCGAATCCCCCCGCCCCGCGTACCATTCCGAGCGGCCGTCAGGCTGGTGCTTTGTTCATACTCCGTTAACCCCGGGTAGAGATAACTGGCTCAGCTCTGTATCTGCTTCGAAGACGGTAACCCAATGGCCAACGACCACGAACTGCTGCTCCGTCGCGTCCAAACGGAATGCGAACGCCTGGGACAGGAGTTTGCGGGGATCTTCAACGTCGAGACCATCGAGAGAGTGGCTGGCGACTCGCTCGAACTCCTGGAATCGACGGCGCGACTGCCGGAATACGTTCCGCTGCTCGTCCACCGGTTCACCAGGGAACGGCTTCGCGCCCAGGCCCAACTAGAGGGGACTATGCCCAAGGAAAGCCCGGAAGTGCTCTTCGTCTGCGTTCACAATGCTGGCCGCTCCCAGATGGCCGCCGTCTTGACTCAGCACCTCAGTGGAGGGCGGGTCCACGTCCGTTCGGCAGGTTCAGCGCCGCGGAGCGAGATCAATCCCCGTGTTGTTGAGGCGATGGCTGAGTTAGGGCTGGACCTCTCGCAGGAGTTCCCCAAACCGTTTACCGATGACGTGGTTCAAGCGGCCGATGTCGTGGTTACGATGGGCTGCGGCGACGCGTGTCCCTTCTATCCAGGCAAGCGCTACATGGATTGGGTGGTGGACGACCCTGCCGGACAGCCGCTCGATGTCGTGCGGCGTATCCGGGATGACATTCGCGGAAGGGTCGAGGGGATGCTGGCCGAGATGGGCATTGCCGCGACGGCGAGCACGTGAGCAGTATCCCGTTTTATTGCAATCCAGTGGACACGTTCGACCTCTTCGCCTTGCCGGCATGGGTGCAGCGCGAGCGCGACGCTGGAAGGGTGCCGGCGGGAGCAACGTCGATCGACGTGATTCACCGTGATCGCGAGATGGACGGTTCCTGCCGATGGTGTGGCTGTCGCGACAACGAACAAGTGCCCCTTGCTGCTGCCTCCCATTGATGCTCCGCCCACGGGGCGCCTTCGTGGGCGAATCCTGAAAATGCCTCCGCGCAGACACGTAAAGAGGGCCGCCGGTTGACTGGCCCTCTTGTTCTTTGCGGTCTAGCCGCAGTTGCCGCAGCAATGCTTCTCGCAACAGCAGGTAGGACAGTTAGCCATGCGCTTCCTCCTGTCCAAGCTTGATCAATGCGCGAGGAGACTCGCCCGTCGCGAGATCTTCTTCGAGCTTGGCCAGGCGCACGCCGATGTAACGCATCTCTTCCACGCGTCTCTCAAGCTCCCTCCGCTTTGACGCAACCGCGCCGCGAAGGGCGATCGAGACCTGAGTACATCGCCCTTCCGCACACATCGAAGCCAACTGGGCGGCTTGCCCTAAGGGCAGATCCAACTGTCTCAAACCGATCAGGAGCCGAATACGATCGGCATCAGCCTCGGAATACTGCCGGTATCGGTTCTCTCCCCTGGCCGGAACAGGGATTAGGCCCTCTCGCTCGTAAAAGCGGATGGCGTCCGCCGTCGTGCCGAGCCGTTGAGCGAGGGTCCCGATGCGCATGAAATTAGCCTAGACCCTGAAGCCGCTCCAATGTCAACGATCTGCACGACCAGGCATGGCCAACGAACCTCGTGCTACCGAGGCGAACCAACCGTCCCAGAGGTTTTCAGCGCGAAGCCTTGCGGGCGACCCCGCTGATCATCGGCAGACCGTTCGCTCGCCGACGATCCATGCTCTCAACCTCGAAACCGGCCTGGACGATTGTGTCGGCAGTTTT
>JBDSJC010000139.1:0-5168 GCA_039917655.1 Tepidiformaceae bacterium
CAACAGGCCCCGGTCATTCCGGGGCCTGTTTGCGTCCCGGTTGCCACCTCCCCGTTGACGCGCCACTATTCGCGGGCAACCTTCCCCCGCGAAAGAGGTCTACCCATGTCCGATGTCCTGTTCGAAAAGCGCCCCGATGGCGTAGCTGTGATCACTTTGAATCGGCCGGAGAGTCTCAACGCCATGGGCGGCGACCTTATTCCCCTCCTCGGCCGCTACCTCGCGGAATGCGAACGCGACCGCGAAGTGCGTTGCGTCGCTCTCACCGGCAACGGCCGCGGCTTCTGCGCCGGCGGGGACGTCAAGAACATGCAGAGCCGCAACGATTCGGCCACGGGCGCCGCGCCAGTCGCCCAGCCGCGGAGCTTCGTCCCCGGCCTCGAATCCTCGGTCCGCGATCTGCGCGCGTCGCACGATTCCACCGTCCTCAAGATGCACAACATGGCGAAGCCCACCGTCGCCCTCGTCAACGGCGTGGCTGTCGGCGCGGGGCTCGGCCTCGCGCTCTCCTGCGATGTCCGCATCGTCTCCGACAAGTCTCGCTTTGGCACCGCTTTCAAAAACGTTGGCCTCAGCGGTGACTTCGGCAGCTCCCACTTCCTTCAGCGCCTGATCGGCGTCGGCCGCGCCCGCGAGATGTACCTCACCGCCGAGATCATCGACGCCCAGCGCGCGCTCGAACTTGGCATCGCGAATCGCGTCGTCGAACACGGCCGCTTGCTTGAAGAGGGCCTCGCCTTCTGTGCGAAACTCGCCTCGGGCCCCACCGCCACCTACGGCCGGATGAAAGCGAACCTCACCTTCGCCGAAACCTGCACCCTCGCGGAACTGCTCGACCAGGAGGCCCTGAATATGCGTCTCAGCGGCCTCAGCGCCGATTCCCGCGAAGCGGTCAGCGCCTTCGTCGAAAAGCGCGACCCGGCGTTTATCGGCGAGTAGTCCGCCCCGAACCAGGCGCCTTCCCGTGACCGCCTTGCGTTCGGGCTGGGCGGCGTTCCGGGCGCTTGCGCGCACCAACACGCTCAGGATGAACGGCAGAGAGTGGCGACCGGGGGGCAACGCCTAGTTCGCGCGCATCCGGTAGATCGTGCCATCGGCCTGGCTTACTACATATAGCTCGCCAGACTGGTCTTCTCCAAAGGAGCTGATGCTGAGCTTCGAGCTGAGCACTTCGGTCCGTTGCCAGTTTCCCGTGGAATCCCTGGTAAGCGCCCAGATGACGCCGCCGCAGTAGTCGGTGAAAAAGTAGGAGCCTTCCAGTTTCGGTTCTTTCGCCCCGCGGTAGACGTAGCCGCCGGTCACTGAGCAGCCATCATCGTGGCTGTAATCGCTCACCGGCAGGACAAGCCCCGCCTGGCTGCAGCCCTCGGATGGCTTGAAACAGTGCGTACCCTCCATCGTGTTCCAGCCGTAGTTCAGGCCACCGTTGCCCCCGGCTGGTTCGAAATTCACCTCTTCGTACTTGTCCTGGCCTACGTCGGCCACCCACAGGTCGCCGGTCTTGCGGTCGAAGCTGAAGCGCCAGGGGTTGCGAAAGCCGTAGTCCCAGACCTCCGCCTTGCCGCCGCCCCTGGCGAACGGGTTCGTCGGTGGGATGGCGTAGGGCGCGGGGCCGTTGACGTCAATGCGCAGGATCTTGGCGAGCAGCGCGTTCTTGTTCTGGCCGTTGGCCTTCGGGTCGCCGCCCTGCCCCCCGTCACCCGTCGAAAGGTAGAGAAAGCCGTCGGGACCGAATGCCACCATCCCGCCGTTGTGGTTGGCGGCGAAGTCGGCGATCGCGATAAGCACCTTGCCGGAGGCAGGGTCGGCCCTTGCAGCGTCGCTGGAGACGCGGTACTCGGCGAGCGTGTTGTCGCCGTTCCTGGCCGTGTAGGTGATAAAGAACCGCCCGTTCTCTTTGTATTTTGGATGGAAGGCGAGACCCAGCAATCCCTGTTCCGCGCCACCAGTGGTGATCAGCGAGCCAGCATCCAGGAACGGCTGAGAGGCGATTGCCCCGTCTTTAAGGATCCGAATCTTGCCGGCCTGCTCCACCACGAACAGACGTCCGCTGCCATCGGGTGGTTCTACGAGGTAGAGTGGCTTCGCAAACCCGGATGCCACCTTTTCGAGCGTGACCTGAAAGGTGGCCGTGCCGCCAGCCGGCAGCGGAGGCGTGGGTGTGGTCGCCGGAGAATCTGATCCGCCATCGCAGGCCACCATGGCGAGCATCACCAGGAACGCAACAACCGCAGTCGGCACTTGCCTCACTCCGCCTTCCATCACTCCAGCCGAAATACTCGGAGGTTGTGCTTCAGCGTAGCGCCGCGTGGACGCAGGCGGCGTAAAGGCGCGGGCGAGCCAGCCTCCATCCGAAGTGCGCACACCAGAGCCTCAAATCGTTCAGACCCCCTCTTTGAGCATCTTCGCGAGCTTGCGAGTGTGGTTCTGGTCGTGCACCGCCCAAATAGTGCACGAAGTTCGCGACGGTCCCCGAGCCGGCCCCCGAGTGGGTGCTGCGCAAGGCCAACGCCTCAGCCGGGAGCGCCCGCATCCACTGAATGTCCCGAGCGCGACGTGATCGCAGTCTATCTGGATGCACGTTCAAGGGTCAGGACCGCGCGGCGGGGAAGATCACGGGAAAGCACCAGCCACTGCAATGTCTTTGCAAGTGCAATCGTGTCTCCTGTGACACAATTTGTCTCTGGCACTGCATATCGTGAAGTCCAACACAAAGGAGGTAATCTTTCATGCCAGCAATGGGAATTAGTCTGTTCTTAATCGCCGTCGGGGCGATCCTCGCGTTCGCAGTTTCGACCACCGTTTCGGGTATCGAAGTGCAAACGATCGGCCTCATCCTGCTTGGCGTCGGATTCCTCGGGATCCTGATGTCGCTGCTCTTCCTTATGAGCTTCTCCCCGTTCAGCCGCGGCGATAGCTCCGGCGGCGGCACCAGCCACATCGACGTCCACTAAGGAAGCTGCGCGTCCAGCCGCGCGTTCCCTGCCCTTTGTCGGCCCCGGCTGCGGTGAAGAACCACCGCAGCCGGGGCATTTTGCATGCCCGGCGGCCAGCGCGGTGGCCGGCTATCCAGCCGTCGCAATCAGAAACCCACTGCGCAGCCGTCGCAGCGTGGTTCGCTGCCGGCGATGTAGACGCCACTGGCCAATCGCCGAATGATCTGGCCCTTGCCGAATGTCACCCCACGTTCGGTCAAGCCGGCGAGGTGGCCTCTCGCGGAGAGGCCGTTGACGACGTGGGGCGGCACCGACTGCTCCAGCGACAGCTCCCGGCCGGCCAGCCAACGCCAGCGCGGAGCGTCGAGCGCCGCCTGCGGGTTCATCCCGTAGTCGAGCTGGTTGACGATCATCTGGACGTGGCCTTGCGGCTGCATATCGCCACCCATCACCCCGAATGGCCCGATGGGCACGCCGCCGCGGGTGAGGAACGCCGGGATGATGGTGTGGTAGGGCCGCTTTCCAGGCGCCACGCAGTTGGGGTGGGCCGGAACTAGGCTAAATCCGTGACCACGGTTCTGGAGCGCGATGCCGGTGCCCGGCACGCAGATCCCGCTGCCAAACGCCAGGTAGTTCGATTGGATCATCGAGACCATCATCCCGTCGCTGTCGGCCGTGCAGAGGTAGACAGTGCCCCCTTTTGGAGGTGCGCCGGGACCGGGAGTGGCGGCGCGCGGGCCGATGCGCGCTCGCCGTTCCGCTGCGTACGCCTTGTCCAGCATTCCGGCGACGGGGATGCCAGCGTATTCTGGGTCGGCAACGTAGCGGTGGGCGTCGGCAAAAGCGAGCTTCATCGCCTCGACCTGGTGGTGGTAGCTTTCCGGCGATTCACGCGGCCAGCGCGCGAGGTCGAAACCTTCGAGGATGTTGAGCGCCATCAGGGCCGCAATTCCCTGGCCGTTCGGGGGCATCTCCCAGACCTCGTGGCCGCGGTAGCTGACGCTGATCGGATCAACCCAGGTGTTCGTGTGGGCGGCCAGGTCAGCTTTCGTGATGTAGCCACCGGTCTGCTCTGCGAAACGGACGATGCGTTCGGCCACTTCACCCGAATAGAAGTCGGCGCAGCCCGAGGCGGCCAGGCGCTCGAGAGTCCAGGCGTGGCCAGGCGAACGGAACAGTTCGGCGGCCTGCGGCGCGCGCCCCTCCGGCGCGAACGTTTCGAACCAGCCAGCGAACTCGGCGCCCACGTTCAGACGGCGGTAGGCGCGCTCGGTGAGCTGCCAGCCGTGGGCGGTGACAGGGCCTATCGGGAACCCATCGCGCGCGTACGAGATGGCTGGTTCGAAGAGGCTGGCGAACGGCAGCCGCCCGAACTTCTCGTGCAGGTCGCGCCAGGCCGCTGGCGCTCCGGGGACCGTAACCGGCAGCCACCCGAACTGTGGCACCTCGGTCAGTCCCTTATCGGCGAAGAGGCTGGGCGTGTGCGTTGCTGAGGCGCGCCCAGAGGCGTTCAGCCCGTGCAGCTTCGTCCCGTCCCAGATAAGCGCGAAGGCATCGGAACCGATGCCGTTCGCCACCGGCTCGACTACGGTAAGCGCGGCGGCTGTCGCGATCGCGGCGTCGATCGCGTTGCCGCCCTGGCGCAGCATCCAAAGCCCGGCCTGAGCGGCGAGCGGCTCGCTGGTGGCGACAACGCCGTTCGCCGCTACAACCGGCATGCGCTGCGAGGGGTAGGGGAATTGTTCCAGCGAAAGCCCTGCGTCCAAACCGTCTGTCATCAACCCACACCGCGCTGCGAAATCGGCCGGAGTCTAGCAGACGGACCGCGTCGCAACCTCTCATGGCACCATCTTTGGCGAGGCTGCGATAGACTGAAGCTATGACGCTTGAAGCATCCTCCGGCCCGGGCACCCAACGCGCGCCGACTCACGAACCGCTGGTCTCGGTGCTCTACACGAGCGCCCCAACCGTCCTTGATGACTTCCGCCGCGTGATGGAACTCGCGAATTTCCGGCAACATCTGCCGCAGACGAGCGAAACGCTGCTCAAGGTAAACATCAGTTGGCAGCACTACTACCCCGGTTGCAGCACCAGCCCGTGGCAACTCGACGGCGTCACCCAGACGCTGAAGAACGCTGGCTACGACCGTATTACGCCAGTCCAGAACGGCACGGTGGTCGTCGATTCGCACGACGGCGAACGCGGCAACAAGCACGACAAGGTGTTCGAAAA
>JBDSJC010000140.1:0-14032 GCA_039917655.1 Tepidiformaceae bacterium
CAGCCGGAGATGTGGCCAATCGAGAAGATCATCACCATCACGATCAGCCCGAAGGACATGCCAACCCCGACTCCCGAGACGCTCCCGCCGCTCGCCGCATCGACGGCCGCCGCCCCGGGCCCCGCGAAAACCAGCGCAAATGTACCCAAGGCCTCAGCCAGATAGGGCGCAAAAGCGGGCCGCGGGCGAAGCATCATCGGTAAAAGACGATAGCGGGAGTTAGGTTAACGAGGTATGAACACCAGCAACCCTCACCCCGCTCGCGCCCCCAGCGCCAAACGCTCTGCCGCCTTCATCCGCGCGGCTTCGGCGAACGCTTCGCTGTGCATCAGGCGGTAGGTGTACGCCGTGCCCACGCCGACTGCGCAAATGCAGGCTTCGATGCCGAGCGTGGCGCGCACGCCGATGATCTCGGCGAACGTGCCCGTGAGCCAGCCGCCGATCGGTGTGGACCCGGCGAAGAGCAGAAAGAAGATGCTCATCACGCGCCCCCGCAGTTCGTCCGGGACGGTCAACTGAAGAGTGGTGTTGATCGTTGTCGAAAAGGCGACGGCGGCGATGCCGAGTACAACGAGGAGCGCCACGGTCAGCCAAAACCATTCGGAAACAGCCACCAGCCCAAAGATCAGGACGAACGCCGAGGCAGCAACGAGCAGCACCCGCGATGAGGCTTGCCCGACGGCCGCGAGGATAAGCGCGGAGATCAACGACCCGACGCCCATGGCCGCCGTGAGCAGCCCAAACTTGCCGGGCCCGACTTTCAGAACGAATTCGGCGACGAGCGGGATGACGACCGTGAAGTTGAAACCGAACGTGCCCATGAAGGCGAGCAGAATGAAGACGAACAACACTGTTGGGGTGCGCCATGAGTACCGAAGGCCTTCGGCTATCTGTGTGAAGATGCCGCCGGTGGCGAAGCGCTTCGGTACCGCGGCGAATTCACCGGGGCGCATCATAAAGTAGGCGATGATCACCGCCACGAAGCTCGCGCCGTTCACGAAGAAGGCCAACGAGAGCCCGAACAGGGCGATGGCGATGCCCGCCACGGCCGGCCCGATGATCCGCGCCACGTTGAAGATGCTGGAGTTGAGGGCGACGGCGTTGACCAACTGGTCTCGGCCCACGAGTTCAACGACGAACGATTGGCGCACTGGCCCATCGAAGGCGTTGACGGTCCCGAGGGTGAGCGCGAGCACGTAAATGTGCCAGAGTTCGACCCTGCCGGTGACCACCAGGGCACCAAGCACGAACGCCTGAATCATCGCGATCGATTGCGTGATCATCAGCATGCGGCGCTTGGGCAGACGGTCGGCGAAGACCCCGCCGAAGAGGGTAAAGAGCGTGATCGGGAGGAACTGCAGGGTGGTCACGGCGCCCAGGGCGAACGGCGAGCCGGTGATCCTCAGCACCAACCAGGCCTGGGCGGTGGTCTGCATCCAGGTCCCAACGAGGGAGATCATTTGGCCGAAAAAGTACACGCGGTAGTTGTAGATAGAGAGCGAACTGAACTGTCGGGCCATGAGCGGGCGAAGACTTGCCACGCTCTCCAGTATCCCTCACGTGAACGTAAGAGTCACCGTATCAGGCAAGGTTGGGGATCGGTTTGCGCGGGCGGGTTTACAGCTTGCCTACGCAGGTTCGAGGCGGAAGACCGGGTGATCCGCTGCGTCGGGCAACTTCTCGAAGTAGCCCTTCACCGTGCGGCCAGCCTTAACCCGGTAGACATCGAGGATCGCGGCTCGCGCTTCGACGGGGAGTTCCACAGCGCGGAGCTTCTGAATGGCGCCGCCCTTTCGCAGTTCGCAGGCGCCGCCGGCAGCACGCAGATTGCGCACCCACTCGGCCTCGCCACGCGTCGAAATGACGTAGCGTTGGCCACCGTGTTCGACCGGGATCACCGGGATGGGTTTGGGGTCTCCGCTTTTTCGACCCGTCACCACGAGGGTTTGGGCTCCGCCGAAGCCGAACTTCATTGCGAGGTTGTTGAAGATGCGTCGCTGAAACGCTGGTGGGCGAAGGTAGGCCATCGTGAACTCTCCCGGGTGTGGCAATCCATGCCGGGATGGATTGAGCGTGGCGGAACGTAGCAGTCGCACGCTTCGGGCGTCAACGATTTCGGGTGCGATGGGTGTGGCGTACTGGATGCGCTACGCTGAGTTGGTGACGGTCACCAATCCTCCCCGGCCACCGTGGCTGAAAGTCCGCTTCCCAGCAGGCGGAAACTATCAGCGGCTTCAGAATCTGATGCGCGAACAGGGCTTGCACACGGTCTGTGAAGAGGCGCGCTGCCCGAACATCGGCGATTGCTGGAATCGCGGCACGGCCACCTTCATGATTCTCGGCGACACCTGCACCCGTTCGTGCGGGTTCTGTGCCGTGGCCACGGGACGCCCAGGTGCGGTGGACACTGGCGAGCCGGCGCGAGTGGCGCTGGCCATTCAACAGATGGGACTGAAGCACGCCGTGATTACGAGCGTGAACCGCGACGAGCTGCCGGACGGCGGGGCGAGCATCTTCGCGGAAACGATTCGCTGGACGCGCCGGCTCTCTCCGGAGACGACGATCGAAGTGCTTATCCCGGACTTCAAGGGCGACCCTGCTGCGGTTCGCACGGTGACCGGCGCACATCCCGAGATCCTCAACCACAACACCGAGACCGTGCCCCGGCTCTACTCCGTGGTGAGTCCCCAGGCGGTCTACGAACGGTCGCTCGAGGTGCTGCGCTTGGGCAAGGAGTTGGACCCCGGTGCGCTGACCAAGAGTGGCGTGATGGTTGGCCTCGGGGAGACGCGCGAAGAGCTATTGGACGTCTTCCGGGACCTGGCCGCGGCCGGGGTGGAGATCCTCACGGTCGGGCAATACCTCAGGCCCTCACCCAACCACCTGGAGATCGTGCGCTACTGGCACCCGGATGAATTCGCGGAGCTGAAAGCGCGGGCCCTGGAGTTTGGGTTTCGTCATGTGGAATCCGGGCCGCTGGTGCGCAGTTCGTACCACGCGGAGGAGCAGGCGACCATGGGCGCCGGCGGCGCGCTTCGGGCCCGTGAGCATGAAGGCGAGGCCCTACCGGTGGTGGAGGCCCGAGCACGGACCCATGGGGCCAAACGCTGACGTACGTTAGGTAAAACCCCTGATTGTCCCCTTACGTTAACCTGCTTACTCTCTCCACGGAGGGTTATGACGAATTGGAAGCTCAAGAGGTGCTCACCGACGAGGACTATCGCCGTGAGGCGATGGGCGCCTTTGCGCACGAGGTGCGCACGCCACTGACCTCCATCCGCATGGTGATGGAGTTGGCCCGGCGCCAATCGGAGAAAGGCCAACTCCTCCTCGATGCCGAACTGGCCGAAATGCTGACCTCCTCGGTTGACGACCTGCAGCACCTCGCCGATGACCTGCAAGAGGCCTCGCGAATGGAGCGCGGGAAGGTCGCAATCTCGCATGGGCCATGCGACCTTGGGGCGGCGGTGGAAGCGGCTCGCGAGCTGATCGGGCGCGAGATCACGATTGCCGGTCCCGCGCCGGACGGCGTTCAGGGCCCATGGGACGTGCCCCGCATGGTCCGCGCGATTGCAGGCTTCGCGACCGCCGCCAACCGCATCGGCAACGGGAACGGCCAGGTCAGATTCGGCCTCGAAACGATGCCGCTGGCAACGCGCCTTTGCTTCGAAAGCGGGACACCCGGGCCCCGGACCAGGCTGGTTTCGGCCGATGCCGGGTTCGCATTCTTCCGGTCGCGGCAGCTGATCGTGGCGATGGGCGGCGAGGTCACCTGTATTCGCGGCGAGCGATACGTTAAGATCGTTGCGGATCTGCCAACCAGGCGGGGTAGTATGGTAGCCGAGGGTATGCGCACCGCATGAAGATTCTGTTGGCCGAAGACGAGCGCACGATCTCGCGGTTGATCAGCCAGGTGCTGACCACGGCAGGCCACGAAGTGAACGGTGTGCAGTCCGCGGCGGAAGCGATCGAGCGGCTTGGAAGCGGCAAATACGACCTCGTCCTGCTGGACCTGCACCTGGCCGACGGCGATGGATTCCAGGTGGTGGATTCGCTTGAGCGCTGCGCGGGCGCCCGGCCTCCCGTGGTCGTAATGACCGGCGAGCGTTCGTTCGCCATGGATGACCCGCGGGCCGCTCGTGTGGCTGGCGTGCTTGCCAAACCGTTCGACCTGGAAGAGCTCGAAGCAACCGTGCGGAGCTTCGCAGCCTAGCGAATCGCGATTACTGGTAGCCGTACGGGCGCTTGACCGCAACGAAGGCCGATTTCTATGGGAAGCGGTTGAACCAGAGCAACGAGAGGCCACCTGACACGGCGACGAAGAGCGCCCCCAGCCCGGCGAACAGCCAGGTGATTTCGGTCTGCTCGTCGGTATAGCCGATTTTGGAGCTGAGGTCGCCGAAGATGGTGTCCAGCTCCGTCGCAGTCGGGGCGCTGTAGAACTTTCCTCCGGTGATATCGGCGATCTCCTGGAGGGTTTCGATGTCCGGCGGAACACGGACGGTGCGCTGGCGGCCCTGATTGTCTTCGACCAGTGCTACGCCTGCCTGGGTACCGAGGGCGATAGTGAAGACGGGTACCCCGCGCGACTTCGCGTCATCGGCGGCGTCCAGGGGCTGGACTGTGCCGAGGGTTTGCGCGCCATCGGAGAGGAGAATGATGAAGGCCGGGGGGACAGCGGAGGCGGCGCCCGTCGTGCCAGGGCTCTTTGGCGTGGGGGTTGGTGTGGCCCTCGGCGCGGTGCCGCCGCCGCTAACCACCGGCGGGTTCGCCGCGGGCGGGCGGGCGACGTCGAGGGCGGTGGTGATCGCATCACCCATCGCGGTGCCGCCGCGCGGGCGGAGGCGGGCGAGGGCAGCGACGACCGCCTGTCGGTCGGTGGTAGGCGCGACCAGCACCTGGACGGCACTGGAAAAGCTGATGAGCGAGACCTGGACCTGGGCGGGCAGCCTGGCGAGCAGCGATTCAGCGGACTTCTGGGCAGCCGCGAGGCGCGTAGGCTCAACGTCGGTGGCATTCATCGAGCCGGAAACATCGGTCACGAGGACGACGGTCGCCTCTTCCTTGGGGGTCTGTGTGGTGATTTCAGGGCGGGCCAGGCCCAGCAGCAGGAGCGCGAGAGCAGCCAGCGATAACACGGGAGGCACGTGGCGCCGCCAGTTCGGGCTCTGATCGACGACGTTCGCAAGCAGGTCAAGGTTGGTGAAGCGCACGGCGTAGCGGGAGCGGCGCTTCTGCATCAGCAGGTACCCACCAAGGGCCAACGGGATGAGCAGCAAGAGCAGCAGGGCGAGCGGATTGGAGAAAGTCATCGAAAGCCGTCCTTGCGGAGGAGGAAGGCGGCGAATGGCCGCAGCCAGTCACCAGAGGTGGAAAGAATAACGTGGCGGGCGCCGGATTCTGTAAGGAGGCGGGCGACGTCCGCGCGTTCAGTGGCCGCTGCCTGGGCGAAGCGCTCGCGGATCTCGCGGCGGCCGGTATCGACCCGCAGGGCTCGGCCAGTTTCGGGGTCGGTCATCCAGACATCGCCGACATCCGGCAACTCCTGCTCGCGGGGGTCCCGGACCTCCACGGCGATGAGGGTGTGGCGAGCGGTGAGTTCGAGCAGCGGCAGCCGCCAGCCAGAATCGCCACGGAAGTCCGAGACGACGACCACGAGGTTGCCGTGGCGGCCCATGCGGTTGATGCGGCCGAGAACTTCGCTGAAAGAAGTGGCGCCGTTGCCGGCATGGTCGTCTTCGTGCAGGGCCGTGAGGAGGCCGAGCATGCCGCGACGGCCCTGAGACGGCATGACGGTGCGCGGTGAGGCGTCCCCAAAAGTGAGCACGCCGAGGGCGTTGCCGCGGCGCGTGGCGACGTGGCCCATGGCGATGGCGACGCCCTCGGCAACGTCCGCTTTGCGGCGGTCGGCGGTACCGAAGCGCATGGAAGGCGAGGTATCGAGCACCACCCAACTGGTGAGCATTCGCTCCGCGACCTGCATGCGGACGTGCGGCTGGCCTGTGCGAGCGGTCAGGTTCCAGTCGATCTGGCGGACATCATCACCGGGCTCGTAGAGGCGCATCTGGGCGAGTTCGGTGCCCTGTCCGAGCGTGGCGGAACGAAAGTCGCCGGCGAGCAGTCCCTGGATACGCCGCCCTATCGAGAGGTCCAGCGCGCGCAAGAGGGCATCGGGCATCGGCCCAGGGCCGGGCCTATCCGGCGTGCGGACGATGGAGAGCAGGGGCCTGCTCACGCCGTCGCCCCGCGAAGGTCGGTTGGGGCGGCGAGGGTAGCTGGGGCGGTGGGCCGGGCGGCCTCTCTGGTAAGGTCAATCTGTGGCTGGGGGACAGCTATGAGCAGCGCGTCCAGGATCTTGTCCGAAGTGACGGATTCGGCGAGTGCCTGGTAGCTGAGCACCATGCGGTGGCGCAGCACGTCCTTCGCGATGTCAAAGACATCGTGCGGGAGGGCGTACTTGCGGCCGCGAAGGAGGGCGATTGCGCGAGCTCCGTGGATCAGGTTGATCGAGCCGCGGGGACTGGCGCCGTAGGCGATGTGCGGCTGGTGGCGGCGCAGTCCCACGGTCTCGGGGTGGCGTGTAGCGGCCACCAGGCGCACCGCGTAATCGGCGACCGCGCTGTCCACGTACACCTCCCGGGTGAGCGCCTGGTAGGCGTGAAGGGTTTCGATCGGCAGCACTTTTTCGACCTCCGCCGCCGCGCCGAGCGAACGCTGGACCACCGTCAGCTCCTCAAGGTGGTCCGGGTAATCGACCAGCACCTTCATCATAAAGCGGTCGACTTGGGCCTCGGGAAGGGGGTACGTGCCTTCGGACTCGATGGGGTTCTGGGTGGCCATCACCAGGAACGGGTCCGGTACGGGGAAGGTTTGGCGGCCGATGGTCACCTGACGCTCCTGCATCACTTCGAGCAGCGCCGACTGCACCTTTGCCGGCGCGCGGTTTATCTCGTCGGCGAGGAGGATGTTGCAGAAGACGGGGCCTGGTTCGGTTTCGAAGGTAGCGGTGTCGGGCTTGTAGATGCGCGTCCCGATGAGGTCGCTGGGGACCAGGTCGGGGGTGAACTGGATGCGCTGGAAGGTGCCGCCCATAGCGTCGGCGACGGTCTTCACGGTGAGCGTCTTGGCGAGGCCGGGGACGCCTTCGATCAGCAGGTGGCCGCCAGCGAGGAGGGCGACGAGCACACGTTCGAGCATCGCATCCTGGCCGACAATGACGCGTTTGATTTCGAACATCGTGGTTTCGAAGGTGGCGCGGGCTTCGTTGTAGCGGTCGTCCATGGGGAGCCTCCGGCGGTGTGAGCGAGGAATCGGCGGTGCGTGAATCGCGGCCAGCCGTCTGGGTGTCGAGTACACGGTGACGGGTGGCGGTACAACGTGGCGTAAAGCGCGGAAAGCCGCCCTTCCGCCACGGGCGGCGCGCGGGACGCTCAACGGGGCTGAGGCATCGCCGTAGTGGGGCCACCCGTGCTGGATGTGAGAATCGCCCTGGGTGACATCGTGTCGCTAGTGGGGAAGCAAGCGGCAGCCTTCAAGGCGCGCTGAGGCTGCTCGATCGAGGTGGCGTCAGCTGCCGCTGTCCGATTCGGCGCGCTGAAGGTCATCTGAACGCAGCGTGCGCAGCTTGAGCAGGTGGACAGAGACACCGATGCCCACGGCGAGCAGCAACATTCCGACCAGCAAGTAGCCGACGAGGTAATAGGTAATCGCCAGGCCGGCCCAGAGCGTGAGCAGCGACCAGACTTTGGTGCCAGGCGTTGCGCCGCGAAGCTCCCGGTAGTTGCGGAGGTAGCGCCCGAACAGGCGGTTAGTGGTCAGCCAGCGGTAGGCGGCGGGCGAACTCTTGCCGAAGCAGAGGGCGGAAAGGAGGAGGAAGTCGGTAGTGGGAAGCAGGGGCACGAACAAGCCGACAATTGCGACGGCTACGCAAGCGAATCCAGCGGAGGTGAGTGTCCAGCGAATCAGGCGGCGGCGGGACACCACCAGACGCGTGAGAGAAGCTTCCATAGCTGTCATTTCAGCGTCCCTTCTCCCAGCGTGGGAGGTTTAGTATGCCACAGTTTGGCGAAGCTGTCCGCCCCCGGGACGGCGGTCGGTGGAGTCGGGATGAGACTTGGGCCTCAGGCTGCACACCACTCTTCATTCGCCCTCTTTGGTTGTTGCGGTAGCCGCGCGCGGCTACCGTTGAAAGCAACATGCACCAGCTCCAGGGAGCCACGCCGGCGCACGGCCACAGCCACACAGTGCTGACGGACTTCGCGGGCTCAACGCGGGACGGTGTGCGTGCCCTGGCGATCGGCGTCGTGGGGTTGGCCGCGACGACGCTGTTCCAGGTGGTGTTGTTGTTGCTCAGCGGCTCGGTTGCACTGCTCGGCGACACACTGCACAACGGCGTCGATGTGGTGGGCACGGCGGTGGTCTGGGGAGCGTTCCGCCTCGCCAGCCGCGAACGGACCGACCGCTACAGCTTTGGCTACCACCGCTTCGAAGATGTCGCCGGGCTCATCGTTGTCCTGCTGATCGCCGCGAGCGCCGTGCTGGTGCTCTACGAATCGGCGACGGCGTTCGGCGCCGATTCGGTCATCCGGCGGCCGTGGCTGGTGTTCGTCGCCGGGCTGGTTGGGTTCGTGGGCAACGAGGGGGTGGCGCAGTTCAAGATTCGCACCGGTAAGCGGATTGGCAGCGTGGCGCTGGCGGCTGATGGCCAGCATTCGCGCGCCGACGGCCTTTCGTCGCTGGGAGTGGTGGCCGCGGCAATCGGCCTGTTGGTTGGAGCTGATTGGGTGGACGCGGTCGTCGGACTCGGCATTGGCCTGTTGATCGCTTGGACGGCGGTGCAAGCCGGGCGGGAGGTGCTGCTGCGGCTGCTGGACCATTCGGACCCGGACCTGCGTCACGAGTTGGACCATGCGGCGGAGAACGTTGTGGGGTTCGAACACGTCAACGATGTGCGGATTCGCCAGGCGGGGCGGACCGTGCACGTAGTGGCGAGCGTCTGCATCGACGCGAACACCACGCTCTCCGCCTCGCACAACGTCTCGGAGCAGTTGCGTGACGCCTGGCTGGAGGTGCTGCCGCCGGGCTCGGTGGTCGATATCCACGTGGACCCGTACACGGTGGGCGAGCCCACTCCGCATCGCACGTAGCAGGCGGCTCAGGGCGGCGGCTCATCCGTTCATCCTGAGCTTGTCGAAGGGCCGTGCGAAAGTGGCCTTCGTAGGGCAGCGCCCCGTCCATCCTTCGACAGGCTCAGGACGAACGGGAAGGGCCGGAGGCCCAACAGTCGGACGGTACTGACCCGCAGGGCGGCTTACCAGGTCACGCGGCGGAGCTTGCCATCGCTGAAGAGGTAGGCTGTGCCGTCCTTGATTGTGAAGGCGCTGGCGGCGTGGAAGTCCTTGTGCTTGTACTGGCGATCGAACACGCCATCGCGGCGGAAGACGACGATGCGATCGTTCGCGGCATCGAGCACCGCCAAGTCGCCGTTCCTGGCAAGCGACTGGACCGATTCGTCCTTGAGCAGTCTCCGATCGATACCCGCTTCCGAAAGAGCCATCGCGAGTTGGCCACTGAAGCGGTGGAGCGTGCCGTTCACGTCGGCGGTGAGGATTTCACCATCAACGGTGATCCGACGGGCGCTGGCGAGGTCAGGCGATTGCAGCGCCTTCGCCGGGGTCCCACCAAACGCACCATCGGCCTGGGCGAACTTGTAGACCGTGGACTGCGCGGCATCGAGCACGTACAAGTCCCGGCCGCTAGTGGTGATGTCGTTGACGGTGAGGCCATTGGGCGCGGCGAAAGCGAGCTGCCGGACACCGTTCGCGGGGCTGTAGCTCCAGAGTTGGCGATTGGAGTCGGCGATCACCAATTGGGTGCCGCCGCCATCGACGACATCGAGGTAGGCGGTGGCCAACGGGCGGCCGCGCTTCGTGTCTTTGTCTTCGGCGTAGACCACCTTGGGATCGCCGCTGGCGAAGGCGATGGAGATCACCTGACCCGACGCGGCGTCCAGTAGATAGGCGTTTGCCGGGCCTATGCTCATGCGAGAGACGGCGACTGGCTTGTCTCCGAACTGGCCTAGCGAAGCGAGGACTTCGACGGCGGCGGGAGCCTTGACGGCGTCGGCGATCACCAGGGCGGCGTTAACCTGCTCGGCGAGCGTTGTAGCCTCGGGGCCGCCGGCTTGAATCTCCTTGGCCTGGAGAAGTTTCGCCTGGGCAGCGGCCAACGCTTTGCGGCGTTCGGTTGGGTCTTGCTGGGCGCCTGCAATGCTGAACTGGGTCTGGGCATCCCCTACCAGGGCGGCATACTTTTCGCCGGTGTTTTCGCGCAGCATGCCGGGCACCGTGACGATGCCGACGAGCACCAGCAGGATGCCCATGCCGATGAGCATCACGAGCCATGGCGGCGGAGTGGAGCTTGCTGTGCGCGAGCGGCGATTGAACGAATCGCCGCCCTTCCAGCGCCCTCCCATGTTGCCGCGCACGCGGACGAGTGAACCGCCGGTGCTGATTGAGGCGGCGTTTTCGCCGGCGATCGTCTCGCTCACCGGATGGCTGACGCTCGAAGCGCGGGCGCGGTGCTCAGCGGCCATGTCTTCGACGCGGGGCATCGCTTCGGTCTCGTGGTCGGGTCGCGCTGGCGTCTCATTCGGCACGAGACCGCGGGTGAACGAATCGCGGCGCTGGCGGCGGCGCTGGTCTCCGTTGGCGAGGTCTGCGCTGGCAGCGGCGCCGCGCCAGGCTGGCCGGGAGCCAACCGCCGCCCAGGTGGTAGCCAACGCAGCGCTCGGGGCCGCCGCCCGGCCACCGGGCTCTCGGTGGTTCGCGGAGTTATCACCGGAGACACGGAGGAGCGGCGCAGGGACGGCGGCGGCGACCATCGCTCTGACAGGGGCCATTGGGCGGCGGGGCGTCACTTCCAGCAGCTGGCGGCGGGCCGCCATCACAACGTTCTCGGTCGCGTCATCGATGAAGAGGGACGGCTGGAACGGGTCGTCGTCGTCGTTGGGCTCGCGGCCGGAGCGGACGGATGGCTGGCCGGCGGTGGCGTCGATCACGAATTCGTCGTCCTCGACGGCGGCGATTGGATGGGCCGCCGGTGCGGCGACCGGCCCGGTGACCAGCACGGCAGTCATGTTCCGGACATGTTTGAGCAGTTGGTAGAGGTTCCCGAGCACCTTGTCCGTGGGGAGACTGAGGATGCCCTCGATCAGCTCTTCGTCCAGTTCGTGCACGGCTTCGGAGGAGACGAGGAGGACGCGGTCGCCTTCGTCGAGGTCGATCTTCGTGAGCTGAGCATCGATTGGGCCGGCGCCGATCGGGACGGCGTGTGGGCCCTGCGTGAAGTAGCAAGCGACCTTACCTTCGTGCAGATGGAAAGCAGCTGATGGGCCAGCCTGGGCGATGACCGCCTGGCTGCCGCGCCGACCAAGGGCGGTGACGCCAAGGCTGACCCGGTGCTGGGCGATGCTCTTCTGGTTCCAATCGCGAAGGTTGCGCTCCGCCTCTTCGAAGAGGCGCATGAGCGAGCCGGTGAGACTCATGTCGATGCTGGCGAAGGCGTGGCCGACCGCTGAGACCACGTGTCCGGCGAACGCCTCGCCCGCGGGGGACGTGCCTTCGGCGAGGACGTAGAGTTCTGCGCGGTCATCGGCTGGGCCCTTGCCGTGAAAAACGCCGGCGTTCGGCCCCCGGTCAACGGGTTCGCGGTCAACGATCGCGAACTGACCAACCTGAAGTGGTTCGGTCAAATCAGACCGTCCTTCGCTTCGAAAGATAGGCGCCCTGGGACCCTGTGCGCGGAAATTGCCTGTCCACTAAGGCGAAAAAAGCATCATACCACCGCGCCGGGCGGGAGCATCAAGCGAATGTGTCGCCCCGCGGGCCGGGGAAACCCCGATCTTTGCAACGCTCCCAAAGAGCCAACCGGCCTCCCGCCGTGCGCTCGCGCTCCGCGCTGCCGCTTCGACGGCGAGTTTAGCGCGCGGGGCAGCGTTCGAGGTGGTCGTTCACCATCCCCGTGCTTTGCATGAACGCGTAGCAAATCGTGGACCCCACGAAGGTCATGCCCGCCGCCTTCAGCGCCTTCGACATCGCGTCAGATTCGGGGGTGGAGGCCGGGACATCTCCGCGTTCGCGGGGGACAGGGCGGTCACGCGCGAGCGCAGCGGCGAACGACCAGATGAACTGGTCGAAGGTGCCATGCCCCGCCTGCAAACGAAGGAACGCCTGGGCGTTTTTCACCGCGCTGTGCACTTTCAGGCGATTGCGCACGATGCCAGCGTCGGCCAGCAGCCGCGCAGTGTCCTGGGGACCATAGTTCGCGACACGGGCCGCGTCCCAGCCGTCGAATGCATCGTGAAAATTCTTGCGTTTGACGAGGATCGTGGACCAGGAGAGGCCCGCCTGAAAGCCTTCGAGCATCAGCCGCTCGAACAGTTGCTGGTCATCGTGGCAGGGGACGCCCCACTCGTTGTCGTGGTACTCGGCGCCGAGCAGCGAAACTTCGCCCCAGCAGACTGCGCGCTTTTCGGTCGGCGGGTTGGCGGGCATGGCGCGAATCGTACGCCAAAGTGACCTGCGGGTGGACACGAAGGAGGCCACCTGACCCCTGCGGGCAGTGGCCTCCTTCTGTCCATTTGGGAGGAGTTCAGCTCAGGATTTCGTACAGCTTATGGGACTGCATCGCCGGGTTGTCTTTGTAGCTTTCGTAGCTTTCGCCGCGGTGGCCCTTGGTGAAGTTGTCGGAGGTAATCCACGCTTCGAACGACTTCTCATCGGTGAAGCGGGTGAGCACAACGTATTCGCCGCGGTCCGGGAGGGCGAGGAGTTCGGTGCTGATGAAGCCGGGGAAGGTATCGACAGCGCCGACGCGGGTCATCCAACTCTGTTCGAAGCCGGCGCGGGCGGGTTCGGGGAGGGATATGGGGAAGTAGGAGATAACAGCCATGGGGTGGGTGCTCCAGTTGGTGGTGTGCTTTCGAGAGTAGCCGATGAACCCCTTGGGCGCAGCGCGGAGGGGCGGGCGCGGGTGAGCGGTGGCCCCACTCTCGCCCGATCGTGGCTCAGTCACTTTCCGCCAGCGCCGAGTTCAGCAGTGGTTGCAACATTCCCTAGCGGCCACTCCAGCGTCCCGCGATGATGGGAAGCATCGCCTCCGCCACCAGGCGTTGCGCAGCCTCGTTCGTATGCACGCCGTCCGGCATGTAGAAAGGTTCCTTGGCGCCGGGTCCGCCCATCAGATCCTCGTGCACGAGCCAATCGATGTGGTGCTCTCGAGCGGCCTCGGCGAGCTCGGCGGCGAACAGATCGACGATTTCGCGCATCCGCGGGTAGTTCCGTTCGTGGTAGGCCGTGTAGCCAGCGCCGCCGAGGCCGATCAGCTGCACGTCCTCTTCGCGCGCCAGGCGCTGGAAGATCTCGCGATATGACGCGATCAGGGCGGGCGCGGAGATCGCGGTGCGCCCGCCGATCAGCCGCCGTAGCGTCCGTTTCGGCCCTTCGGAGAGGCGGTAGCCGCGCGCCGAGCTGCGGGGCGACCACGCGGCTTTCGCCTCGATCCGCCGGGTCAAGGCGGCGGCCCGTTTCCCCAGCAGCTCTTCGATGCGATTCGAAACGGCTGCAAACGTTGCGCCGTAGCTCGACGAGGCGACGACGACGATATCGGGCTTCAGGCCATCCAGCTGCCGCTCCAGGAAGTCAATGGCGTTGCCTCCCGCGAAGAGGACCTTGTGAGTGAGGGTGATCGCAAGGCCGTCACTGTTCAAAAGTTCGCGCTCGACGACTCGGGGCCAAGAATCGCCCGGGTCACTGAGCTTCGGTCCGTCGCTGTCGCTGTGCCCGAGGACGAGCAGTCTCAGCGGCACCATTGTTCCTCGGCAGATCGAGGCGTCATCCCACATCGACCGTGAACGTGCGGTTGCCCGTGCCTTCGTCGCGCTGAATGCGGACTTTGCCGTCTTTGTCGTAGATATGGACAGCGCCGCTGGTGCCGCCGCCCTTGGCGTTGATAATCTCCACTTTGTAGCCGC
>JBDSJC010000141.1:0-6293 GCA_039917655.1 Tepidiformaceae bacterium
GGCCCGCGCCGCATTCGTACTTCGCCACCTCTTCGATCGCCAGGCAGAGCGGCAGAATCCCGTTTCCCGTGCCGCCCATCGATTCTGGGATCGCCATGCCCAGCAGGCCGGCGTTCTTAAACGCGTCAAAGTAGTCGTGCGGGTATTCGCCGGTTTCGTCCAGCTCCTTGGCCCGTGGCGCAACGATCTCTTTCGCGATGCGGCGGGCGGTTGCCTTGATCAGGCGGTTCTCTTCGGAAAGCTCGAAATCCATTGCGTCCTACCCCAGTCGTTCAGTCTGCGGGCACAAGTGTACGGGCTTGCCGCTTCCGGGGCAGCGCGCCCTCCGCGCCTCTGTGGGGTCAGGGTTTGCCCGTATCTTGCCCGCGCCCCGGTAAAACCCGGTCAAGCTTTCCCACACCGCGCAGAGAACCTGATAGCTTAAGGGCTGGACAGGCTCGTTGGACTACACGAGCCCGTGAGCGACCCAACGTTTCCCTGCTATTCACAGTGGCGCTCTCCGTAGCGCGCCGGCGATTGCCGTTAATGAGGACGAGGTGGCACAACACTTGGTGGTGGAACGGGATCGTAACCTGACTTTCGAACGAACGCTGTACTACGGCACGCGCCTGGTTGCACAGGTCGCCCAGAACCTCCTGCTCGCGGCGCTGTTCGTGCTTGCCGGCACCAGCTCCCATGCGGCGATCGGACTGAGCAGCATCTTCGTCGCCATGCTCGTCCCGGCGCTCGTCTTCGGCCTGCTCGGGGGCGCAATTGTGGACCGCATCGGCCCTGCGCGAGGGCTGGCGCTGGGGGCTACGCTGCGCTTCGCTGTCGTCGCCCTGGCCGCCGCCCTGCTCCACGGTCCCAGCGTTATCTGGGTCATCGCTTTCGCCTATTCCGCCGTTTCCCAGATCTTCAGTCCGGCCGAAATGGCCCTCGTCCGTACCCTCCGCAACGACCGTCCCGGCCAGGCCCACTCCCTGCTCGTGGCTTTGCAGTACGTCGGCCAGGGGCTTGGGTTTGCGGTCATCGCACCCGCGCTCTGGTATGTCGGCGGGGTCGAGGTCATGCTCTGGGGAGCGGCCGCGGGATTCTTGGCGCTGTCCGCCATGAGCCTCGTGCTCGCCGCTCACCTTCGAAACACCGCCGCCACGCAGGCCCTTCCCGCGCGCTGCGCCTTCAGCTTCAGGGACACCGTCCGCTTCTTCCGTGGCGAAGCGTTGGCGCGGGACGCTGTCGCCGTCCTGGCCGTCAAGGCGATGGTCTCGCAGGGCATCGTTGTCGCCCTTCCCCTCTACCTCAGCCACGATCTTGGCCTTGGCCGCTCCGCGCTCATCTACCTGCTGCTTCCGGGAATCGCGGGCATGGCGGCGGGACTGGCGTGGGCCGCCCCGGCGGTTACGAAGGCGCGCGCCGCCTGGTTCATGCGCGCCGGCCTGCTGGGGCTAACGGTCGGCGTGTTCGCGCTTTCGGCCCTGGATTACGGGTTGATCGCGATGTTCGAATACAGCCGGTTCGCGGTGCTTGTGCACTTCGATGTCTCGATGAACACGACCTTCGTGGTGGCGCTGCCGGTGGCGTTCCTGATCGGGCTCTGTCTAAGCCTCAGCCAGGTGGCCGCCCGCGTCGCCCTCACCGAGACCGCACCGCTCGGCCAGCAGGCGCGCGTCTTCGCCGTGCAGAGCACGCTCACTGAATCGCTGGTCGTGCTGCCACTGCTGCTGATGGGCGTCGGCGCCCAGTATGCGGGTGCACGGCCAACGTTGGCCGCCATTGGTGTGCTTTCTGCTCTGGTGTTCATGGTCATCCAGCATCCCCGCTTCCAGCCCGCCCCCATGCACGCGCCGCTGGGCATGGACCTTGTCCCGGTCCGCATCGCCGACTAAACGGAATCGGGCCGTGCGGGCGCCCCGCGCAACCGCGGTTCGTTTGCCGATCGCGCGCAGGGCCATGCTCACGTTGACGAATTCCGACTGCCAAGCCAATCCAACTCCGGCTACAGGCGATCCTTGAACGGGTGCCTCGCTGATATTCGAGCCACGGGGGCTAGCCGATCAGTCGCCGGCTGAGCTCGGTTCGCCAGGCGGACGGGTCGGGATTCGATTCTGGGCCGACGACGTAGCATTCCCAGAGATCCGGGCCGGGGGTGTGCCCGTTGGCTGCAGTCCAGGCATCGAACTCGCCCCATGCCGCGCCGAGGCCTTCGTAGCCGCCATGGAGCACCGTCCGGGCCACCCTCATGGCCGGCCATCGGCCCGGCTTCACGCGGCCCGCGGCCAGGACCGGGGTTGAAACGGGCACGCTGATTTCGAAGTCAAAGATGTCTGGCTCCATCCTCAGATGGTGGGTGAACCACGGCCCGGCAGGGGCGATGCCCTGGGCGGCCAGGGCAGCCATCACCTCGCTGATGCCCGGCCCCATGACCTGCTGAATCTCGTCCCGTGGGATCGTGAGGTGGATGATGGCCGTCGTTCGATCGGCGGTTTCCACAATCTCCGGCGTGTCGATCACTGGTGTGTCCTTTCTTCGAGTGCCGTCATCCGGACCCGGATGGTTTCGGGTACGGGGAGTCCGGCAGGCTGGGAACGGCGCCAGGCCCGGCGAAGAGCCGCTTCGAGCCGTTCGATCGTGCTGATTTCAGTCCACTGCATGCGGTTCTCGATGCTCTGCCGGGCGGCGCGAAGTTCGATCTCGCGGGCGCGGTCGATCTCCTCGTACCTGGCTGTCACCTCCTGTCTGAGTCCCCCTTTCTCGAACAAGGCGGGTTAGACGGTCAGTTTGCCTACAGGCTCAGGAGCAACTCGTCGAGCCGCGCGTAGCCGTCGGTCATCCCGGTTTCCATGCGGCCATCCGCAAGGTGCCCGTCGCGCCCGGCAACAGTCTTGTGAAGCGTCAATGTGTTGATCGTCGTTTTTCCGCCGCTTTCTTCAAGGGTCAACGTTTCAAGCGCCTCGTCGTCCGGCATTGGTTCGAAGACGAACGTCCGCACGAGCCGTTCCGGGCGCACAATCTCGCGGTACACGCCAGAGAATGCGAACTCCTGCCCGTCTGGGGCGCGGTGGACGAAGCGATAGCTGCCGCCGACACGCAGGTCGCTGTCGCAGCTCACCATCGTCAGCTCGCGAGGACCCATCCAACGTTTGAGATGTTCGGGCTTCGTTAAAGCGTCGAACACGAGCGGCCTCGGCGCATCGACCACCCGGCGCGTAAGAATCGTGGTGGTACCGGGTTCGGCGATGATCTCAAGTTTGTGGGCGGTCATGGGCTTCCTCCGTGGTTTGTAGTTCCTGCAGGTAGTCGTCGAGGCGGTTAAAGCTGGCTTCCCAGAATTGGCGGTACGTCCCCAGCCAGCTGCTAGCCTCCGCCAGGGGAGCGGCCTGGATCCGGCACGGCCGCCGTTGGGCCTCGCGGCTGCGAGAAACGAGTCCCGCCCGTTCCAGCACCTTGAGATGCTTGGAAATCGCGGGCTGGCTCATCGCGAACGGCCCCGCGATCTCCGTTACCGAGGCCTCACCCAACGTGAGCCGCGCGAGAATCGCCCGCCGAGTGGGGTCAGCCAGAGCGGCGAATGTAGCGTCAAGGCCCGTGGGCGCCTTCAGTGCATAACCAATCGGTTGCATAACCAGAAGGTTATTTTACGGCGTCCGAGTTGTCAACATCCCAATCGAACTCCGCTCGGCAAATGATACCGCTCGCGCACCACGAAGGCGCACTGTGCAACCGCCGTCACCCACCGCGCGTGGTAAGATCGCGGCATGAGACGCGCACTGACCGTCGAGTTGCCAGACGACCTCATCGCGGACATCGAGCGCCGCGTTGGGCTGGGTGAATTCAGTTCCCCCGGCGAAATGATTGCGGTCGCCCTTGTTTCGCTACAGGACAGCAAGGTTGCCTTCTGGGCCAGCATCGAAGAAGCCGGAAAAGCCGGGTTTGGCCAGTTGGATGGCGGCCAGGCGGTCGATGGGTCGCCAGCCTTCTATGACGAAATCCGGGCGGCGGTTCGGGCCCAGCGTGGGACGGCCGCCTCCGACGATTGACCGCGCGGTATTCGGCGCTGGCCCGTGAAGAACTCTTCGCGGCGGCACTTCTCCTGGCTGACACGAGCGAGGCCGCAGCCCTGCGGCTGATCGACGCCGTCGAAGCGGCTGTAGCCCGGCTCGCGCAGTTTCCCGCGCTTGGCGTGGCGCGCCCCGTTCTCGGACGGGGAAACCTGCGGGTCTGGCCCCTGGATCGATGGATCATCATCTATCGAGTGGTGGAAGGCACGGTGGAGGTGGCTCGCATCATCCGGAGTGGACGTGACCTCGGTTCGTTGAGCTTCGACGAAGAGCCCTGAGTCTTCGCCGCTTTGGCTCTTGCGAAGACCCGGCCTTACGGTGCGCGGGCTGCTCCGCTCGCTTCGGCCTGTTGCTGGAACAGCGGCTTGGCGGCGTTCTCCGCTGCTTTGAACGCCGGGCCAGGGTAGATGCCGATGAACAGCACTCCCAGCATCAGCCCCGCGCCGAGCACCCACGTAACGGGACTGACCTTGAACCTCACCATCCCCGCCACCGGGTCGAACAGATACATCTGGCGGATGATCATCAGGTAGTAGTAGAGGCTGATAAAGCTGTTGAGCACCGCCAGCCCAACCAGCCAGAGCAGCTCGTCCGTCGTTGCCCCTTGAAAGAGGAAGAGCTTGGTGGCGAAGCCCGCAAAGAACGGCAAGCCCGCGAAGGAGAAGAGCGAGACGGTGATGACCAGCGCTAGGAATGGCTGCGTCTCTGCCAGGCCCCTGAGCCCTTGGACGGTGTCTTTGCCGGTCTTGTTGTAGTACGCCGTCAATGCTGTAAACAGCGCGAGCGTGGACACGACGTAGCCGATGATGTGCACAAGGAGCCCGCTGGTGGCGTTCAGTCCCACCTGCGAATCGCCGTAGCCGATCGCCGCAATCGTGATCAGCATGTAGCCCACCTGGCCGATCGAACTGTAGGCGATGAGCCGCTTCAGATTCGATTGCTGGAGCGCGAGCAGGTTGCCGGCGGTCATCGTGATCGCCGCCAGCGTGGCGAACGCCCAGCGCCACTCCGCGGCATCGACCACCAGGGCAACGCTAAAGAGCCGCAAGATCAGCGCAAAACCGGCCGCCTTGGAGAGCGTGGAGAGGAACGCCGTGATCGGCATCGGCGCGCCTTCGTAGGCATCCGGCGCCCACATGTGGAACGGCGCCGCCGAGACCTTGAAGCCTACCCCCGCGAGGATCAGGACGAACGCCACGACGATCCCGGCGTCCGTGCCATTGCCCCGGTTCGCCAGTGCTGTCGCAATGCCGTCGTACGTGGTCGATCCGGTGATCCCGTAGAGCAGGCTCATCCCGTAGAGGAACATCGCGCTCGAGAATGCCCCGAGGAGGATGTATTTCAGCGCCGCTTCACTGCTGCGCGCATCGCGCTTGAGATAGCCAACCAGGATGTACAGACAGAAGCTGAGAAGTTCGAGCGAAATGTAGGCGGTGATTAGCTCTCGCGCGGCCGCCATGTACACCGTCGCGCAGCCAGCAATCAGCAGCAGCCCGTAATACTCAGCCGCCGCCTTCGTTTTCCCGCGCATGTAGCTCGCCGACATGATCGCGACGGCAGCCACTATTCCCGCGGCCAGCAGCCGGAAGTAGGTGGTGAAGTTGTCGGACTGCACCAGGCCCTGGAAGTCCTGCGGCGTTTTGCCGATGAAGAAGAGCGCGGAGATGCCCCAGACCAGTGCCCCGAGCGCCGTCAGGTAGGCGAGCCAGTCTCGGCGCACCTTGGGGAACGAAAGCTCGACCGCGATGACGAGCACCGCCCAACCGGCAGCAATGTATTCGGGGATGAAGATCGTGTAGTCGCGCATGCTAGCCGATGACCCCCGGGATGGCTGCCACGGTATGGCCGATGCGGTCCGTGAACGGCGCCCACCAGACGCCCATCAAGACGATCGAAGCGATCAACAACCCGCCGGCCATGGTCTCCAGCGGCGTCAGGTCCTTCAGGTCCTTCCAGCGGACGTTGAACGGCCCGAAAAAGACGATCGCGAACATGCGCAGCATATAGCCCGCCGCCAGCGCGGCAGCAACGATCGCCAGCGCGCCGAACACCGGGTAGGCCCGGAAGACGCCCACGAAGATGTGGAATTCGGCGGTGAACCCAGAGAGCCCCGGAAGGCCAACGTTCGCCAGACCAGCGATCGTGTAGAACACCACCCACACCGGCATCACCTTCGTGATCCCCCCGAAGTCCTTGAGGTCGCGGGTGTGCGCCTGGTCGTAGAGCGCGCCAATCAAAAGGAAGACGAGGGCC
>JBDSJC010000142.1:0-14503 GCA_039917655.1 Tepidiformaceae bacterium
CGATTTCTGTGGACACGGCCAGAGAGCCGCCCCTATGATTGCGCCCGCCGACCGGCCCCACGACCCCTGATTACGACCGAGGTATCCGCCCCTATGGACGATCCAATCGCCCAATTTTTGAACTTCCTCGCTGTTGAGAAGAACGCATCACCGAACACGATCGCCGCTTACCGGAATGACCTGGCGCAGTTCCTCAAATTCATCTGCGGCAACTCCTCGGGCGCCCCGGACCTCCCGGCGATCAACGGCGAGACTCTCGTCCGCTACGTCGAGAGCCTGCGCAACAACGAGTACAAGGACGCCACGGTGGCCCGCAAAGTGGCCGCCGTGAAGTCGTTCTTCGGCTTCCTCTCGGCAGAGTCGGTGATCGACAGTGACCCCACCGAACAGCTGAAATCTCCCCAGGTGGGCAAGTCTCTCCCACGTGCGCTGAGTGTCAGTGAAGTTGATGAACTGCTTGAGCAACCCGGGCGGCGCAACACTCCGGAGGCGCGCCGCGATAAGGCGATGCTTGAGTTGCTTTACGCCACCGGCCTGCGCGTCACCGAGCTGGTCTCGCTCGATGTGAGCGACATTGCCCTCGAAAGCGACCCGGTTACCGTGCGTTGCCTGGGCAAGGGCGAACGCGAGCGAGTGCTGCCGCTGCACCAACGCCCGGTGGATGAACTGCGGCAGTACATCTTCCACGTGCGGCCCCGGTTGGTGCGCAACCGGCGCGAACCGGCGCTCTTCGTCAACCGCCGGGGCGAACGGCTCACGCGCCAGGGATTCTGGCTGATTTTGAAGAACTACGCCCGCGAAGCGAAGCTCGACAAGGCGATCACGCCGCACACCCTACGCCACACGTACGCGACGCACATGCTGTCTGGTGGTATGCCATTGCGTAATGTCCAGGACGCCCTCGGCCATGCCAGCATCTCCACCACGCAGATCTACACGCACCTCACAGACGACCAGAAGCGCATCGAATACGACAAGGCGCATCCGCGCGCCCAGACGGCCACGGCCACGATGGCACAGCCGTAAATCTGAGTGCAGCGAGTCTTCGGACGGCCCGGTAAGCTGAGGCAATGACCTCTGCCGCCGGGCTTTTCGCTGCCCTCCAGACGACGCCATGCCTGCCCGCCCTCCGCGCCCTGGACGATTCCGGTGAACTGACCCAGCTGCTCCCAGAACTCGAAGCTGGCCGCGGGTTTGGACAGCCGGAACTCCACCACTTCGATGTCCTCCAGCACAACTTCGCGGCGGTGGGCGCGCTGGACCTTGTGCTGAGCGATGGTCAGGAGAATCGGGAGCTGCGTGAGGCGCTCGCCTGGGTGGACCTCGAAACCTCGTTCGACCACGAGGTGGATGGGCAGCCGCTTCTTGCGCTGACGCGGCTGGGCTGTTTACTACACGACGTGGCCAAGCCGGCGACGGCAGCGCAGATCGAGGGGAGGCTACGATTCCCGCGGCACGGGCCCCGCGGCGCCGAGATGATGCTCGTTCGGCTCCCTCAACTCGGGCTCGGCACGGAGGCGACGTTGCTGGTCTCCCGGCTGATTCGGTACCACCTGCGGCCGCGGGAACTGATCATCAACTGGCCGCCAAGCGACAGGGCGGTACGAAAGTTCGTCGCCGATTTAGACGGGCATGTGCTCCCCCTGATGCTCGTCAATCTCTGCGATGGGATGGCCACGCGCGGCCCGCACTACACGCGGGAGAACTTTCGGCGGCACTGCAACTTCCTCAACTATGTAGTCGCCCGCGCGTGGGCTGCGGACGAAGAGGGCGAACCACCGTTAATAACCGGTGATGATCTGATCGCCGAACTCGAGCTTTCCGGTGGACGCTTGTTGGGGGCTGTCCTAACATCGGTTCGCCGGTCCCAATTCGATGGCGCCATTTCCGACAGAGGCCAGGCGCTTGCGCTGGCGCGCTCAGTGCTCGCCACTTTGCCTGCCGACCAGGAATGACGCCGCCCCGCCGGACGAGCAGGAGAATCCATTATGGCCGTGATGTGGAGCGTCATCTTCTACACCGTCCTCGCCGTGGCGGCCTTCTACTTCATCCTTCTGCAGCCTGTCCTGAAGAATCAGAAGATGCAGCGCAAAGCAGTCCGCGAAACGCGGGTTGGCGATGAGGTGGTGACCTCCGGCGGAATCATCGGCGAAGTGAAGGACGTTGTCAGCCCGGTGGACGGGCCGACCGAATACATCCTGGAGATCGCGCCGGGAGTCCGGGTCCGCGCAGTAGCGGACGCGATCTCGCGCCGTCTCACCACCCTGGAACCGGCCCCCGATGCGATGCCCGCGCGCACCGACGGGACAACCGGCGAGGTTTCTCAACCAAGTGCGTAGTACACAAACCGTTGTCCTCTTCCTCTGCGTCATGGCGCTCACGGCGCTCGCCCTGGTGGCCATCTGGCCCAGCGACCCGAACCGATACCTCCCGGGCAACTTCTGGCCGGAAGGCAAGGGCATCAAGATCGGCAGCTACGAGCGCGAAACGATGCGCCTCGGCCTGGACCTGCGTGGCGGCGCCTACCTGGCGCTCGAGGCGGACCCGCCGGCCAACTACGACGGTGACCTCGCCAAAGCGATCGATGGCGCGAAGAACGTGGTGGAGAAGCGCGTGAACTCCCTCGGCGTGAGCGAAGCCGAGGTGCAGAAGGCGAGCGGCAACCGGATCGTCGTGCAGATTCCGGGCGTGACGCTCGCCGAAGCGCAGCAGCAGGTTGGAAAGACGGCGGCGCTCAAGTTCCAGAGCTTCGATGCCCAGAACAACCTGGTTGATGCGACAGGCGTGATTGACGTCAATGGCCAGAAACAGACCGTGGCGATGACGGGCCAGCACCTCAAAAACAACACTTTCCCGACGCGCCAAGGGACCACCTTCGCGATTAGCTTCGAGACCACCGGCACAGGGTCGCAGCTGCTTGAACAGATCACCACGAAGGCCGTCCAGTTCCCGCAGGGGAGCGCCCAGAACCAACTGGTGATCACGTTGGACGGGACGGTTATCTCGCAGGCGAACGTGATCTCCGTGATCTCCGGGCAGGGCCAGATCACTGGCCAGCCAAGCTTTGCGGAATCGACCAAGCTTTCGGACCTGCTGAACAACGGCGCACTGCCGATCCCGCTCAAGGTCATTCAGTCGAGCGAAGTGAGTGCCACGCTCGGCGAGGATTCAGTGCTCGCCTCGGTGCACGCGGGCCAGGTAGGCCTGCTGGCCGTCATGCTCTTCATGATTCTCTACTACCGATTGCCGGGCGTCCTCGCCTCGCTCGCGCTGATTGTCTACACGACGCTGACGCTCACGGTGTTCAAGCTCTGGCCGATTACGCTCACGCTGTCGGGCATCGCGGCATTCGTCCTCTCCATCGGCATCGCCGTGGATGCCAACATTCTGATCTTCGAACGGATGAAAGAGGAGTTGCGGCGCGGACGGACGTTGAACGCGGCAATCGACATTGGCTTCCGGCGGGCCTGGACTTCGATCCGCGACTCGAACGTCTCGACACTCATCACCTGCCTGATCCTCTACTGGTTCGGCAATCAGTTCGGGGCGTCGGTGGTTAAGGGCTTCGCGCTCACCCTGGCGATTGGAGTCGGGATCAGCATGTTCTCGGCGATCACCGTGACCCGGACGTTCCTGAAAATGGTGCTGGGCACCCCGCTAGCCCGCAGCCACTGGCTGTTTAACGCCGAAGAGGTGAAGCACGCGACACCCCGGTCGCGACGCACTGCCGCGGAAGCGCGAGGGGAATAGAGATGCTCGATTTCGCAGGCAAACGCTGGTGGTACATCCTCGTCTCGGGGATCCTCTTCGCTATCGCTTCCGGTGCGCTCCTCCTCTGGGGACTTCAGCCGGGCATCGAGTTCACCTCCGGTTCGTCATTCACTCTGGAGTTCACCGAGAAGACGGTCAGCCAGAACGAGTTGCGAGCACGGATGAAGGAGCTCGGCCACCCTGAGGCTCGCATCCAGGCTGAGAGCGGGAGCGGCTGTAGCCAGTGCTTCGTGGTCCGCACCCGCGAATTGGAGAACGCCCCCAACCTCGGCGCCGCCGCTGGCCCCGTGCCGTCCGGTGAGATCGATCAGATTGAGGCCGGCCTGCGCGAGAAGTTTGGCTCGCTCAACCGCAAGGACTTCTCCACGGTCTCCAGCACCGTCTCGAGCGAGATTGCCCGGAACGCCACGCTGGCCGTGCTGGCCGCCTGCGTTGCCATCCTGATCTACATCTCGATCGTGTTCCGCCAGGTGCCCAACCCGTGGCGTTACGGCACGGCAGCCATTGTTGCCGTCATGCACGATGCGGTGCTGGTCCTCGGCCTGTTCGCCATTCTCGGGGAGTTCCGTGGGACTGAAGTGGACACGGCGTTCATCACCGCCCTGCTCACGGTCATCGGCTTCTCAGTCCACGACACGATCGTGGTCTTCGACCGGATCCGCGAGACGGTTACCAACGACCCCTACATCCCGTTCGAAGAAGCAGTCAACGCGAGCATGACGGAGACGCTCGCCCGTTCGATCAACACCTCGTTCGTTGTGGTGCTCACCGTGCTGGCCATGCTGCTCATCGGCGGCGTCACCATCCGCAACTTCCTCATCGTGCTACTCGTGGGGATCATCTGCGGGACCTACAGCAGCATTGGAATCGCCAGCCAGATCCTGGTCGCCTGGGAGAACAACGACATCGGCAAGTTCATCAAGCGGATGCGGGGCAAGGGTCCGGGCGCGGACGGCGAGGCGGAGCCTGCCGTCGCCTGACCCCGCCACCGTGCCGCCACAAGGGGCCCGCTTCGGCGGGCCTTTCGGGTTTCCGCGGCTAGCGCAGGACGCGGGCATCGCCGACTCGGCGGGTGATTCGTTGGGCGTCGAGGTGTTCCAGCATTGCCTGGGCGTACTTTCGGCTGGTGCCGAACAGGTCGCGCACCTCCGCCAGGCTGACGCTGCCGTTCGCAGCGATGTGTTCTCGAATTTGTGCGTTGGCGGCAGCGAAGAATTGTGCGTCGAAGACCACCCCGCCACCCGCGTCTACCACCAGGCCCTGCTCGACCAGATACGCGAGAAGCGACGGGGACGGCAGCTGCGCGGTTGGCGGGCTGGCGCCCCCGGTTTTCAGGGCCTGGAGGAAGTCGGCCGCCACCGCTGCCTGGGCGGTGGACAGCTCGATTTCGTAGCCAGAGTGCACTAGACCGTTGGCGCCGCGCTCTTCAAGGCGGCCGGCCGCGACCGCCTCGGCGACGATAAGGTCGAAGACCTGGGCATCGAGGGCCGAGGCGCTCCGAACATGCTCGCGAGGGGCGGCAGCCCGCAGGGAGTTCGCGTTGAGGAAGACGGCCGTGGATTCGACGACCCGCGCCACCGCCGAATCGAGCCATGGACGAGCGGCCAGGAGCGATCCACGCTGCACCACCCGGCCCGTGGACACCCCGCTGGCCATCGCTTCGTTTATCTCGGCGGGTTCGAATCCGAGCGCCTTCCCGGCCCCATCCCTCGTCACCGGACGGGCGAGCAGCAGATCGAACAGCCGTTCCGCCGGGCTGCCCTGGAGCTGCCGATCGAGAGATGTGAGTGTTGGCTGGTAGTGACGGCGATGCTTACGAGGGTTTACCGCGACGATCAGTCCGCCGCCCACGGTGTCGTTCGGCGTGCGGATAACGCAGTGGTCGCCGCGGACCACGGCCACGGGCGACGTGAGTACGAATTGGGCCCACGCTTCCTGGCCGGCCAGCAGCTCGTCGCAGTCCAGCAGGCGCAGCTTCGCCTCTGACTCCGATGTTGCGCTGAGGAACGTGACGCCAGCGTCGTGCGCCAGTGGGTGGCCGAGCAGCGCCGTCGCGCGGAAACGGACATCGACTACACGAACTGGCATGAGCGTACCGGGAAGGGCGAGGACCATGCCGCGCGTGATCTGATCAGCGTGCACGCCGCTGAGGTTGACGGCGGCACGGGTGCCCGGCTCCAGCCGGGAGACCTTGGTCTTATGGCGCTGCAAGCCGCGGATGCGAGCCTTGAGGCGCCCCGGTTGGAGCTCGACCTCCTGGCCAACCTCCAGGGCGCCATCGACGAGCGTGCCGGTAATCACGGCGCCGAACCCCTGGATGGAAAATGCGCGGTCGATCGGTACGCGCGGGCGGCCAAGGTCTCGCTTGGAGGGAGTGCCTTCAAGCGCGGAGTCGATAGCGGAGAGCAGAGCCGGAAGGCCCTCTCCAGAGACAGCCGAGAGGCGGACGACTGGTGCGCCAGCGAGGCGCGTCCCGCGCAGTGTGTCTTCTAGCTCGGCCTCCACGAGGTCGAGGTAGTCTGGCTCGACGAGGTCCGCTTTCGAAATGACGACGATGCCCGCTGGTACGTCCAGCAGATCGAGGATGGCGAGGTGTTCGCGGGTCTGGGGCATCGGTCCTTCATCGGCGGCCACCACCAGCAACGCGAGATCGACGCCGCCCGCTCCCGCGAGCATGTTCTTGATGAACCGTTCGTGGCCGGGCACATCGACGATGCTCACCTCTCGGCCGGAGGGCAGCGTCAGCCAGGCGAAGCCGAGCTCGATGGTCAGTCCGCGTTCCTTCTCCTCGCGCAGGCGGTCCGGGTCAATGCCGGTGAGCGCGCGGACAAGCGTGCTCTTGCCGTGATCGACGTGTCCGGCGGTACCGATGACGTACATCAGGCGAGTCTACAGGCGCAACGCGGGAGGGTGCTGGGGTAGACTGAGACGGTGGCGTATCAATGGCGAAACTGGCTGGACCTCGCGGCGGGGGCACCTCACCAATGCCCAGGTCGCGCTTGACAACAACGGCTATTACGTGACAGCACTGTTGGGCCAACAAGCTGCCGAACAGGCCCTCAAGGGGCTCTGGCTGGTTGCGGCGGACGGCCTTCCACCTCGGACGCACAATCTCGTCGAACTTGCGACCCACCTCGAAGCGCCATCCGTTGTAGTCGATGCCGCCGGTCGATTAAATCCGCACTTCTTCGCCACCCGATACCCGGACGTGGCGCAAGGGAATCCAATGGCAAACTACACGAAGCAAATCGCCGCCGACCTGTTGAAGGACGCGCGAGAAGTGGTGGACTGGTGCTCAAGCCGCCTGCCATCCTGAGGGCCGAGTCCGACGAGGAGCACCAAAGGACGCTCGTTGCGGCGCGGTTGCTCGCGCGACGCTGCGCGACGGAGCTCGGAGCCCAAAGCGTGTTGCTTTTCGGCTCCCGTGCCCGCGCCGATTGGCATCGCGGTAGCGATTGCGACGTGTTGGTGATCAGCGAAACGTTCGCCGGGATGCCGTTCTCAGAACGCTGGAAGGAGATCCACGACCGCTGGGAACAGGTCGTGGACCTCAACCCGATCGGCAGCACACCAGCCGAGTTCGCACTGGGCCAGCAGGGCAGCGGTATCGTTGCGATGGCGTTGGCAGACGGCGTGATCGAGTTGCTCGAACCCGTTAGCCAGGGCGCGGGACGGTAGGCCGAACTCAACCCTGGCGCTGAAGGTGCGCGAGCACGCGGACGGCAACTTCGCCGTGGAGCAGACGCCCGCGACTGGTTAGCCTGACGCGCTCGCCGAACTCCAGGATGCCTGCCACCGCGCATTCCGCGAGCGGTTCACCGACTGCGTCCGCGAGCGAAATACCGAAACGCTGTTCGAACCGCGCCGCCTCGAAGCCTTCGGTTCGCCGGAGGGCGAGAGTCACCCAGTCGAACATCTGCGTCGCCTGGTCTGGCCGGTAAGCGCGGATCACGGTGTTCGGCCGACTGCTAGACGGGGTAAGGCTAAGCGCGGTGTCGCGATACGCCCGAGGGTGGGCCATGTTCTCGTACCGTTCGCCGCCAAGGTAGCCGTGGGCTCCCGCGCCGATGCCCAGGTATTCTTCGTCGGTCCAGTACACCTGGTTGTGACGCGATTCGTGTCCTGGGCGTGCCCAGTTCGAAATTTCGTATTGGCGATATCCTGCCGTGGCGAGGCGGTCGCTGGCTGCTTCGTACATGTCGGCAACGCTGTCCGAGTCCAAGGGGAGCACCTCCCCGCGAGCAACACGATCTCCCAGCGGGGTGCCATCTTCGACGGTAAGCGCGTAGGCAGAGATGTGGTCAGGCGCAACCTCGATGGCGTCGTCCACGGACCGCAGCCAGGTTGCTATCCGTTGGCCGGGCAGTCCGTAGATCAGGTCCAACCCGACGCTTGGTATCCCGGCCCGCCGAGACAGTTGCACAGCAGCGCCGATCGCCTGGGGTGAGTGAATGCGGTCGAGGAAGAGCAGTTCCGCTGCATCGAAACTCTGGGCCCCGAAGGAGATGCGATTCACGCCGGCGTTGCGGAGGGCGCACAGGTAGTCGAGGTCCGTGGTGCCGGGGTTCGCTTCGAGGCTGATTTCCACGTCTGCGCTGAGAGGCGCCTGGCCGCCGATGGCATCGACGACCCGTGCGATCGCGCTGGGGGGCATCTCACCAGGTGTGCCGCCGCCAAAGCCGATGGTGCTGACATCGCGCCCGGCGAACGCGTGTCTCCAGGCTTCGATCTCCGCCACTAACGCGTCTCCGTAGCTTGCTTTGAGGTTATCCATCCCTGCGTAGGCGTTGAAATCGCAGTAGCCGCACTTCACCGTACAGAACGGGATGTGGACGTAGACCGAGAGCGGCTTCATGGCCGCAAAAGCGCTTCACGGACCTGACCGACGCGGTGCGTGGTAATGGCGTCCACGCCCCATTCGGCGAGCGTTTGTACGCGTTCCACATCGTCCACCGTCCACGCCACCACCCAGAGGCCGCGGTCGTGGAGGCGATCCACAATCGCGGCGTTGAGCAACGTGTGACGGCAGGAGACGCCCTTCGGTTGACGGTCGCGTTCGTGCACCGAGAGGAAGAGGTCGAGCTTCGCCTGGACGTCGATGGAGTAGAACGTCTCGACCTCGGGGACGATGGTGTGGAGGGCGCGGAGAAAGCGCCACTGTTGCGCGGAGGCCGCTATCCGCGGTGCGGCGCCGGCGGCATCGATGGAGCGCCGGAGGAGGCGCGCCGCTTCTTCGCCGCCGCTCTTCATGTCAAGGAACACTCGTACGCGCCCGGCGGCCGCTTCAAGCAACTCAGCGAGGCCGAACGGCTTCCGCGGCGCCCAGCGCAGGTACCACTTTTCGAACAACAGCGGAATCGGATAAACCGCGCGCTCATGGCGCGCCTCGAAGCGTCCTTTGTGGAGCCACAGATCGACCTCGAGGAAATCAGCGCCTTCCTCCGTCGCCGAGGCGACGAGAGCAGGGGTGTTGCCTGCACCGTGCCCGATGATTGCGGGACCGGCCCGGCCGGAGACCATGCTTTGCACTGTTCCGGCGGACCCGGTGACGCCTTTGCCCCGTTCAACCATCAGGGGAGCATGGTACTCGCTTGCGCTCCCACAGGGTGGCGGGGAGACACCGGCAGGTCACCGTTCGCAATGTCGTCGAGCACGTCTTCGTCGGACACCAGGTAGCCATCGGGGATGGGCGTGATGGCGCCGAGCGAGACGAAGCGGCTGAGCAGCGCGGTGACCGTTTCTCGGCTGGTGCCGATGGTCTGCGCGAGTTCCTGATGGGTGAGGCCGAGATGGATCGCGCCATCTTCCTGGCGGTTGAGCAGCGTATCCGCAAGGCGGGCGGAGACCGGTTTCGAAACGATGTTCATGAACGTCCGCTGCATGCCAGCGAGACGGCGGGCCATCAGTTCCATCATCGCGAACCCGAGCTTGGGGGACTGCTGGAGCAGGTGCGAGAAGTCCTCCCAGGTGATGGTCACCGCAACGGTCTCATCGATCGCGGCGGCGCAGGCGGTGCGCTCGCCATCCTCGACGATCGCCATGTCGCCGACGACGCCACCCTTGCCGACAACGTCGAGGATGATCTCCTTGCCGTTTTCGGCCACCTGGTAGATCTTGATGCGCCCTTTGAGGATGAGGTAGACACGTTCCGCCGGGTCGCCAGCCGAGAAGAGCACCTGGCGCGGGCGAAAGTTGCGCTCGGTGAGCATCGGGATGAGCTTTTCGAGCTCCTCGTCGCTCAATACGTTGAGCACTTTGCTTAGCTGACGCAGATACCAGGCGATCGAGCGTTGCAGCGTCTGGCGTCCTCTCGGTGCGATTGCCGAAATTGCCGAGGTTGCCGAGCGATTGAGTGGCTCTGTGGTCATGGTGTTTCCTCGCGGCCCCCGTGATGGAGGCGAAGTTCGTCCAGGAGTCTGAGCGCGCCAGCGCTGACCTGCGGGCGGCCGGTTGCTTCAACGTAGCGTTCGAGGTCGTCCAGCGCGGCCGGGGCGTTACCGAGCCGGTAGTTGAGCATCCCGCGTTCGCCGGTCAACGTGGCGTTCCAGGGTTCGATGCGGAGCAGCAGGTCCACGGTGGCGTGCCAGCGTTCCATGTCGCGCGCGCTGCGGAAGGCGACGTGGAGATTGTTGAGCATCCGCTGCAGGATCTGGCGGCGCGTGACGGCTGCAAGAAAGGACTCGGGGCTGGCGCCGCCGAGAGGCATGCTGCGTAGCCGCGCGAGCAGCTCTTCGCGGTCCAGGCGTGCGCCCTGTTGAAACGCATCGACGTAGATCGGGGTTTCGGGATCGCCGCAGCGCACGATGAAGTGGCCGGGGAAGCCGATCCCATCGCACCGCAGTCCGGCGCGCTGGGCGACCTCCATGTAGACGAGCGCGAGCGTGATTGGGATGCCGGTGCGCAGGTCCACGACGCGGTCGAGGTAGCTATTTTCGGGGGCTGAATACTCGCCGATGTTGCCGTGGAAGCCGTTCACCACAAAGAGCTGATGGTTGATGGCGTTAGCGAGATGGCTGGCGTCCAGCGTCTCGCCCGCCTCTTCGCGAACGGCTTCGGCGATCACGTCCAGTTGCGAAGCGGTGCGGTGCTTGTCGACTTCGTGCCCGCCGAGGGCAGCAATAGCCATCGCTGCCCCAAACAGGTCAACGTCCTGGTCAGGCCCAGCGATGGCGGCGGCGAATTCGTGAGAAACATCACTAACCACTTGCTCAAGTATACGTTTGGCGCCGCGCAAGTGGTGAGCGAAATCACGATCCTGCGACGGATTTGATCGCCCGGTAAAGCAATCAGCCGGAACCGGGCGCGGGAGTTTAATCGAAAAGCGCCTGGGACTCGGCGGAAGTGAGCTTGCGGGTGCCGGCGATTGGCCGGCCGAAGCGGATCCAGTTGCGAATCGTCACGTAGCCGATGGTCAGCGCGAAGATCGCGGCCGCCAGCAGGACGATGCTCGCCCCGGAGGCGATATCGAAGTAGTAGCTGATGAACATCCCGGCGAAGGCGATGAGAGCGCCGAGCACGCTCGACAGCACCAGCATCACCGCGAAGCGGTCCGTCAGGAGCCGCGCGATGACCGGCGGAATGACCAGCGAGGCCGCGATCAGGGTCACGCCCATGATCCGGATAGAGGCGATGATCGTCGCCGCAAGGACCAGAGAGAAGACGGTATCGACCCAGCCCGCGGGCACGCCGTAGACCGGCGCGACTTCCGCATCGAACGTGAGAAAAAGTATCTGTTTGTAGAGAAAGAAGACGACGGCAAGGGTGAACGCCAGGACGCCTGCGATCACCCAGAGGTCGGTTGTATTGACGCCGAGCAGGTTCCCGAAGAGCGCGGCATCGAAATTGCGAGTCACGCTGGAGGCACGGCTGATGAGCGCCACGCCGAGGGCGAAGCTGGCCGTGGTGATGATGCCAATGGCTGCATCCGCCCCGATTTGGCGCTTGCGCGTGGTCTGGTTGATCAGCAGTGCCGAGAGGAATCCCCAGATGCCCGCCGCCAGGTAGAAGTTCACGCCCGCGACATAGCCCACGACAGCGCCGCCGAAGACGGAGTGAGACATGCCGTGGCCGATGTAGCTCATGCGCCGCAGGACAACGAAAACGCCGACCAGCCCGGTCAGCGCGCCAACCATCGTCGCTCCCAACAGCGCATGCCGGAAGAACTCGAACTGAAAGGGCTCTTGCAGGTCAACGAGGAAGGTCACGCGTTCACCTTCGCGGGTTCGTCGTGGGAGTGAAGCTCATCGAAGAAGTGCGGGCTGTCCGCTACGAGCGTCATGCCGTCCTGCTTCACGACCACCATGTCGCCGCCGTAGGTCTGGCGCAGCACCTCGGTGGTGAATATCTCGGAGGGCCGGCCGTCGGCGACGATCCCGCGGTTGATGCAGACGACTCGCGGAAGGTGCGCCGCCACGGCGTTCAGCTCGTGCGTCGAGAGGATCACCGTGACGCCCTCGCGGTTGAGTTCGACAAGCAGGTGAAGGATGTCATCGCGCGTCTTGATGTCCACGCCACTGGTCGGTTCGTCGAGGATCAGAAGGCGGGGGTTGCGAATCAGTGCGCGTGCGAGGAAGACGCGCTGCTGCTGGCCGCCGGAGAGGTTACGAATGTGTTGTCGCCGGAACTGGGCGATGCCGAGGCGTTCGAGGAGGCGCGTCATCTCGATTTTGTCTTCGCGGCGCGGCCAGGGCCAGAGCCCGGACTGCATGGAGCGGCCCATCATCACCACTTCCTCAACGCTCACGGGGAAGTTCCAGTCGATCGTCTCGAGCTGCGGGACGTAGCCGACAGACGGCCGGTGACGCAGGCTGACAGAGCGGCCCTCGACCTCCGCCGTACCGTCGTAAACGGCGACGCTGCCGAGGATGACCTTCATCAATGTGGTCTTGCCGGAGCCGCTGGGGCCGACGATTCCGACGAACTCGCCAGGGTAGATCGCGAGGTCAACGTCAGACACCACTGGCTTGCCGTCGTAGCCGGCGCTGAGGCCGGCCAACCGCACGATGTGGCCCGGGGTACCCTGCTTCGCCATCAGATGACCGCCTTGAAGATCGACATCAGTTCGAAAGGAATACGTTACGCGGCTCGACTTTGGAAGTCTCGTCTGCGTTTCCACCGAGGACCGAGAGCATGATGCGCATGTCTTCGACGACCATGCCGACGTAGGTGTAGTTGCGGTCGCCGATTTTGCCGGGCGGCTCGTCGTCTCGCAGTTGGTCTTCGAACTTCGCGCCGGTTTCTTTGGCGATGGTCTGAAGCGTTTTACTGGGGAAGACTTCGCTGCCGAAAATCGCCGGAACCTTCTCAGCCTTGATCTGGATGATCAGGTCCGACAGGTCCCTGGCGCTTGGCTCCTTGAAGTCCGATGGCTGGATTGCACCGATCACCGTCCACCCGTAGAGCCGCGCCCAGTAGGCCCAGCTGTCGTGGTAGGTGAGGAGCTTGCGGTTGCCCACCGGGACGGTCGCCTGGTCTTTGCGAATCGCCTCATCGAGCTGCTTCAAGACCCTGGCGTACTTGTCGAAGTTTCCCTGGTAGTAGCTGGCGTTTGGCGGGTCGTTTTCGCTCAGCCATTGGCGGGTCAGGTCTGCGTATTTCAGGGCATACAGGGGGTTCATCCAGAGGTGGGGATTGGGGTCCCCTCCCGCTCTGGGGAAGCTGAAGTCGTAGAGGAAGCCAGTCTTCTCGTCCTCACCTGACAGCGTATTGTCGGCGAGCTTGTAGATCTTCGACTTATTCTTAAGGTTCTCCTGGGCGATTTTCTCGGTCGTACCTTCGAGGTGCGCGCCGTTCATGATCAGCAGGTCGGCCCTCGCCAGGACTTTGGCGTCCGACGGTTTAGGTTCGAAGGTGTGCGAATCGACGCCCGGCGGGATGAGGCCGTGGATGTGCACCCGGTCGCCGCCGATGTTCAGGACGATGCTGGTCAGCGGTGCGACGGTGGTCGCGACCTTCAGCTTGCCGTCTTTGGCAGAGAAGTCATTGGCGATTCCGGACAGGCCATCTCCGGGAGCCGCCCCTCCACCAGACGCGCCGTCATCGTCACCACACGCCGCCGCCAGCGTGAGCGCGGTGAGGAGGAGCAGGAGGAGAAGGGGCAGTTTTCGCAGCGACTTCATGGGCTACTCCTGAGCGAGGATGTGGGGTGGGTGGCCAAATTGCACGGTAATCGCAATGGATTGCAACTGCGATTATGCGCGGTGGCTGGCTGAATTGCTAGCGCCACCGGCCCTTCGTATTGTGAGGCGGTGCACGCTTCCGCTCATTACGCCGTCGGGAACATCTCCATCTCGGTGATCTCCGATGGGTATATCAAGTTGGATGGCGGCGCGGTCTTCGGCCTCATCCCGCGGCTCATGTGGGAGCCAGTGGTTGGCCGGGACCAGATCGACAAAGAGCACCGAATCCCGCTGGGCCTCAATTGCATGGTCGTGCGTAGCGGCTCGCACGTGCTGCTCGTCGATACTGGGATGGGCAACAAGCACAGCGAAGCCGTGCGCCGGGGCTTTCCAGGCGACTACGGCTATCTGCTCGAAGGGCTGGCCGGCCTTGGACTGACGCCCGGCGACGTGACCGCGGTGGCGAACACACATCTGCACGCCGACCATTGCGGCTGGAACACGATTCGCCGCGGCGACGCGCTCGTTCCCACGGTCCCCAACGCCCGCTACTTCATCCAGGCGGGCGAGTACGAGGTGGCGATGCACCCGAACGAGCGCACGCGGGGGACGTA
>JBDSJC010000143.1:0-10744 GCA_039917655.1 Tepidiformaceae bacterium
ACGATGGCGCGATAGTCGAAGTTTGGCTCGCGACGGGCCACAAGGCCAACCATGGTCCGAAGATTCCGGATGTCCAGCCGGACCAGCGCGGCCACTTCTGGGTACTGCACCTTGACGACTACCAGCCGGCCGTCGTGGAGCGTCGCGCGATGCACCTGGGCCAGCGACGCCGCGGCAAGCGCGGTGTCATCGAAGCTCGCGAAGAGCTCTGCCACCGGCTTGCCCAGGTCGCTTTGAATCGTTTCGCGAATCACTGCCACGGGCCGAGGCGGCACCTGGTCCTGCAGACGCGAGAGCGACCGGCTGTACTGCGGCGGGACAATGTCCGACCGCGTACCGATGAACTGACCGGTTTTTACGTACAGTCCCTTGAGGTCGATCGCGAGTTGGTAGAGGGATTCGGCAAACTGCTCGTGGCGATGGGCCCACTCGGCGTCCGCCGCAGTCGGCGACAGCTTTCGCACTTTGCGGGCTGTGAGCTTGTAACCGAAGTAGATGCGCGCGCCGGTGCGAGCAACGCGGGCAGATCGGCGGAAGCGGCGTGCATTTTCGAACATGATTCGGAAAGTGTAACAGGCGAGGCCCGAGGCCCGAGGCCCGACGCTCGACTCTCGAAGTCAGTACCGCGCGCGTAAGCAAGCGGTACGCTGCCCCCCCCGACGTGCAGACCGCCAGCCTCACCCGGTGTCTGCCGGCCGTAGTGAGTCCCAAGTCCTCTACAATCCGGGGATGCCCATGGACTCCTCCCAACGCGAAACATTCCTCAACCAGCCGCGCACCGCGGTGCTCTCCACGCTCAGTGAACACGGCCGTATCCACGCCGTCCCCGTCTGGTTCCGCTGGGACGGAGGGGCGTTCCGGATCATTACCGGGCGAGGCAGCGCCAAGCACCGCAACGTGCTCCGCGAAGGTCGCGCCAGCTTCTGCATCGACGAGCGCCAGGGGACCATCGCGTACCTCACCGCCGAGGGGCCGGTGCGCGTGGAGGACACGGTGACAAAGGAGGAGCGGCTCGCGTTGCACACGCTCTACCGCGGGGCCGAAGCCGCGCGGAAGGTGGTGGACGGCGGCGGGCACGACGGTATGGTTCTGCTGATTCTTACGCCGGAGCGCTGGCTTGGTTGAGACTACTTCCGCAGACGCGGGTCCCAGATGTCGCGCAGCGAATCGCCGAGCAGGTTGGCGGCCAGCACGACGAGGCTGATTGCGAGGCCAGGGAAGATCACCAGGTGCCAGTAGCCGGTGCGGGCGAACGCCAGGTTGTCCCCGCTCATATCCAGTCCCCAGGATGGCACTCCGGCCACCCCGAGTCCGAGGAACGCGAGCGCCGATTCGGCGAGGATCGCGCCACCCAGCGCGCCGCTCATCAGGACCACCGTTAGCGGCAGGACGTTTGGGATCACGTGCCGGAAAAGGATGCGCTTTTCGCTGCAACCGGTGGCGCGCGCGGCCTCCACGTAGATTGCGTTCCGTTCGATGATCGTCGCTCCGCGCAATATGCGGTTGCCGCCGAACAGCGCCTGGATGGCGATCGCCACGATGATCACTTCAACGCCCGTCCCCAGGGCGGTGCGCAGGAGAAAGTAGATGACCAAAAACGGAAAAGCGCTGAATGCCTCGCTCGATCGTTGGACGACATAATCTACCCAGCGGCCGTAGTAGCCCGCGAGAATGCCCAGAAACGAGCCAACCGAGGCGCCAATGAAAATTGAGGCGCCCGCGATCTCGAGGCTGATGCGGGCCCCCGCGATCACACGGCTGAAGATGTCCTGGCCGAGCGAGTTGGTGCCAAACGGGTGAGCGAACGAGGGCCCCGAAAGCTGGCGCCCGGTGCTCAGCGCCCTCGGGTCGTACGGCGCGATGTACGGCCCGAAGATGCCGAGGAATACGAACCCGAGCAGCACCACCAGCCCGAAGACGCCCAGCGGATGATGGCGGGCGAGTCTCGCCATCCGCCGTGGGAAGCTCGGGCCGTTGATCCGGCGCGCCCAATCGAGCGAGATGGAGGGCGCCGCATCGGTGGCCACTACGTGTACTTCACTCGCGGGTCGATGAACGCGTAGGAGAGGTCGATCAGGAGGTTCATGCTGACCACGATCAGCGCGGTATACAGCACCAGGAACTGCACGACCGGATAATCGTAGGTGATCGCAGAAACCAGGAAGAATTGGCCCAGGCCGTTGATGCTGAAGATCTGCTCGAGGATGAGCGAGCCGAAAAAGAGAGCCGTGATGTGTCCGCCCAGCAGCGTGACGATCGGGATGAGCGAGTTCCGCAATGCGTGACGCATAACCACTGCGCGGGTGGCCAGGCCCTTCGCGCGCGCTGTGCGCACGTAGTCCTGGCGGAACACTTCGAGCAGAGTCGAGCGAGTGAGACGCATCATCGTCGCGGCGCCGCCAACGCCCAAAAGGATCGTGGGCGGCAGATACAGGCGAAGGTTTTCCAACGGGTCGCGGAAGAACGGGATGTGTCCCCCCACCGGCGCCGAGTAGTTCCACCAGATCGATGGCAGCACGATCAACAGGATGAGGAGGAAGAACTCCGGGATGGACTGCCCGAAGACCGCGAAAAAACGGAACAGGTAATCCACTCCGGTGTTCTGCTTCACGGCCGTGATCACGCCAAGCGTAATGCCGATCACGGTGCTGAAAACTACCGACAGCAGGAGGATCTCGAACGTCACCGGGAGGCGGCTCTGGATTTGCGGCCAGACGGGCTGATTGCTTCGGAACGTGTGGCCGAGGTCTCCCCGGGCAAGCTCGCCCATCCAGACGACGAACTGCTCGGGGATCGGCTTATCGAGGCCCAACTCCTTCCGCATCGCTTGCTGCTGCTCGACGGTGGTGTTTTGGCCCGAAAGCAGGTCCACCGGGTCCTGGGAGAACGGGCTTCGCAGCGTGAAGAACGTGATGAACGAGACGGCGATGACGATAAGTGGCAGGAACGCCATCCGGCGCAGGGCGTATTGGCGCATGCGGCGGCGGCCTCAGCCTTTATCGATGTAGAGTTTGCCGTTGAACAGGCCGTAACTTCCGCGACCAACCACCCGGCCCTTCACATATCCCCAACTTGCAGTGCTCCCAATCTGGATGAACGTCGGGATGAACGGGGCGCCGTTTGTCCACGCCTTGCGCTGCACCTCCTGCACCGCGGCGTTCCGCTCCTTGTCATTGAGGATGGTTTTCTGCTTCTGGAGCACCGCGTCCATCTCATCATTGACGAAGCCCGCCCAGTTCGGTCGCCCGCCGATTGTCTTGCCGACAGATCCAATGTAGGAACTCGGGTCATCGTATTCAAGTGTGGGGTAGGTAATGAAGCCGCTGTAATCGGAGCCATAGAGCGACTGCGCCAGCCATTTGCCGAAGTCTTCGCCCACCAGCTTGATCTTGAACCCAAGCTTGGCCAACTGCGATTGGACGATCTGCGCGAACTGGGCTGGCCTGTTTCCGGGCACGTAGTACTTCAGCTCGTACTCTTTCGTCAGATCGAATCCGGTGGCGGCAATGAGCTTCTTCGCCTCGGCGAGGTCGTTCTTGCCCCAGGTATCATTCACTTCCTTTTCAGTCAGTGCCTGGGAGGCGAAGGATGGCGGGACGATCCCGCTCACCTTCCCTTCGCCAAAGTCCATGAGCTGGATCATCTCCTTGCGATCGAGGGCGTAGCTGATCGCCTGGGTGACGCGCGGGTCCTTGAACTGACCATCGCCCCGCGTCTGCACGAGCCAGATTGCTCGGCGGTCAAACTGGTCGATGGCGATCTCCTTGCCGTGCTTCGCGACCAACTGTTCGCGCTCCAACTTGTTGCTGGGATCGAGAGAATCGATCTCCTTGGCGGAGAAGGCAGCAAGCGCGGCGGCCTGTTCCTGGATCAACTTGTATTCGAACCCGGCCAGGTACGGTTCACCCTTAATGCGCCACTTATCGAATCGCTTGTACTTCATGTTCGTGCCGTTTTCATGGCTCACGAACTCGTACCGGCCGCTGCCGATGAGATCGCGATCCATGAAGTCCACGTCCTTGCAGATCTCTTCCGGGATGATCGATCCGCCCAGCGGACTGCCCGCATTTGTGGAGCTGAAGGTCCATGCGTCTGGCGACTTCATCGTGAAAGTAATCGTCGAAGCGTCGGGCGCATCGACTTTTTCGAGCACCTGGGTCCACCACGAACTGTTCGAAATCTTGGTCTGCTTGGCGGCTGTTTCGTAGCTTGCTTTCACGTCCTGGGCAGTAACTTTGCGCCCGTTTACGGGCGGTTTGTTGTGAAAGAAGGCTTCGCCGATCTTCACAGTGAAGTGCAGTGGGTCCGGCTGCTCGATGCTAGTCGCGAGGAAGTTTTCGCGGATCCCAGTGTCGAGCGGCGTGTACCAAAGGTGGTCAAACGCCAGGAAGCCATGCGTGAGGCCGCTATCAAGGCCCTTGTAGGGGTTGTTGCTGGCCCACGGGCCGCCCTGGCGGGCGTGATAAACGCCGTCCTTCTTGATGTTTTCCGCTGCGGGTGTGGGTGTTGCCGCGGTCGCGGTCCCTACTTGAACGCCGGCCTGGGTGGGCGTTGCTTTGCCGCTACTGCCGCCGTTGTCATCATCCCCGCAGCCGGTGAGGGCAAATGCCCCGATGCCAATCGCTGCCGTGCCGCCGCCCGCCAATATTCGCCTGCGGTTCATTCGCCGAGTCCAGTAGTTGTCCGTCGCCATGTCCTGTTGCTCCTCTTTGAATCCCGTTCGGGAATTAAGCGGACGTATACGCGCCCGCCGTGGACAGCGTCAATACTAGCTATTTGCCAGACTCGCTAGTGGTGCGCCGTGAGCTCCCCAACGAATCTCGGCTGATTGCCGCGTGCGGGGCCCTCTGCTAGGCTCGCGCCACGTCCTTTCATGCAACGGATAGCTTCATTTCAATCAGGGGTGACAGATGCCCAGGCGGTTGGCAGTCTCGGTTGGATTCGGTGGGAATCCTGAACAGAACAAGCAGATCCTTGAACGGATCAAAGTGGCCGAAGAGGTTGGCGTAGAGGCCGTCTTCACTGCCGAAACGTGGGGCCGGGATCAGTTCTCGCTGCTTACGCAGATCGCCCTACAGACGTCGAAGATTAAGCTCGGCACGGGGATCGCGCCTGTCTACGGCCGGTCTCCGGGAGTACTCGCGATGACCGCCGCCACGCTCGACGAGCTCTCCGGGGGACGCGTTATCCTCGGCCTCGGCACCTCCGGCGAACGCGTCATCGAGCACTGGCACGGCGAAAAGTTCTCGAAACCCATCCAGCGCACGCGCGAGTACGTCGAGATCATCAACCTGATGATGAGCGGCGAAAAGGTCTTCTACGAAGGCGAAATCTTCAAGCTCCAGCGCGGCTTCAAGCTGCTCTTCGAACCGGTGCGCAAGCACATCCCGATCTTCGTAGCCTCGATCTCGCCCAAGAGTATGGAATCGCTTGGTGGCGTCGCTGACGGGTGGATGCCGATCTACTGGCCGAAGTCCATGTTCAAGAAGGGCAAAGAGATGGTTGGCGAGGCCTCGGTGAAGGCTGGCCGGCCGGCCGATGCGGTCGAATGCATCGCCTCACTGACCGTGGTGCTCAACCCGGACCTCGAAAAAGCGAAGGTGCAGGCCGCCGGTCCGATCTCCTGGTACGTCACTAACATGGGCGACTTCTACCACCAGATGCTGACCCGCAACGGCTTCGGCGAAGAGGTGGCGGCGATGCGCGCGGCAGCCGAGGTTAACCGTCCCGCCCCGTTCAGCACCACCCCCGAGATCATGGCCGCAATGGGTGACCGAATGCTCGAGGAGACCGCGATTTACGGTGACCTTGAGACCGTCGCTCTCGGGATCGAAGAGCGCCGCCACCTCGGCGTTGACCTGCCGAGCATCGGTATGCCGCAGGGTTCCCTCGAACACATCGAGCGGGTGCTCGGTACGTTGGTCTCGTAGCGAGCAGGGCGAAAGGAGTCAGCCAATGCCAGTCCATCCTCATGCCCAGGCGATCATCGACATGCTCGATTCGTTAGGCGGCCTGAACTTCGAGAGCGTCACGCCCCAGCAGGCACGCGACCGTTTCCTCGAAATGCGCGTGCCCATCCCGCTGGAGCCGGTGGGGAAGATCGAGAACCTTGCGATTACCGGCCTCGCCGGGGAGCTCCCGGTGCGCGTGTACACGCCAGAGGGGCCGGGACCGTTCCCTGCGCTTGTGTGGTTCCACGGCGGCGGCTGGGTGCTGGGTGACCTGGAGGGAGCCGACCCCACGTGCTGCTCGCTGGCAAACGCAGGCGGATGCGTCGTCATCTCTGTCGATTATCGCCTTGCGCCGGAAGCGAAATATCCAGCGGCCGCCGATGATTGCTTCAGCGCGACCGCGTGGGTGGCCGAGAACGCCGGGACCCTCGGCGTCGATGCGGCACGAATAGCGGTGGGCGGGGACAGCGCGGGTGGGAACCTCGCTGCCGTCGTCTGTCAGATGTCCCGCGAACGAGGGGGACCTTCGCTCATCCACCAGCTTCTTGTTTACCCGGTCACCGACCGCGATTTCACAACTGTCTCGTATCGTGACAACGCCGACGGCTATCTGCTGACCCGATCGAGCATGGAGTGGTTCTGGGACCACTACTTGAACGACCCGGGCGAAGCCGCCAACGCGTATGCCGCACCGCTACGCGCCATGGATCTCGCCGGTCTTCCATCGGCTACTGTCATCACGGCCGAGTTCGACCCGCTTCGCGACGAGGGAGAGGCGTACGCCACAAGACTTCGGTCCGCAGGAGTAGAGACAACCTGCACGCGCTACGACGGCATGATCCACGGCTTCTTCACCATGGCGAACGCGCTTGAGGACGGCCGACGCGCAGTGGCCGAGGCTGGCAAGGGTTTACGACGCGCTTTCGCGGCGGTGTAGGCGGAACCCCGCCGCAAGTCCAACGTCGAGAATCGAGCGACTGTTTGACGACGGGGTGACCTTCATCCCCGACACTTCGCCGCTACAGAGAGAGGGGGAAACCCCGTACGGCGACGGCGACACGTAACGCGCTCTTTTTAAGTAGTCCTAGCGCTCCCGGTTTCCGCGCTGGTCGGTGATCAGAATGTTCACGACCAACGTGAAGCCGACGACTGCGGCGCCGAGGAAAAGGATGAGCGCGAGGCCCGGGTAGCCAACGATCTCGAAGTCCGCCTGGTCCGGAGAAGGCCGCCGCAGCGAGCGGCGATACGCACCATTTCCATCACCAGGCGGCCCAGGTTGAGGTCCGCCATGGATGCGGCACGGTTGGGTCCAATTGCTCTTGCCTCAGGCCGATCCCGCGTCAGTGGTCCCGGCGCCCACTCGCGGGTGGAGCCGCCAGTGCGGCGCTCTCGCCGCTCGGGGGCGAGGCGGAGGTTTTGCGCGCCGCCTGCTCGATGACCTCGGCGCGGCGCGACTCTTGGGTGTGGGGCTCCTTCAGCTCGGCGAGCGTGGCATTGATCTCGGCGCCGAGCAGCAACATCACGTTGCTCAGGTAGAGCCACGTCAACAAGACCACCACTCCGCCGAGCGTTCCATACGTCTTGTTGTACGACCCGAAGTTTGCGACATAAAGTCCGAAGGCGAGCGCCGTGAGGAGCCAGACCACGGTAAACGCGACCGCTCCGGGGGAGACCAGGCGGAACGGCACGGTAATGTTCGGGGCCAGCCAATAGATCAGGCCCACGGCGAACATCACGAGAACGATCACGATCGGCCAGCGCACAATTGCGACGGTGAGTTCGAACGCGCCCCCAGCGCCGACGGCATCGGCGATATCGTTTCCGAAGGCCTGCGTCGCTACGAGCAGCGCGAACGACCCGAGGATCGAAAGGCTGCCCGCGAAGGTCATCGCCAGCGCCAGGCTGGTGGATTTCCAGAAGGGCCGCGTTTCAGGCACGCCATAAACGCGGTTGAGCGCCTTGATGAGCGCCTTCGCGGCGCCCGAAGAGGCCCAGATTGCACCGGCGATGCCGACGGAGAGCAGGCCCCCGCTGCGCGAGTCCAGTACGCCGCGTACCTGCTCCTGCAGGATGCTCCTGGCATCCGCGGGGAGCGCACTGCCGATCTGGTCCATCAGCCGTTGCGTCGGGTCGCCGGAGGAGACAGCGGCGGCGATGAACCCGCCGAGGGCGGCGAGAAAGATGAAGAAGGGGAAGAGCGCGAGGAAGAAGCGATAGGAGAGTTCGGCGGCCAAACCACTGATGTCGTCTCCGGAGAACTCTTTGAAGACTCTCTTACCGAACGGGACGAGGTCAACTCCTCCGACTGTCATCGTCGCCTCGCACGGGGCAGAGCGAGATTCTCGGCCAACGCGGCGGAGGTGACCAGGAAGGTGACCCGCGGGTTCACGATGTGAACGTATCGAGGACGGCGCTGCGGGATTCGCTTGGCGGCTGGCCGGTGCCGCCGATCACGGGGCCGGGTTGGTTCGGGCCGCCGATGACGGGCTCGCCCTGGCGCAGTTGGGGCGGGCGCGCGGCAACCACCGGGTGGTCGTCGCCGTGGGTGCCAGAAGCCGTCGAGGCCCCGCGCTTTCCGGAGACGGATGACCTGAGACTGCTCTTCGCGCTGCCAACGAGAGACTCCGCGAGGCTGGCGGCCTGGGTCGCCACAAATCCGCGGGCCACATCGGTTAGCGAACGGAAGCGGCCGCCTTCACCGCCGACCGAGGCTTTGCTCCTCGTTCGGCCCTTCTTCGAACTAGCCTCTGAGGGCCGCTCACTTCCGTCATCGTGGCCACCACTGGCGAGCCCGAGAGCAACTCCGCCAGCCGCTGCGCCCACGACCAACGCCTTGGGGTGCCCGGCAATCGCCGTGCCGGAGCCCGCTGACGTGCCAGCCACGCTGCCCACTTTTCGCGTGGCGTCCTCAACGGATGACGTCACTGTGTGCTTTACGCCAGCGATGTGCTCCGAAGTTCGGGTGCGCGTCGAATCGATGTCATCCCGCACCCGGCGATCGAGGCGTGAAACCCGCGCGCTCAGCGCGTGGCGCTGGCGTTCGATGTCGAATTCGATTTCAACTGCTGTTTGGCCCATGACAGGTCCTCCTTGACGGACTTCGCCGTCCGCCGGGGCATCAGGCTGAGTTTCTTGGCCCGTGACTTCGCCAGCAACACCGACATCCCGGCGACAACGCTCAGCGCGCCAGTGACGATCAAGGCCGAAAGCCAGAGCGGCAGCGCGGCGCTCAGAGCATAAGTCGAGGTGAGCGCCACCCAGACGAGTGTGACGACCGCAGCCGCCAGCGCGATTCCGCCCCAGGCGGCGACCTTCACGGCGTAGCCAACCTGCTCTTTCGTCTCGGCCTTTGCGAGTGTCAGTTCGGACCGCACCAGATTGCGCAGGTCATCGGCGATGCCCGCGACCTCTGCACCGAGGTCGCGGACTTCGCTTTTGCCGTCGCGCAGATCCGTCCGGATCGCATCGATTTCGGTGTGCATGGCTGGGCCTATTTCATCATCTTGGCGACGACGTAGCCGGCCACGGCCGCGCCCACAGCTGCCTGCATCGGGTGATCCTTCACGAACTGCTCAACGTCCGTCCAGATCTCTTGGGCTTCGTGCTCACGCAGGTACTGGGACGTCTTGTCCAGGCCATCCGCTACTCGCACGCCGACTTTCTCTTGGACGCCGCCGCCATCTTCGGCTCGCGTTCGGAGCTGCCCGGCAGCCTTCTCCAGTCCGTCCGCGGCGCGATCGATGCCGGCGTCGGCTGTCTCCTGAAGCTTGGTGCCGTACTCGGACGCCTTCTCGCCAGCCTTGTCCTTCAATTCCGAGGCCTGATCCTGCATACCCGCGGAATCTTGGCGGGGTTCGTCCCAGGTGGCGGTGTTGCCGTTGTGATTCTCGTTGCCTGTGTTGGTAGCCGGGGAATTGGGATCTTGCATCAAACTCTCCTCCAGCGGCTGCGCTCTGGCGCGGCTGCATTGGGGGCAAGGTAGCAAGCGCCCTGTCCCGTCGGCATAACGCCTCTGCGTCGCCGCGTTGCAGGAGTATCACGAGCACGAAACCGGCGAATCCGAAGGAGCCTTAGATAGCGCCTGGACACCGCGTGTGAAGCACTCGCATGGTCTCGTTCGTCGGCACGCCATCGGCGGTGAGGGCCACAATTCTCGCTCGCAACACCACCCTCCGCGGCGTGTTACGCCCCCGGATGAGCCCATCGAGCCCCACCCGCTCAACTTCAGGTACAGTCAGGTCTCTCTCCATCGAGCTAAAAGCTAGAAGCTAGGAGCCTCATTTGAAGCTTTCCCTCAATTGGCTACGCGACTTCGTCGATATCGATCTCCCCGTGCCCGAACTGGCGCGGCTGCTGATCGACTCCACCGCAGAGGTCGAAAACTGGGAGACGATCGGCGCTCAGTGGGATGCTGAGCGCATCCGCGTGGCGGAAGTGGTGTCCATCGAGCCCCACCCAGACGCCGACCGCTTGCGCCTCGCAACCGTGGAGACCGGCTCCGGCCTCCAGCGTGTAGTCTGCGGCGCGCCGAACCTGGAGGTCGGCCAGAAGGTTGCTTTCGCGACCGAAGGGGCGGAGCTGATCGATGGCCACTCCGGGAAAGCGACGAAGCTCAAGCTGCGGCCGATCCGGGGGGTGGAATCGGCGGGCATGGTGCTGAGCGAAAAGGAACTCGGCCTGAGCGATGACCACGAGGGCATCCTCGTCCTCCCCGCGAACGCCGTGGTGGGTCGGTCGCTGGTTGAGCAGTTGGGCGACGTCGTCTTCGACATCTCCACATGGGCGAACCGCGC
>JBDSJC010000144.1:0-3345 GCA_039917655.1 Tepidiformaceae bacterium
GCAAGCGCCACGCTCGGCGCAATCGGGAACATTGGTCTCACCTTCATCGGGCTAAGCTCCGGGACCAAGTACCTCGGTAGCGTGGCGTATGCCGGCTCGCTCAATATGCCAAATCCGACCATCGTGCGGGTGGATGTGCCCTAGCCCAGCGCTTCCCTCCACACCTGGCGGCCCCGGTCATTGCGACCGGGGCCGCTTTCGATGCCGCGCCAGTTGCCGATGGCTGATGGCCAACGGGCCGCGCCCTCCCGTACCCTGAAGCCGTGTACCAGCCTGAAGACCTTACCGAACTCGAAGTCGCCGTCCTTGGCGTACTCTGCGTGGGGCTGCCGCCTTCGCGGTCGGCGGGCAGCGATACCTTTCGCGTCGATCATGTCTGCGCGGTGGTACACGGGCTACAGACCAGCGGGCGCGCGGAAACCCACCTGCGGGCGGACGGGGTCAACATCTCGCCGGAGTTCGGCGTGGCCCTCAGCGCCGCCGTCGAGTCGCTCCAGGCGAAGGAGCTTGTCGTGCGCCAGGCGCCGGGGATGCCGGCGGCGGCGGGCGGGTTCGAAGCAGGACTTCAAATCGACGTCGTCAACCCGGACGAGCAGCCGGCGCTGCTAGACCGCTACCTCGCGCAGCTCTGCATGGAGAAGCTGTTCAACATCCCGGCGGTCTACCCGTTCCTGATGGAGCGCTACTCGGCCAGCGGCGAAGTCTGGCGACGGCTGCGCGAGGACGGTTACGGGCGGTAGGGGATTTACGATTTCGGTTCGCGATTTCCCCGCCCAACGCTCCCGCGCTACAGCTCCGATAAGTCGGCTATCGCGAATTTCTGGAGCCCTCCAGGTAAACGTTCGGGGTTGAGCACGGGGAAGATCGGGGGAAGCGGTCTGGACGGAAAGTTAGTCGCGGACGACATTGGAAGGAGATGCGACGGATCTCGCGACCCTCCCTGCCCGCCGGACTTTCGGTCCAGGTCATTACCGCCGCCCTTTTTGGCGCGGGGTTGCTGGTCGCCGGTGGGGCCCTGTTGGCCGGCGAGGATTCGAGCGCGGCCTCCTCCCCAGCATCGATTGCCGGGCTCGCGCAGGGGCCGTCAGGGGGCGCGAGCAAAGCGGCGAGCGTGGCAGGCGGCGCCGGTGGCGGCAGCCAACCCGCGCCAACCGTGACTGATGAGGGCGCCGTCATCGAACCCGAAGCGGCGAGCCTTCCAGGGAAAGACCGCGAGACCAACGGACGGTTCACCATGCCGGTGAAAGCCTGGTCAGCGGTCACGGACCGTTACGGCGCGCGCAACCGCGGGCCGGGACGCATCCACGGCGGGATCGACCTCGCGCTTGAGGGTTACCACCGGTCACCAGTGTTTGCGGCCTGCTCCGGCGTCGTCGCCAGTGCGGCCTATTCGAGTTCCTACGGCAACCACGTCTTTGTCGATTGCGGCGAAGGCTGGAGCACGCTGTACGGTCACTTCAGCAGCACGCTCGTGACGCCTGGCCAGGCGGTAACGCCGGCGGATGTCCTCGGTATTTCGGGGACGTCCGGATTTTCGACCGGGGAGCATTTGCACTTCGAGATTCGCTGGCAGAACACGCCGGTGAACCCGGAGGACTACCTCGATTTCCACATCGCGCCCGGGACACCGCTCGATTCTGGGCCGCTCTATTTCCCCGGCAGCCGGGTGGGCAGCGGCAGCAGTGGCGGCAGCAGTGGCGCGGTTTCGAATGGCACCGACGCGCCAGCCACCAGCACACCAGACCCCGGCACGCCGACCAACACGCCAACGCCGACGAACACCCCGACACCCACCAACACCCCAACGATCACGCCGACGCCGACAAAGACGCCCACTCCCACCAAAGTGCCGCCGACCCGCACTCCAACGCCGACGCCGCTCCCACCCGTCCGTTAGTCCGTCCGAGGGCGGTGAGGTCCCGTTGCCTCAGCGCTTCCACCGCCCGTCTCAGCCAGCCGCCTCGTCGAGCCCGTGGATGTGAGAGGCGTCGTTGAAGCCGAGCAGGGTGAGGCGGCCGCTCTTTGAGATCTCCATGCGAGTCAGCGACGTGTTTTCGACGGCGAACGACCAGGACGACTCGATCGGCATGTGCAGCATCTCTGAGAGCATGGCAGCGATGGCGTTGCCATGAGAGACGACGAGCACGGTCTGACCGCTATGCGCGGCGGCGATGCGACGGACCGCGCCAGCGGTGCGCTCTCGTATCTGCGCCACTGTTTCGCCGCCCGGGGCGGGGGCCCGGCAGAGGAAAAAGTCGCGCATCATCTCTTTGTGCGATTCACGCAGGCTCTCGCCCGAGAGGCCTTCCCATTCGCCGTAGTGCATTTCGCGCAGGTCGGGGTCGAGCTGGATCGGCAGGGGACTGGACCGTTCGAGCGCGTGCTGGGCGGTCATACGGGCGCGAGAAAGGTCGCTGGCGTAAGCGGCATGGATCGTCTGGCCCTTGAGGCGGCGGCCCAACGCCCGCGCCTGGGCGATGCCGAGGGGCGTGAGTTCAGTATCGGTATGCCCGCAAAAGGTGCGCTCGATGTTGCCGTAGGTCTGCCCGTGACGGACGAGAAGGACTGAGGTGGTCATGGTGCGATTGTACCGAGGTGGCGGAGGCGCCGCCGAATTCCTCAGTCTCTGGCGACCTGCATGATCACTCCCCGAAACGGGCGGCCCGGCGCGGTCTTAGTGGGCGTTGCCGTTGCCGTCGCAGTGGGCGGGGAGGTTGGCCTCGCAGTGGGCGGGGAGGTTGGCGTCAGCGTCGGTGCCGCGGGCGCCGCTGCGACGGCTGTATTTATGCTTCCGACGTAGGCCGCACCTACCCAGATCCGCAGTTCTATGGAGCCCGGGCCAGCGGGAAAGCCAAGGGCGGGATCGGATACGTAGAACGTACCTCCGCCGGGCGGCGGCGGCGCGGCCCAAGTGAACTCATTGTACTTCGTGCCGTTCCAGTAGGCTTCCGCTCGCACCTGGGAGGTTGGATTAGGCGAGATTCCGAATCCCACACGAGCCATCTGACCCGCGACGAGCGGCTCGGATCCGCTGGCGCAGGTCAGCGAAGCTTTGCAGAACGCGTAGTTGCTGAAGGCGTAGGCGTCAGGGATCGTTCCTGTTTGGAACGAGCAACCTTCCTCGCTGCACCAGCCCTTGAGTGCATTCAGCCACGCCGTCGTGAACCGGATGGAGCCGTTGAAAAGGTCATTCCCGTACGACACAACGCTAATGACGTAGGCCGCCGAAGGAGGGGAGGTGAACGTATATATGGGCGAACCGCTCTGACCAAAGTATACGTCTAGCCGACTGTAGACAGTGTCGGGACTGATGTAGTAGTCGTCCGGTGAAGTCGAATGCGTTTC
>JBDSJC010000145.1:0-10396 GCA_039917655.1 Tepidiformaceae bacterium
CCAGATTCAAAAGTATTGGTACCGGGGAGGGGATTCGAACCCCTATGCCTTGCGGCCGCGGAGTTTAAGTCCGCTGCGTATGCCATTCCGCCACCCCGGTTCGCTCCAGATTGTGGACAGCCTGGACCGCGAGTGTCGATTCAGCCGCGTCGCTGGCTTCCGGTGGGGCCTAGCCTGCCGGTGAGAGGGCTAGACTTCCATCGCCGCGAACTTCAGGCGCTTCGCTTCCCGCGCCCGCAACGTTGGGTTGAGTTCGGTCTTGCGGATACGGATGTTCTTTGGCGTGACTTCCACCATCTCGTCCGGCGAGATCATCGAAAGGCTTCGTTCGAGACTCGGCGGCGAGGGCGGCGTTAGCTTGACTGAGATGTCGCTCGTCGAGCTGCGAATGTTCGTTAGCTGCTTTGCCCGGCAAACGTTGACGTCAAGGTCGGTGTCCTTGGCGTGAAGGCCAACGACCATCCCGGCGTACACATCGTCGCCTGGCGTGATGAAGAGCATGCCGCGTTCCTGGGCGTTGGCAATGCCAAAGCTCAGGGCCGAACCAGTCTCGGAAGCGACCAATGCGCCGTTTCGCACCCGTTCAATTGGCCCTGCCCAGCCCCGGTAGCCCAGGTATTCGGTGTTCATGATCCCCTCGCCGGCAGTGCCGCTGATGAAGGTGTCGCGGAAGCCGATAAGCCCCCGTGTGGGGATTTCGAAGTCTATGCGCACGTTGCCGTTGTGGTCGCTGTGCATTCCCGTCATCTGCGCTTTGCGGCCGGAGAGCGTTTCGATGAGGAAGCCGGTTGCCGAGTCAGGAGCCTCGACGTAGAGCCGTTCGAAGGGCTCCTCAACACCGTGCGCGCCCTGCCGAGTGATGACCTCGGGGCGGTTGACGGCGAATTCGAAGCCTTCGCGACGCATCGTCTCCACGAGGATCGCGAGGTGAAGCTCACCGCGGCCGCTGACAACGAACTGTTCCGCGCTCTCGCCGTCCTCGACGCGCAGGGCGACGTTGGTTTCGACTTCGCGGAAGAGCCTCTCGCGGAGCTGCCGGCTGGTCACGAATTTTCCTTCGCGGCCAGCAAATGGCGAGTCGTTAACCCTGAACGTCATCTGCATCGCAGGCTCTTCGATGGTGATGACGGGCAGCGGGACCGTGACCTCGGGGTGCGCCAGGGTTTCGCCGATGAGGATGTCGGCAATACCGGTGATCGCCACAATGTCGCCCGCGGTGGCGGAGGCGAGCTCGACCCGTCCCATCCCCTCGAACCCGAAGAGTTGGGCCACACGGTGGGTGGAGGTCTCCCCCTCGTGGTTGAACCGAATGAGCGAGTCGGCCGCTGTCACGATGCCGTCCGTGATCCGGCCTACCGCTGTCCGGCCGCGGTAGGAGTCGTAGGCGAGGGTGGTGACGAGCATCCGGAAGGGAGCTTCCGCGTCGCCGAGCGGACCCGGGGTGTGTTCAATGATCGCGTCAAGGAGGGGCACCATGTCGCCCTCGGTGATGTTTGATTCGCGGCTGGCGTAGCCGTCGCGGGCGTTGGCGTAGAGCACGGGGAAATCGAGTTGATGGTCTTCCGTGGCAAGGTCCAGGAAGAGGTCGGAGGTTTCGTGCACGACCGCGGCAAGCCTTGCGTTGGGCCGGTCGATCTTGTTGACCACGACGATCGCGTGAAGGCCGATCTCGAGGGCCTTGCGGAGGACGAACTTCGTCTGGGGCATTGGCCCTTCGACCGCATCGATCAACAGCAGGCAGCCGTCCGCCATGTTGAGGACGCGTTCCACTTCGCCGCCGAAGTCCGCATGGCCCGGGGTGTCGATGATGTTGATGCGCACGCCGCCGTATTCGATGGCGACGTTCTTCGCCATGATCGTGATCCCCTTTTCGCGCTCCAAGGGGTTCGAATCGAGGATCAGGGTGCCAACTACTTCGTTTTCGCGAAAGACGTGGGATTGCTTGAGAAGGGCATCAACCAGGGTGGTTTTCCCGTGGTCAACGTGGGCGATGATGGCGAGGTTGCGCACGTCGGCGCGGCGAGACTGCATACGCCCATGTTCACTGAGGAACCACGAAAGCACAAAGGCGGCGCCACAAATCGGCAAATTGCTGGGCTCGCAGGCGGTGCAGAGGTTCGATGGACGGCCTCGCGCATCTTTGCGTGATCACCTGATTACCCCGCACACTGGAGGTTCTGAATCTGGTTGGAGGCCCTCCCCTGAACGAACTCGACCGTGCCATGGACATCATGCCCTTCGTTATCGAATCCGACGGACGCCGCGAGCGGGCCTACGACATCTATTCGCTGCTGCTCAAAGAGCGGATCGTGTTCCTCGGCACCCCGATCGACGCGATGATCGCGAACATCGTCATCGCGCAGCTTCTCTACCTCGCGCGCGAAGACGACGAGAAGGACATCATGATGTACATCAACTGCCCTGGCGGCAGCGTGACGGCCGGGCTAGCGATCTACGACACGATGAACCTCGTCCGCCCCAAGATCTCGACGGTTTGCATCGGTCTCGCCGCGAGCATGGGGACGGTTCTGCTCACCTCGGGCGCAAAGGGCAAGCGGTTCGCACTGCCGAATGCCACAATTCACCTCCACCAGGTACTCGGCGGCGCTCAGGGCCAAGCACGAGACATCGAAATCCAGGCGCGCGAGACGATCCGGCTCCAGAAGGTGCTCCGCGGGATCATCCAGACCACCACCGGCCAGGAGATGGAAAAGATCGAACACGACACCGACCGCGACTTCTGGCTGGCACCACCAGACGCGCTCGCGTACGGGCTGATCGACGAGATCCTGGATCGCCCAAGCAAGGCGGCGGTCGCGCTCAACGAGGCAGCGAAGAAGTAGGCTGGCGGGTTAGCGTGCCGGTGAGGAACGCCTGGGTCGCGGTACCGCGGCCGATCCTAGTGTGGCGGGGCGTCTGTTTCGGGCGGGTCGTCGTATCCGCACCCACAGCCTTGCGCTTTATGCGGCCCCCACCGCAGAAATTCGGGGGCCAGATCCGCTCCGTTCGGCCAGACAGCGGTTTCGCCTTCGCAGTCGAAGACGACCTGCGAGAAGAGCGTCAGGTCCTTGAGCGGTTCGAACACCTCGCCGTGCAGCTCGTCCGTCAGATCTACGTCCCTCACGTACCCGTCCGCGAACGCAACTCGTATTGTGTAGTCGCCGACGTACTCAACCGTCCGGACGATAATTTCCGGCGGGTAGGGCTTGGTACCCACTAACTCAGCGGCGGAATCCTCTGAACCGACTGGTGAGATCGAACTCTGTCCCAATTTGCCTTTAGCTCCCTTTCATGCAGGCTCGCCCACTCCTCCACGAGACGAGCAACCCGCAGTGGAACTCGTCCCACGATGATGCTGCGGGTGCCCAACGCGTACGAAGCACGGTATTCAGCATAGCGCACATGGAAGTGCGGGTACCGGTGATCGTCGGCGTACATCGTCACGACAATGCCGTAGAACACCGCCAGCGTCGGCATCAGGCCCGGACAGCTTCAATGACATCCATCCCCATGTAAGGGCGCAGGACCTCCGGGACTACCACCGACCCATCTTCTTGTTGGTAGTTCTCCATGACGGAGATCACCGACCGTGGAAGCGCGAGCCCAGAGGCGTTGAGGAGGTGGGGGTGGCGGACTGCCGCGTCTCCGCCGGGCCGATAGCGGATGTTCGCGCGGCGCGCCTGGAAGTCGAGGCAGTTCGAAACAGAGCTGACCTCCAGCCATTCATCCTGGCCGGGCGCCCACATTTCGATGTCGTACGTCTTCGTCGCGTTGAACCCAACGTCCCCGGTGCAGAGTTCGAGGACGCGGTAGGGGATGCCCAGCTTCTCAGGCAAGGCCCGCGCCCGCAACACAAGCTTCTGGAGCTCTGCGTCGCTCTCATCCGGTTCGCTGTAGACGAACATTTCGACTTTTTCGAACTGATGGCTGCGCTTGATGCCGCGCACGTCCCTGCCGGCGCTCATTTTTTCGCGCCGGAAGCACGGTGTGTGCGCGACGAACCGCTGCGGCAGCGAACCGGCGGGCAGGATCTCATCGCGATAGAGGTTGACGAACGCAACTTCGGCGGTGGGGATGAAGAAGTAGTCCTGTTCGGCGTCGTGATAAAGGTTGTCGCGAAACTTCGGGAGCTGGCCCGATGCCCAGAGGGAGGCCTCGGAGAGCATGTTCGGTAAGTAGCATTCCGTGAACCCGTCGGCGGTGTGTTCGTTTAGGTAGAACTGGATCAACGAGCGTTGTAGCCGCGCGATCCCGCCCTTCAACACGTAGAAGCGCGAGCCCGACATCTTGACTCCGCGTTCGAAATCGATGCCATCAAGGATCTCAGCGATCTCCCAGTGAGGCCGCGGCTGAAAGTCGAAGCGGCGTTTCTCGCCCACCGTCTCCACGACGACGTTCGATTCTTCATCCGGACCTTTGGGGACGGAGGGGTCGAGGACGTTCGGAACCTCAAGCAATTTCGCGTTCAGCTCGGTCGCGACCACGTTGAGGCGCGAGTCGAGGCGATCGATCTCATCACCGACGAGACGCATCTCCATGATCCGCTGTTCACGGTCGCCGGATTCTTTGGCCGCGCCGATCGCCTTGCTCACCGTGTTCCGCTTGCTGCGCAGGCTCTCAACCTGCTGTAGGAGCTCCCGGCGCTGCTCATCGAGGAGAAGGATGCGGTCGATTGGGGCGGTAGTGTTACGCAACACGATGTCGCGCTTCACACGTTCCGTGTTCTCGCGGATGAACTGGATGCTCAGCATGCTTTCAGGGCTCCAACCTCGCGGCGGCAAGTGCACGAACGCCGAGAAGGCGAACGTCCTCGGCAACTGGCACGAGCGTACCATCGGGCGCGGGCAGCGAAAACGCGCCACTTAACTCGTCCGCGGTTACCCAGCGATGTGCGCCGTGTGGGATCGCCGCGGCGAAGTCCACGAGGCACAATGGCGCTGTGAAGTAGACGTGGTCAATGTGCTGGTGAAAAGGCTGGTCCGCCCGGACGATGTCTTCGACAAGAATGACGGCTGGCGGCGGCAACACGGCGGGGCCGGAGCTCACCAACAGGCCGGGCGGCGCGATGACCCGCACGACAAATCCGCTCTCCTCAAGTGCCTCGCGGACGGCCGCCTGCACGGGGTCTTCGTTCGCTTCCAGGTGGCCGCCGGGCGGAAGCCACATCTTCAGCTTGTGGTGCCAGAGAAGCAGCGTACGCCCTGCTGAGGCGATGTAAGCCGTCGCTGTGTGGTGACGCTCAAGTGCCGGCAGACGAGGATCGCCGGTCACTGTTTGAGCGTCTTATGTGGAGGGAACAGGATGACGTCGCGGATCGAACTCTGGCCTGCGAGCATCATGATCAGGCGGTCGATGCCCATGCCAAAGCCTCCGGTTGGCGGCATGCCGTGCTCAAGGGCAAACAGGAAGTCGTCGTCCACCAACTCCACTTCGTCGTCGCCGGCGGCTTGCAGGGCAAGCTGTTCGTCAAAGCGGGCGCGTTGCTCAACGGGGTCGTTCAGCTCCGTGTAGGCATTGCCGAATTCGAATCCCGCCATAAAACACTCGAAGCGTTCGACGAGGCGGGGATTTGTGGGATGCCGTTTGGCCAGCGGCGAAAGCTCCACGGGGTAGTCCAAGAGGAACGTCGGTTGGATAAGGTTCGGCTCGATGTAGGCTGACATCGCTTCGTCGGCGAGCTTTCCGTAGCCGGCCGTGTCCGCCGTTTGCAGGCCACGTCGCCGCAGCTCGGATCGGAGGTCTCCTGCGGTCGTGAATTCGTCCAGGTCCGGGCCACCGTATTCGCGCATGGCCTGAAGGAAGGTGACGCGGCGCCACGGCGGCGCAAGGTCGATCTCCTGCTCGCGGAACGTGATCCGCGTAGTGCCCAATACTTCCAGCGCGACCGAGCTGACCATCTCTTCGACCATCCGCGCGACATCGTTGTAATCGGCGTACGCCTGGTAGGTCTCGATCATCGTGAACTCGGGGTTGTGCTTGAAGCTCATCCCCTCATTCCGGAAGTTTCGCCCGATCTCATACACCCGCTCGAAGCCACCGATGATCAGCCGCTTGAGGTGCAGCTCCAGGCTGATGCGCAGCACGCGGTCCTCGTCCAGGGCGTTGAAGTGCGTGACGAAGGGGCGGGCGGCCGCTCCGCTTTCGGACTGGTGAAGGATCGGCGTTTCCACTTCCAGGAAGCCGCGAGCATCAAGAAAACGCCGGATAGCGGCGATCGCCCTGCTCCGGATGGTGAAGACCGTGCGCGTCTCTTCGTTGGCCATCAGGTCGAGGTAACGGCGGCGTTGGCGCATTTCCACATCCGCCAGGCCGTGGAACTTCTCCGGCGGCGAATGGAGCGCCTTCGAAAGCATCGTCCACGTGGTGGCGCCGACCGTTGGCTGGCCGGTGCGAGTCCGCATGGGGAGACCGTGAACCCCAACGAAATCTCCGAGGTCGATCAGCCGCAGGGCGTCGTAGAGCCCTTCGGAGAGCGCGTTCCGACGGAGCAGCACCTGGATTCGTCCGGAACCGTCCTGTAGGTCAATGAAGGTCGCCTTCCCCATGTCGCGCCGCCCAACCACGCGGCCCGCTACATCAACAGCGTCAATCTCCGCCTCGTGCCCCTCGGCTGGCAGCGCCTCGACTATTGCGGTGACCTCGGCGGCGGTGTGGCTGCGGGCGGCGCGGGGCGGAAAAGGGTCCATACCAGCAGCGCGCAGCGCATCGAGCTTGGCCAGCCGCTGGGCCATCAGTTCGTCCATGGGGTCCCCCTCAGGTGAGCGCGAGGTACGCGAAAGCCGCCCGAAGGCGGCTGGCTGGATTCGAATCCGCTGGCCGCGTTCAATCGATCTTAACGACCTTCACCTTGATCACGCCCTTCGGCACCAGTACATCGACCGTCGCCCCGACCTCTCGGCCGAGGAGCGCGGAACCAACCGGGGACTCGTTCGAGATCTTGCCGTTGACAGGGTCGGCTTCTGGCGCCCCGACGATCTGGTAGTGGTGCTTCTTGCCGTCCTGGAGGACTTCGACGCCGCTGCCTATCATCACGCGCCCGGACTTGTGTGCGCCGGCTTCGTCAATGATCGTCGCTCGCCGAAGCAGATCCTCGATCTCCAGGATGCGGCCTTCAATCATCCCCTGTTCGAGCTTGGCGTCGTCGTATTCGGCGTCGTTCTGACTCGTCCCCTGTTCCTGGGCGTTGTGAATCCGTTCAGCGATCACCCGGCGTTGGGCGCGGCGTTCTTCCAGGTCAGCTTCAAGCTTTGCTTTTCCTTCACGTGTGAGAGGCACCTGTTTGTCGGACATGTCGTAACCTGTGGAAAATTATCGCCGGGCAAAAAACGGACCGAGGCCGAAAACACCTCAGTCCTCACAACTATAGTGGCGGCGAGCCACGCGCCGCAATCGCCGCCGGCGAGGGAGAGCAATCGTGCAGGCCACCGGAGAAGACGGCGAGCAACGAGAACGCCGAGCCGTCGATGGCCTGGACTGGCGGCCGCCCGCGGAACCAGCCATTGCCGCGCCCGTGCAGAGTTCAACGCCGGCCCCCGCAATTCAGCATCCTGACGTTCGGCACACAGAACCTACCGGGCCACGGACAGGTTTGTTGATCGCCGTCGCTGCTGCGGCGGCGCTGGTTGGCGGGTTGGTTTCGGGCGTTGTCGTTGCGCGATTTGGCGACGGCGGCGGCACGTCGAGCGATTCGCATCCGGCGGCGCCCGCGGGGACCACGCTTTCGGTCCAACAGACGAGCGCCATTGCTGATGTTGCAGCGCAAGCCAGGCCGGGCGTGGTGCGAGTGGATAGCAGCAAACGCGCAGCCGGCGGCACGGAACACGACATCGGCAGCGGCGTGGTGATCGACCAGCAGGGCCACGTAATCACGAACGCCCATGTGGTACTCAACACCGAAGCGCTGAAAGTGGTGCTCAGCGATGGCACCGAGCGGCCGGCCATCTTGATCGGCCACGACTACCCGTTCACGGACGTGGCTGTGTTGCAGATCAGTCCCGGGAAGCTCACCAGCATCGAGATCGGCGACTCTTCGACACTCCACCTTGGCGATAGCGTGGTGGCCATCGGCAACCCGCTCGCCGAGTTCGATGGGAGCGTGAGTGTCGGTGTTATTTCGGGGTTGGCCCGCAGGCGCACCTTCGATTCGGTACGCCAGGATGACCTGCTGCAGACGGACGCCGCGGTAAACAACGGAAACAGCGGTGGAGCGCTCTTGAACCTCAAGGGCCAGTTCATCGGCATGCCCACCGCCGTCCTGCGCCAGTCGCGCACCGGTCAGGCGGTTGAAGGCATCGCCTTCGCACTGCCGAGCAACCGTCTGATGACGATCGTCAACCGCATCATCGCCCAGGGCGGCGGCTACCCTCGCCCATCGCTGGGCGTGGAGCACCTCGACCTCACCGATGAGGTGCTCCAGCGCGCACCGAGGCTTGCGGTTGCAGAGGGAGCGCTGGTGACCGCAACCGTGGCCGAGGGTCCGGGGGCGGCTGCCGGAATCCAGATCGGCGATGTCATTACCCGGGTGGGAGACACATCGGTGAATCGCGAGACCCCGCTCCTCAACGCCCTGCTGGCCTTCGAGCCGGGACAGACGGCGCGGGTTGTCCTCAACCGCAATGGCCGGATAATCGACCTCGAGGTGCGACTTGCACGGCGCAACTAGCGAGAGACCGACAACAAAAGCGACAAGCACCGGATGACGCGTCGAGGGGGCCAGCTCCCGTGGGGCAGCAACTCGCGGGGGATTTACGACGGTCGCGGCGGCGGCGGTTACCGGCAGCTGCTCGTCCTGGGGTTAATCGTCCTCGGCACGCTGGCTCTTGGCTGGTTCCTGTTCACGAAGGCCTGCGGAAGCGACGACTGCACCAAGGCGTATTGCGCATCCGGAAAGGCTGTCGCGCCTCCGGACGGCTACGAACTGGTGACCGAGGTCTACGAATACTCGGCGAAGGCCACCAGCACGGTGCCGGCGGGCCAAGCATTTGACCTCCGCGTCCAGCTCCCCCTGACCAAGCCGACGAACGACAGCAGCAGCCTGAGCTTCTACCGCTACCTCGAAGACACCAAAGCCTGGGAACCGATTACCCCGGCGGTACTCGACGGTCAGGGCAAGCAGGTCTCGGCAACGCTGACCGATGCGCCCAAGCTGATGGCGGTGCTTCGTCGCAGCAGTCCTGGCGGCCAGGTGGTGGCCTACCTGGGCCACGGAGCGAGCCTCCATCCCGATGCCGCGGGCCGGGTGACCCTCGTCCACACGCTTGACTTCACGCCGGCCGCGGATGGCGGAGTCGCGGGTGAAGTGAGCAAGCTCAAGCCGGACGGCGCATACGACTGGTACCCGGTAGTTTCGGCGAACGGCGGGACCAAGGGCGCCGTGGCCGTGGTCCAGGGGATCCTCGCAGACCCGAAGAATCGCTCGAATCACGTTCAGCAGATTGCGAAGGTGGTGGCGGACGGCAACCTCAAGGGGATCGACATCGCTTACCTCGATCTGACGGTCGCTGACCGCAGTTCGTACTCACTCTTCATCAGCGAGTTGGCGGCTTCGCTGCACGCCCAGAATAAGCGTCTGACGCTCACTCTACCGACACCGCTCAAGGTGGCCGACCGCGTGGACGAAGGCGGCTACGACTACGCCGAGCTTGGCAAAGCCGCGGACCTCGTGAAGCTGGCGCCTTACCGCGACCAGGACACCTACCGTCTGGCAATCCCATCCATCCTTCAGCACCTGACCGCGCTCATACCATCCGCCAAGCTGGTGCTAACCGTAAGCCCCTACGCCACGGAAAAGGGGGCGGGCGGTTTGAGCACGATGAGGATTACCGACGCGATGAGTCTCGCGACCAAGCTTGCCATCCGCGGGGAGGCCGTGCAGACCAGCAGCAATGTGGACGTCTACGGGGTCAACATCGATCGCACGGAGAATCTCAGCGGCGTCCGGTGGGTGCCGGAAGTCGCTTGTGTCGCGTTTACCTACAAGGAATCGACCGGCGCGGGGGCGCGGACGATCTGGCTGGAGAACGTCTTCAGCATCGGTTTCAAACTGGAGTTCATCTTGCAGAACAAACTCGGCGGGGTTGCGGTCGAAGATGCGAGCGACAACCCGTTCCTCGGGAACATCTGGCCCGCGATCGTCACTTACGTCACGACAGGTCAACCACAACTCTTGCAGCCGAACGCGGACGACCTGAAACCAGTTTGGCGGGCGAGCAAGGGTCCGCTCGAAGATACCGGCAAAGGCTTTGCGCACTGGGTCACGCCCGCCGAAGCGGGCACCTACACGATTTTCTTGCGCCTCAGCGATGGCGTGGCGCGCTTCGAAAACAAGGCAGACGTGAACGTGAAAGCGCGCGACGCGAAGACTCCAACGACAGGCACGCCGGCAGCCGGCGTGACG
>JBDSJC010000146.1:0-28968 GCA_039917655.1 Tepidiformaceae bacterium
GGAACTTCATCCCCACGCTCCCCGACCGGCCGCACTGGCGCGTGCCCAGAAGCGACGCCGTGAAGCCCAATCATCGCTCTTCGACTTATGTCAGCTACGAAGGGTCTGTCAGACTCCACATCGTTCCGGCGCTGGGACACATACAGCTCACCAAGTTGACACCCGCGCACGTGCGGAAGCTCATGTCCGAGATGTCGGAGAAAACCCGCCCTGCGAAGCCTACCAGCGCAACGGCGAGAGCAGGGCTCGACGCCCCTGTGGCACCCGCCTCTCCACCCCACAGGCTCTGCTCGCCTCGCACAATTCAGTACGCACGCGCGGTGCTGAGGATGGCACTGAAGCAGGCAGTGGCCGACGGACTCGTCTATCGCAACGTTGTCGAACTGACTCCCGGTCCCGCGGTCAGGCGTCTGGAAATTCGGCCGCTAACACCAGCGCAGGTCGGGACATTCCTCTCCGGCACGAAGCAAGACCGCCTCTCCGCCCTTTACGTTGTGGCATTCACGATGGGAATGCGGAAGTCGGAAATCCTGGGACTTCGCTGGCAGAACGTAGACCTGGAGAATGGAAGTTTACGCGTCTCTGAGACCCTCGACCCCGGCAAGGGAATCAACCTTGGGGTCCCAAAAAGTGAACGTAGCCGGCGCACACTGATGATGTCGAAAATCACGCTCCGAGCGCTCAGGGCGCATAAGGAAAAGCAGGAGGTCGAGAGACGTTCTCGCGGCGCCGGCTGGGGCAACCACGATTTCGTCTTTACGACTCCCCTCGGGACCCCTCTCGATCATCGCAACATCGTCCGGCACTATGCTGCCCACATGGAACGCCTCGGCTTGCCACGTCAGCGCTTTCATGACGCTCGACACTCCTGTGCCACGTTCCTGCTTTCGCAGGGCGTCGAGCTTCGCGTGATACAAGAGATTCTTGGGCACAGCCAGATCGGCATTACGGCTGACCTTTACACCCATGTCATGCCGGCCCTGCAGAAGGATGCGATGCGCCACATCGACCGGGCGTTCTCTGGACTTTAACATTGGCACTCGTCCTGGATGTCGAAAGCGGGGACTGATCGGCCCCGCCGCCGTTGTCTGCGCCATCACTACCCTCGGAGTGGGGGTAGTAGCAGTTGTAGTGAATCGACTGGCAGACCCGACTCATCGCCCATTCGGAGCCGCTCTCAGATTCAATTTGTTGGTACCCTCGGACGGACTCGAACCGCCAACCCTCTGATCCGAAGTCAGATACTCTATCCTTTGAGCTACGAGGGCACGCTGCGAGTATACCGCGACGCTTTCCTTCGTTCCCTCAGTGCAGAGAACAAGAGCGTGCGTACCCGCCAGAGCTACGGCGAGGCGATCGACCTGCCGACTGCTTTTCTCCGCACACACGGCATGGCCACTGCTCCAGAGGCGATCAGCCGTGAGGATCTAACTGCCTGGGTGGACGGCATGCTCGCCACCCGGAAGGCCGCCACCGCCGCCAACCGCTACCGCGGAGCCTCTCGCTTCTTCACCTCATGTCTTTCGCGTGGGCAGGTGGTCAGTGAGCCGGCCAGAGAGGTCAGGGACCCGGTTTCCACGGTTCCCGGAGGGAGCCACCGCGGACCGCCCGTGACAGCCGCCGAACTGGCATCGTGGCAGAGCGATCCCCGTCTGACGCCACGCCCGCCGGTGGCGTGAAGTGCGTCAGCTGTGGGCAAATGGTCGACTTCTCCGCCTGACCGAATCGATCCCTCCCGCCTGCACGTGTCAGGGCACTGAACCGCACCGGTAGCTTGCCTCGCTGACGCCCGCTCGACGCGCGGATCTGAATGGCGTCTAATTCCGACAAGGCGGACTACACGGAGGTAACCATGACTCAGATCGCAACACTGCCTCTCGTGACCGGACCGGTCACGGGAGGCAGCAAGGGCTGGCCGTTCGGCGCGTCGATGCTCGATGTCGCGGCCTTTGGCTACACGGAGGCCGAATACCTGCTCGAAGGTACCGCCGTCCGCTACCGCCTGGCACCGGGCACAGAGCTTAGCCGCGACGGCCGTTGGCGCGTCGAACCCGCGGACGAAGCGCCCTTTCGAACGCGGATGCTGGTCTACCGGCCCACCGAGCCAGCGCGGTTCAATGGCACGGTGATCGTCACATGGAACAACGTAACCGCTGGCTATGACCTCTTCAGCGCCGAAAGCCTGGAGCTCTTCGAAGGGGGCTACGCGTTTGTCTGTCTAACCACCCAGAAAGTTGGCATCGAGGGACTGCCGCCCTCGCCGCAGGGCCTCGCCGCCTGGGACCCGGAACGCTACGGCACGCTCTCCATAGCCAGCGACGACTATTCCTACGATATCTTCACCCAGGGCGCACTCGCCGTCGGCAGAGACCGGTTGCGACAGCCCGTCGATCCCATGGGCGGCCTCGATGTGCAGCACGTTGTCGGGCAGGGAGCTTCGCAGTCCGCGGGGCGGCTCGGGACGTACGTTAACGCCGTCCAACCCCTGAGCCGTGCATTTGACGGCTTCATGCTCACCATCTATTTCGGTGTTGGGAGCGCGCTGGAGGTCGGCGATGCTGTGGTGAACATCAACGCTCCTGACGCGGCGCGGCCGCGGGACCGGCTGCGAGGTAACAATCTGCTGCGCGACGATCTCGGCGTCCCCGTGTTCGTGGTCAACTCCGAACTTGAGGCGATCGCTTGCTATCCCGTGCGGCAGCCGGACACCGAGACGTTTCGCTACTGGGAATCCGCGGGCACCTGCCATGTTTCCGCCCAGGGCCAGCGTGACCGGCAGGGGAAGTTGATTCGGGACGAAGTGCGTACGTTGCCGCTTTCCGAGGGCATCAATCGTATCCCGATGATCCCCCTCTACGATGCGGCCTTCTACCACATGCATCGCTGGCTAACCGCTGGTGTTAGGCCGCCAGGACAGCCGAAGGTCGAATTCGCAGGCGACCCAGCCGAGGTCGTGCGGGACGAGCACGGCATCGTCAGGGGCGGTATCCGGCTCCCCCAGGCCGATCTCCCGCTCGCCCAAAACAGCGCCATCCCGCTCACGGACGACATATTCGCCTACCTCGGAGGGTCAAGCCACGCGTTCCCTGCGGAGAAGATGCGCGCTCTATACGGCGACCGAGAATCCTTCCTGGCCAAGTTCGATGCTGCTGCGCAGCGCGCAGTCACAGCTGGCGTGCTTCTCCCGCGAGACGTGGCTGGGCTGTTGGCCGAGGCGAAGGAAACCTGGCGGGGATAGTCACGTGATTGGGAGCCCCGACTACGCTCTTCTTGACCGCGCCGGCGCGACGCACACCGCGTTCTACCCGCGGAGCGACCGGTCCGCCCCGCCAGCAGGAGCAAGTGACCATTCGCTCGAGGTCGCGTCAGGGATTTACCTCGGCGCCCGGCTGTACGGCGGCAATCCGCGCTGCCCAACCATTGTCTACTTCCACGGAAATGGCGAAGTCGCGAGCGACCACGACGATGTCTCGCCGATGTACTTTCAGGCAGGCACGAATTTGCTCGTGGTTGAGTTTCGCGGCTACGGGACGAGCAGTGGTGAACCGACCTTTGCGACACTAATGTCGGACGCCTCTGCGTCCGCGGCCCTGGCTCATGAACTGCTAAACGAGCGAGGCTTCAGCCCTCAGCGTTTTGTGATGGGACGCAGCTTGGGAGCGCACTCCGCGCTGGAGATAGCTGCCCATGCGCCCACGGGTTTCCTCGGGGTCATCCTGGAGAGCGGCGCTGGAAACTTGCGGCGTTGGATAGAGCGGCTAGACCTTGGAGACGACGGGCCAACGCTCCTCGCGGAGCACGAGGCGAAGCTTCGGTCTATTCGGCTGCCTTGTTTGATGATCCACGGCGAGCGCGACGACCTCATACCTCTAGACCGGGCGAAGGAGGTGTACGAGATGCTCGATGCGACTGAACGGGAGCTCCTCGTCATCCCGAACGCGGGGCACAACGACATCGTCTGGACGGGCGCTCGGGAGTATTTCTCGGCAATCAAGCGATTCATCTTGCGTTATGGCGAAGGCATCGGAAGCACCTAAACGCGGAAATGGAGGCGACGCGAACGGGCTACCTCTCGATCACGATCGCAAAACAGCGGGCAGCACGGCCAGTTCGTGGCATAGCTGCTGACTGGAATTCCTCCTCGTCTTGGCGATCGCCGATATTCTGAGATTTTCAGTTGGCGGGCAGCATCCGCCAAGAGAACGGGCGCGCCTAGGAGCCAACATCGCCTGCGGGACTGTTCCAATCTCCGGACCCGAACCCTTCAACACAAGCCAGCGACTGCGCCCGAGACCGGAGTGCTTCGATGACGTCTTTGACCCGCGTGACGCCTGCCGGGAGGATGGTCCAACATCGCCCGAGGTCGTCGGCGTAGTGCGCGTCGCTGCCCGCCGTAACGGGGAAATTCAGTTGATCCGCAACGGCTGCCGCGAACGCATTCTCGCGGGCGGTGCAATTCCCGTTAATAGCCTCGATGGCATCGACGTACGTGAAAATGGGTAGTCCCGCAGCTTCGCCGGGATCATTCGTCCGTAACGAAGCTGGGTGCAGCCCCTGGCGGGGGGCATCGAAGAAGTGGCGAAAGGGATGGGCCGCGATCAGGAAGCCGCCCTCGTCGTCTGCCGCTTGCCGAAGCCGCGCGGGATCGCGCATGTCCGGCGAGTTGCGAACGATGCCCAGCGCGAGTATGTGACCGAGCGGCGTGGACCACTCTCGCGCCGGTACGATGATGATGCCGAGATCCAGGGCGGCGGCGCAGGCCTCGGCGTCTGTCCACTGGCGAAAGTGCTCCGTGACCATGACGCCGGAAAGGCCCGCGGCCAGCGCGGCGGGCCCTAGCCGGTCAACACGCAGCGAAGCATCGGCAGAGCCGCTGGTGGTATGGACATGAAGATCAATGGCGAGGTTCGACACTAACGGCCCTTGTAGACAGCCGGGCGTTTTTCCGCGAAAGCGCGTGGCCCTTCCCTCGCGTCCTCGCTCTGGCGGAGCACGCTTTGGATCGCGCCTTCGAGCCGGAGGCCATCCTGGATATGCATGTACTGGCTCCGCACGGCGAGCTCCTTGATTGCGCGCACGGCGAGAGGGGCGTTGGCGGCCAGCTTTCGCGCCATCTCCATCGCCGTGGTCATCAGCTGGTCGTGCGGGACGACACGGTTGACAAGCCCGTACTGTAGCGCCTGAGCCGCGGTCAAGTTGTCGCCGATCAGCAATAGCTCCATGGCGATCGGGTAAGGAAACTGCCGCACGGCCCGCTGCGTCCCGCCGTTGCCCGGCAGGATCCCGCGCTTCACCTCTGAAATACCAAACGTCGCATGCTCGGAGGCGATGCGGATGTCAGTGGCGAACAGGAGCGTCATGCCCCCGGCGAGGCAGTAGCCGTTGACCGCGGCAACAACGGGCTTCCAGACTTCCAGGCCGCGATTCAGGATCTGGTCCGCCTGCGTCTGCCAGAACTCCCACAGATCGGGCGTTTGCGGGATCGTTTTCTTCAGGTCGGCGCCAGAGGTGAACGACTGTTTTTCCGGCGGCCTCTCCGGCGTAGCGGCGCCGGTGATCACCGCTACCCAGATGCCCGGATTATCGCGCACCTCGATCCACGCTTCCGAGAGCTCACGATAGGTATCGGGGTCCATGGCGTTCATCGCCTCGGGGCGATTGAAGGTGATCGTTGCGATCTTGTCGGCCACGTCAAAAAGCAGTGCCATGGTTAGCTTCCCACCGCCAATTCAGTTGCCGCGTCGCCGCTCAGCAGGTCGCGCGCCATGATGATCCGCTGGACCTCGCTCGGGCCTTCGCCGATGCGCCGGATCCGCACTTCGCGATACCACCGCTCCAATGGCAGGTCCTTGGAAACGCCCAGGCCACCATGAATTTGAATCGCCCGGTCGATCACCCTGCCAGCCGCCTCGGTTGAGGTGAGCTTGGCCATCGCCGTTTCGAACCTGAACGGTTTACCCGAATCGGCCTTCTGCGCCGCCGCCAGCGTAAGCCAACGGCTCGTCCGAATATCAATTTCGTTATCCACAAGCATCCACTGGATCGCCTGGCGGGAAGCGAGCGGCTCGCCGAAGGTCACCCGGTGCTTGCTGTACTCGATCGCCATCCGCTGCGCGGCGACGGCTACTCCCACGCATTCGGCGGAGTAGGGGATGCGGTTGCGCGTCAGCCGATCATTTGCGAGGGCAAAACCTCCGCCGACTTCACCGATGACCTGGCTGTTGGGCACGCGAACATTCTCGAGGGTAAGTTCAGTGGGATAATGGGTGGAACGGAGGACGTGTACGATCCGCCGGACCTCGAAGCCTGGCATGTCGGTATCGATGAGGAACGCCGTGATCCCTGCGCGTCCCGCCTTGGGGTCGGTCCTCGCGAAGATCAAGCCATAATCCGCGCCGTCGGCGCTGGAGATCCAGAGCTTCGAACCGTTGATCAGCCAGTCATCGCCGTCTCGCGTAGCCTTTGTCTGGATCGCCCGCGCAGGGTCGGATCCGCCGCTCGGTTCGGAGAGGCCGAAGAATCCATGCTTCTCACCGCGCAGGGTGGGGTAGAGGTACTTCTCCCTGATCTCGTCATTCGCATCGTAGAGTTGGGCCATCCCTCCTGCGCCAAAAACCCCGTAACACGCGGTGTAGAGCCCTGCCCGGTGTTGCGACATCTCTTCATGCAGCAAGGCTAGAGTGGTCGCGTCCAGGCCCCCGCCCCCGTGTTCCACGGGCACCGCCATGTTGTACAGGCCCATCTCGCGGGTCATGCCCACAAGCCGCTCGTGTGTCTCCTGGGGCAACTCAAATCCATCAGGGTCGAGGTCGGCCTCAGCCGGAATGATCTCCTCGCGGACGAAGCGCCGCACGTTTCTGACGAGCAGCTTCTGCTCGTCACTCAGTTGCAGATCCATGGTTCAGACTCCTCCGGTTTTGGCGTTCTGGCGGGGGCGCCGCCGAAGAACGACTGTCGGTACGTATTCGCCGGCCATCGCGTTGGCGGCGGGGATTGCGCCGGTCGCATCCTGGTGCTTCTCGAGCAACTCCACGAAGCGCGTCAGGTACATCATGTTCACTTCGTAGCGAAACTTGCTCGCCTTCCCATCCAGTTCCGCGTTGCCCGATGGATTGGCGAGCCTCGCCACGATCTCTCCTCGCAACCCGAACCGGCTCTTCCCGCCCGCGAACCCGATGTAGACGACGTTGCCCGCGGCGTCACCGAGTTCGTAGACCCCGAGCGCTCCTGTCAGCCGCCGCGCCTGGGCCGGGTCGTACTTCTGCCACGGCTTGTTGAGTGCCATCAGTTCTTCTCTTCCGGCTCGAAATACACGAGCGCAACCTCATCGTCGAGATCCTTGTAGACCGCCCGGACGGCCATCGCTCGCTTCATCGCCTGCGGCGCGCAGTTCACGATGTTGGTCACCAGGCGCGGCCCTTCTTCAAGCTCGACCACCGCTGCCACGTAAGGGACGCGGTCAGCGAAGGAAGGGTCGTACACCTGGTGGACAACCACCCAGCTGTAGACAGCGGCACGCCCAGAAACCGGCCGCCATTCCACGCGGTCGCCGAGGCAGCGGGGGCAACGGTGCTGGACAGGGTAGAACGCCCGTTCGCAGGTCATGCAGAACGGTAATTCGAGCGCGTGGGCCCGCGCAGAGCGCCAGTAGGGCGCGTTCTCCTCGGTGACGTTCGGGGCGATCGGCTCGAGCACAGCTGTCACGGCTGTGCTCCTAGCACCATCGTCGCGTGGGTGGTCATTATCCCTCCCTGCCCGCTCACCACTCCTGCCGATGCTCCCGGCACCTGGCGCACTCCGCACTGTCCCCGAATCTGCCGGACGCCTTCGACAACATGCTGCATTCCGGGCATGCCTGTCTCCCCAAGCAACCCACCGGATGTGTTGATCGGGAACTCGCCACCGAGCTGGATGCGGCCCCCGCCCACGAATTCGCCGCCTTCGCCCTTCTTGCAGAACCCGTAGTCCTCCAGGGTGACGAGGGGCACGATTGTGAAGCAGTCGTAGAGTTCCGCAAAGTTCATGTCCCGCGGGCCGAGTCCGGCCATCTGGAAGGCCATTTCTCCTGAGATTTTCGCGCCGCTCGTCGTCCAGTCCGCGCGGTGCTGGATATCCCAGGCCGGGTGGCCCTGCCCCAGGCCGAGGACGTAGGCCGGCGGTTGGCGCAGGTCCCGCGCACGTTCCGCGCTCGTCACCACGATAGCGGCGCCGCCATCGGAAACGGGACAACAATCGAGCAGGTGAAACGGTTCGGCCACGTACCGTGAGGCCTGGTGGTCCTCCACCGTGATCGGCGTCTGAAACTGCGCATTAGGGTTAAGGCTGGCGTGGCGCCGGCAGGCCACGGCCACTTCGCCCAACTGTGCGCTCGTCGTGCCGAACTCCTCCATATGGCGGCGGGCCAGCATCGCGTAGGCTGAGGGCGCCCCGAAAAATCCGTATGCCGAATCTTCACCGCGCGGGCGGTTGTAGAAAGTGCGTTTGCCCGTCAGGGGGTTATCGCCGTAGCTGATCACTGCCGTCGTGCACATCCCCATCTCCATGCACATGATCGCGTAGCCGATCAACCCGATGTTCGAGGCGCCAGCCTGGTCAAGCGTCGCTGTCACCTTCGGGACAACGCCGATGGCCTGCGCGACGCGCGCGCTCCAGAGCATCTGGAAGTCGGAACTAGGCGCTTTCGTGAGCACCGCGTCCACTTCGTTCTTGTCGATTCCGGCATCCTCGATCGCCATCGTGATCGCCTCGATGTTGTGTGCCAGCGCTGAAACGCCCGGCACCTTGCCATAGCGCGTGTTGCCGGCGCCAACGATGGCGTACTTACCACGGAGTGCTTTGTTCAATGGCCCTTCCTCCTGCCACCCGGAGCTACTGGCTCCGAAGTGATGATCTGATCTTCTTGCAAGGAACGAATCGTTTCGCTCGAAAGCCCGAGCAGTTCGCGGTAGACGTAGTCGTTGTCCTCGGCGAATTTTGGCGCCGCCTTGCTGATCGGCACCGGTGTGCCGGACATTCTGAAGGCGATGCGCGGGTACGGCGTTGGCCCCACGGCCGGCACATCCACGTACTGCAATCCTTCGCGTGCCCGCACGTGCTCGTCGCTGAGCAACTCCTTCGCGTTGAGCACCGCCGCGGCCGGCACCCCGGCCGCCTGGCAAAGCCGCTCCGTCTCAATGTGCGTTCGCCCTCTGGTGAACGCGCTGATGATCCCGTCCGCTTCCTTCCGGTTGTCCCAGCGTTGCGGTGCACCGCCGAACCTTGCGTCAGAAGCGAGCTCCGGTTGGCCGATGACCTCACACAACGCTGCCCACTGGGCATCGGTTTCAACCGCGATAGCCACCCAGGAGTCATCCTCCAGGGCGGGATACACATTGTGCGGAGCCATCCAGGGATGGTCGTTTCCCGTGCGGTGCCGTTGCCGGCCATTCATGGAAAAGTCGATGTAGGCGTCGCCGAGGATTTGAAACTCGCCATCGATCATCGGCATTTCGATGTGTTGACCCTCACCGGTGCGGTTGCGCCAGCGCAGCGCCGCCATTGTCGCGTAGGCACTGAGAATGCCAGCGTTCTGATCGCAGAAGAAGTTCCCCGGTTTCATCGGTGGACCGTCGGAGTAGCCAGTCAGGTGCGAAAGACCGCTCATGGCGTCAACGCCGGGTCCGTACGACACCCGCTCCCGATATTGACCCGAAAGGCCAAACGCTGGCATCGACACGGAAATAATGTCCGCCTTGACCTGCTTCAGATGCGCATAGTCCAGCTTTAGGTTCGGCATGACCCGCGGCGCGAAGTTGTCCACGACAGCGTCACTCACCGCGACGAGCTTCAGGAACACCTCCCGCCCGCGCTCAGTCGCTACATTCAGGCTGATTCCGCGTTTCCCGTGGTTTAGCTCGTTGAAAATCATCACGCGGTTGTAGCTCAGGTCCTCCGCTCCCGCCTGAAGAGGGGCCGTCCCAGCGGCATGGAGGGGCCGTGAGGAAGGCTCCTCTACCTTGATTACCTCGGCCCCCAGGTCCGCCAGGATGAAGGTCGCGATCGGTCCCGCCACCGCGTTCGTGAAATCGATGATCCGTACCCCGGTCAACGGGCGCCGCGCCAATCAGATCACCTCCTGTGCGCGAAGCCGCGCAAGGTCATCCGGGAGGTGCCCGAGGCCCTCCAGGACACTCGCGTTGTCCTGCCCGAGCATCGGGGCGGGCCGGGTTTGCCAGGGCGAAGCGGACATGCGGAACGGCGCCCCCGGCTGAACGATCGGGCCCGCCCCCGGATGCTCCACGCTCACGAAGCTCCCACGCTCGCGGTGGTGTGCATCCGCCATCACTTCGCCGGGTTCCATCACCTCCGTGAACGGCAGCCTGAGCTCTTGCGCGGCTGCGACGATGTCGCGCCGGTCTTTGTCGGCCAGCCACAGATCCATGATCTCGTCGATCTCGTCCGCGTGGCCCATCATCGCGCCGAGCACCTCCGGTTCGAGCAAGCGCGGGTCCGGGATCAACACCCCCAGCAGGTCGAGATGGCGGTTGTTCGAGTGGCAGTGCACGTATCCATCCCGGCAGGGGCGGATGGTCGATGGATAGGAATGTTGGGGCGCGAAGCCAAGCAACCGTGTGCCGTTTCTTCGGATCACCGCGTCCTGGAAATAGGCCAGTTGCTCCACACCGCCGAGGAGGAACGTGCCCGCTTCGGATTTCGCCACATCAACAAGTTGGCCTTCGCCAGTGAAGTCGCGTGCGAACAACCCCGCCATCGCCCCGAGCGCGGCCTGCGCCCCTGCCTGGTACTCCACCAGCGACCCGTACGCCTTGATCGGCTCGCGCGCCGCCGCGCCGGTTAGGCTCATGTACCCACTTGCGGCATACGCAACCAGCTCTCCGCCGAGCCACCCGCGCTTCGGTCCCGTAAGGCCGAAGAGAGTGATATCGACGATGATCAGCTCCGGGTGTTCTCGTTGGAGTGACTCGATGCTCAGGCCCAACGCAGCCAACTGCTCTTCCCGGTGCCCAAGCAGGAGGATGTCAATTTGCTGTTGCAGAAGGATCAGCCTGAACAGCGTCCGGCCTCCCTCCCGCTCAAGATCCAGCGTCACCGACCGCTTGCCAGTGTTCAGATGGAGATAGAGGCCGCTCTTCTCTGGGTCAGGGAGGTCCCCCGGAAAGGGGCCCTCCCGGCGCGACGGATCTCCGGAGGGAGACTCGACTTTCAAGACATCGGCGCCCATGCCCGCGAGGAGCTTGCCGCAGTAAGGGCCAGATACCCCATCGGCGAGCTCCAGCACCCTGACCCCACCGAGCGCACCGTCCAGGGGCGGCGTCATTACAGCCTGCCGTCCCATGCGGATTCGACCTGCGGCAGGTCGTACGCCAGCGTGCTGCCCCAGCCTTCGAGCCACGGCGCCCAAAAGCTATACGCGTTGCCGGTCGTACGCCCGATGTAGTACTGCTGTTCGGCAACGATCTTCTGGATTTCACCGATCGTCTGCAGGCGCTCCTTCTCCACGAATTGCCCTCGTTGTTTCTCCAGGAGCGGGACCAGCGCAGGATCGTTGATCCGGCTCTGATTAGAAATGCCCTGTTTGGGATCGGGATGCAACCAGTACCAGATATAGGGATCGACGTCGGTATAGTACCTGCGCGGTCCCCAGAGGATACCTTCGAACTTGAAGGGCGGGCGATACAGAGATCCGATCCACTCGTTGTACTGGATCGATTGTGGTTTCACCTTGATCCCGACGGCCGCGAAATCCGCGATGGCGCGCTCCGCTGAACTCTGGTAGTTCGCGCCGTACTGCGGCGTATAGACCATCGGTGTTTCAAACCCGTCGGCAAAGCCGGCCTCGGCCAGGAGACGTTTCGCTTCGGTGGGATTGTATTGCCAGTACTTTGCGGCGTCGCCGAGCTGCGAGATGGGCACTGCCTTGTCGTAGGCGCCCGTCGGGATCAGTTGGTCTGGTTTGCCCGCGCCGCATTCAAGCGCGTCGCTCTCGGCTTTCCGATTGAACGCCATCGAGAGCGCCCGGCGCACGCGTACATCGCTGAATGGAGGCTTCGTTGTGTCCATCGCGATGTACCCGCCGGGGTCGGCTGACAGCAGCTGCTGGAACTTGGCATCCTTCCGTTGCGCGCGAAGCTGCTCACTGTTGATGCAATCCACCGCGCCAAGCACATCGACCTGGCTGGTCTGGAACGACGAGATCGCCGAACTCGCCTCCGGCACGATCGCCAAGGTCACCTTGTCGAAGTACGGCTGGCCAGGCCGGAAGTAGTCAGGATTACGGCGGTAGGCCGCTTTGCTGCTGGGCACGTAACTATCGACGATATACGGCCCTGTCCCGATCGCCTTGGACTGGAGGAGATCCCCTTCCAGAAGCTCTTTCGGGAAGATGCGCCACCCGTAATGCCCGCCCGAAATGCCCAGTAGTGGCACCGAGGGTTGCTTCAGCCTCACCCGCACTGTTGTGGCATCGACCGCATCGACGGCGTCGACCACTGCGTTATCGGCGCGCATGGCTGAGCGCGTATCTGACCGGTACAGGTCGATCGCCGTCTTGACATCCTCGGCGGTCATTTCACGGCCGTTCACCGGCGTTACGTTCTGGAACTTCACCCCCGGCCGCAGCTTAAACAGGAGCGTCAGCGGGTCAGGGTTCTCCGGCAGTGCGCTGGCAAGGTCAGCTTCGAGGGTCACTTCTCCGGGTTCGACCCCGGCGCCGGACTTCATGCGGATGAGTTTGTTGTAGGCGAGGTTCGCGAACGGCGCAGTGTTTGATGAGGCGGTGAACACGCTCCAGTTCGGCGGGTCCGTGGCTACGCGGATCACGAGGGCGCCACCCTGTTTTGGCTTTTTGGACGTGGGTGTGCCTATTCGGGACTCTGGCGTCCGGTTACTGTTGCTCGAACTGTTCTGGCCGGCACTATCGTCGCCGCCGCACCCGGCGCCGATAAGCCCAACCGCTCCGAGAGCCGCAGCCCCCCCAACCACACTGCGCCGGCTGATCTGCTGGCTCGCCGCACGCTTCCAGTAGTTCGTTTCGCTGTCAGTCATGATGGTTCTCCTCCTGGTTGATGATGTAGGCCGCTCTTCGATGTGGTCCCACAGAGCTACCTCCCTCGCATACGCGGATCCCATGTGTCGCGAAGCGCATCGCCGAAAAGATTCGTGGCCATGATCACCAACATCAGGGCTATCCCCGGGGCGATACCCATCCAGGGGGCCCTTTGCACGTAGAGCAGCGACGACCCGCTGAGCATCGTCCCCCAGGTGGACGTGCCGAGCGGGACACCAAGGCCGAGGAAGCTCAGCGAGGCCTCGGCGATGATCGCGAATCCAAGTTGGACGCTGGCGATCACAAGCATCGGCGCAGCTACGTTTGGCAGTACATGGCGGAACATCACCCTAAGATGGCCCGCGCCCGTAGCTCGCGAAGCCTCGATGAATGGCATAGAGACCACCGCCAGGGTGCTTCCTCTCACGATCCTGGCACTCGTTGGAAGGATCGCCACGGCGATCGCCAGCGCAACATTGCGAAGGCTCGCCCCGAGACCGGCCGCGATCACAAGGGCCATGAGGATTCCCGGCAAGGACATGAGGATGTCCACAATTCTCTGGCCGAAGTAGTCAATCCGCCCGCCAAAGTAACCCGTACTGATCCCGAGCAGTGAACCGGAAAGAGTGCCCATAAGGACCGCCATCACCCCTACCAGGAACGATGCCCGCGCTCCGTAAACCACCCGGCTAAACACGTCGCGGCCAAGGTTGTCCGTCCCCAGCAGGTGCTTGAAATTCGGAGACTGGAAGTACGCCTGGGTCGGCTCGTTCTCGCCGTACGGCGCGAACGGCTCGGGAAACGCCGCAAGCAGGAGAAAGATCGAGAGGATGACTACGGCGCAGGCCGCCGTTGGCCTGCGCAGCAGACGCCGCAGGGCGCCGAAGCGACGGCGAGCGGGCACGAATTCGCCTGCTCCCGCGTTGAGGTCTCCCAAAGTTCGGCTCGTGCTCATGCCACCCGTATCCTTGGGTCAACCAGGCCGTACACGATGTCCGTCACAACGTTCACCAGCACTATCAACGTCCCGTAGAGGAGGACGATTCCCTGGACGAGCGGGTAGTCTTTTCGGGCGATGCTGTCGAGGATGAGCCGCCCCAGACCCGGCAGGTTGAACACGTTCTCAACCACCACGGTGCCGGCCACCACTCCGCCAACCTGCACCCCGAATAGTGTGACAATTGGGATCAGGCTATTCCGCAACGTGTGCTGAAACAGCACCGTCCGCGCAGTGAGGCCTTTGGCCGTTGCCGTGCGGACGTAGTCGTCGCGCATCACCTCCAGCACCGCTGACCTCGTCAGGCGTGAAAGCGAGGCCGCGAGACCGAGTCCCACCACAAGCCCGGGCACCACGAATTGCTGCAAGTTTCTTGATGGATCTTCCCAAAAATTGATGTGTTGGACAGGCGGGATCCAGCCGAACCACTTGGCCGAATACACGATCACCATCGTCCCCAACCAAAAGTTGGGCATGGAGAGACCGAGGATGCTGATCACCCGAATCAGCTGGTCGCGTGCTCGCCCGTCCCACACCGCGGATGCCGTGCCCGCGGATACGCCGGCGATGAGACTGATGGCGAGCGCCATGACGGCCAGTTCAATGGTCGTGCTCAGCCGGTTCCCCACTTCGTGACTAACCGGCCGGCCGGTGAACAGCGAGTGGCCGAGGTCTCCGCGCAGAAGGTCGCCAACCCAGCGCACGTACTGCACGGGCAAAGGGTCGTCCAGCCCAAGCTGCGCGCGAAGCTCGTCAACCTGTTCGGGTGAAGAGGCGGCATCAGGGCCCAGCACCAGGACCGCTGTGTCTCCCGGGATGATCCGGAGAAACGTGAAGACCAGCAGGCTCAGGCCGACCAGGCTGATCAGTCCGAGCAGAAGCCGCTGCGCGACGTAGCGCTGCATCATGTTGGTACATCGCCTAGTTTGCCCAAGAGAATCCTGCTTCGCAGGTCATTAGCCACCTCGGAGACATCCGCCAGGTGTAGGCGTGTCCCGACGGTTGAGCCAGTCGCCCCCCACTTGAACTCGGGCACAGTAAACGTTTTATAGTTAACCGGTCAACAGTTACCCGGGCGCCATGGCCTCGCGCTCGGCGCTCGCCGCGTCGTCGTACCATCGCTCCTGGCGTGTCCGGGCGTGAAGGCCGCTCCGCTCCGCTCCGCGACGGCGGGAGGTTGAGGACGACGCGCCATGCAAACCTTGTGAGGAAGGCGGGACACCCATGCGACTAGAGGGCAAAGTAGCGATCGTTACCGGCGCAAGCCGCGGCCTGGGCCAGCACGTTGCCGAGGGCTATGCCCGCGAAGGCGCGTTCGTTGTCGTTGCCGCCCGCTCCGAGACTGTGCGCGATGAACGGCTGCCAGGGACGATCCACGAAACCGTGGCCCGTATTCACGCCGCTGGCGGTCGCGCGCTCGCCGTCCCCTGTAACGTGGGGGACTTCGCCGACTGTGAACGGATGGCAAAGCGGGCGCTCGATGAATTCGGGCGAATCGATATCCTCGTCAACAACGCCGCCGTCCAACCTCCGGGCCGGCTGAGCGATATGCAGGTTCGCCATTGGGACGTCGAGCTTCGCGTGAACCTCAGCGGTCCCTTTTATTGCACTCGCGCGGTCCTGGAAAGCATGCGGGGCACCGGCGGCGGGTCGATCATCAACATCAGCTCCGTGGCCGCCGACCACGCATCCGCCGGCACTGCTGGCCACTACGGCCTGATGAAGCTCACACTCGAAAACATGACGCGCCTCCTCGCTGCCGAAGTCGCTCCCTGGGGGATCGCGGTGAATGCCCTGAAGCCAAAGGGAGCAGTCGATACCCCCGGACTGCGATTCGCTCGTGCTGCGCGGGGAGACACCGCTCCTCCAGGCTTACCCGGCCCCGAGGAGTTCGTCGAGGCGGCGATCATCTTAGCTACATCGACGCCCGGCGCTTTCACGGGCAACGCCATCAATGACGAGGATGTCCTCGCCCGTTTCGGCCACGGCACGAGCCTCGCGTAAGCAACTCGGTTGGTTCGCCTTCGGATCGCCAATCAACTACACGCGGCGCGAGGCGGAGGCATGCGAAGCCTCGGGTGTCGAAATCTTGCTCTCTCGAGCGGACGTTTCGGACGATGATGATCGCCGTCGGATGGTGGCTGAAGCGATGCCGAAGTGGGGGCGCGTTGATGCCGTGGCCACGGCGCCCCCATCGGCGGCGACGATTTAACAACTCCATGGTGTAGATTTCGCCCATGGATGCGCGGCCTGAACTCTTGGGCACTCGACTGTTCAGCCTCGAAGGCCGCGTGGCGATCGTTACCGGCGCGGGCCGCGGGCTGGGCCGAACGATGGCGCTGGCCCTGGCCGCGGCTGGAGCAGATGTCGTCGTGGCGAGTCGCACGGCGACCGAGGTCGAAGCCGTTCGTGATGAGATCCGGGCGCTGGGGCGACGGTCCGAAGCGGTCATAGCAGACGCCGCCCGGGAAGACGACTGTGAGCGGCTGATTGAGCACACGATGACGCAGCTTGGCGCGCTCGATATCCTTGTGAATAACGCCGGGATCAACGTTCGCAAGCCGGTGTTGGAACTCTCCCTGGAGGAGTTCCAGAGCGTGATAGCAACGAACCTGGAGGGCTACTTTCTCTGCGCGCGAGCGGCAGGGAAACGCATGGTGGGGCAGGGCTCAGGCAAGATGATCAACGTTTCGAGCATCATGGGGCGAGTGGCGCTGCCAGGTCAGGCCGCCTACGCGAGCTCGAAGGGTGCCGTCGAGCAGCTAACGAAAGTGCTCGCGCTTGAGTGGGCCGAGGCCGGAGTTCAGGTCAACGCCCTCGCGCCGACCTATTTCGAGACGGAACTGACCCGCCCGCTCTTTGGGGACGCCGCCCGCCATCAGTTCATCACTGAACGAACGCCGATGCGGCGCTGGGGCCAACCACACGAGTTGGCAGGGGCCGTGATCTTCCTGGCGAGTTCAGCCAGTGACTACGTGACGGGACACACGCTGGTGATCGACGGTGGCTGGACGGCCTGGTAGCGGTCGGCCCGCGACAGGGACGGCAGCAATGCGGAGACCCGCCGAAAGTTCTCGTAGAACGTAGGCCAGCCAGGAAACTTCGCGTACTGGTCAGGAGGCATGGAATCGAGGATCACGACGCCAGCGACGCCGTCATCGGGGCCGGCAGCGGACTCGCTCCAGCCTCGGCCTGCGCGATCGTAGATACAGACCCTGGTCCCGCCCGCGACGGCAGGCGCAATCCACCCGGCCATCATTCCAGCCGGGTGATAGCGCCAGCTAGACTAACTTAAGATCTCTCGCACGAGACCACAGAGCCGCCCGAATCGGGAGCTGTAGGCAGGGACATGAAATGAACTGGCGGAGATTGGTCGCCCTCTCCTTTTTCGTCACACTCGTCGTGGCGGGTAGTTTCGATTCCGGCCGCTGGGTTGTCGCTTCTGAACTTCCCGAAGCGCCCAGCCCCTCGGTTGCCATCACCAGGGCCGACGACGGAAAAGCAATCGTGGTCCGCGTTGGTGACCGATTTCTCTTACAACTTGGAGAGGAGTTCAACTGGGCGGTCGCTGTTTCCGATCCCTCGATCGCGAGGCGAGTGCCGAACGTTCTCGTGGTCCGCGGCGCGCAGGGGATCTACGAAGCTGAGCGGGTGGGCGAGGCAGATGTGACCGCAATAGGGGTGCTGAACTGCGCCCCCTACCAACCATGTCCCGCACTGGCCGCGCTGTTCCAAGTGCACATTTCGGTCAGATCGACTCTTCCGTACATGGTGACCTTGTCGCAGCTCGCCAGGGACGGCGGCGATGACCGCAATTTCGTCGTCAAGGGAACAGTGCTGGCCGGCCCCACCTGCCCGGTGGAACGCATCCCTCCGGACCCGCGGTGTGCCGATCGCCCGGTGAGCGGTGCGGAGATCTTCTTCGTGAACGACCCTGGGGACTCAGTCGGCGATGCCCTGAGCGATGGTGACGGCAGGTTCTCAATTGCTCTACCCGCCGGTAGATATACACTTACTCCTCAGCCGGTGCGAGGGCTCCTCGGCACGGCTCCACCCCAGGTGATTGTCATCCACGGCGCGGACATCGAGGTGACGTTGCGATACGACACTGGCATCCGATGATTGCCGGGCGAGCCTCCGCCGGCATCCTCCGGAACACGGTAGTTCGCTTCGTCGATCCCCCGTCGGGTCGGAGATCTGGACAGACTGCGGTCTCCGCCGACCTCCTCCGCGCCAAATGCGGAGCCGCCGCCAAGAAATCCTGAACGCATTCCTCAAGCGCCAAACAGACCTGCGCCGCCGAGGGGACAGACCCGCGACCGCGACCTTCCCATGGTGCGCGGCTTACGGTGCCAAAATGCCGAGCAGCCTCGCGGCGTTGCCGCCTGCGATGAGCTCCCGGTCGTCGTCGCTCAAGTCGGGGGTCCGCTCGACTAGCCCTACGGGATCGTCCTCGCCCATATCGAACGGGTAGTCCGTGCCGAGGAGCACGTGGTCCGCCCCGAGCAGCGCTACAAGCTGGGCGACGCTCTCCGGTGTGTAGACCACGGTATCCACGAACAGCTGCTTGAGGTACTCGCTCGGCGGGCGGTCGATGTGCACCCGGCACTCCGGCCGAACTTCCCAGGCATGGTCCAGTCGGCTGGGATGGAACGGCAGGTAGCCGCCGCCATGGGCCACAACAAGTTTCAGGTTGAGATGGCGGTGGAGCACGCCGTTGAAGATCAGGCTCGCTACGGCAAGCGCCGATTCGAGGGGATGGGCGATGGCGTTGTTCATGTAGAACTCGCGAAACCGGTCACCGTGTGTGAATCCCAGGGGATGCACGAAAATCACCGCACCCAAAGCCTCCGCGGCCGCCCAAAAAGGCTCCAACGCCAGGTCCCCAAGTTCGCGCCCTCCGGCGTAGGTGGATATCTGGACACCGCGCAATCCGAGTTGACCGACAAGGTGTTCGAGCTCTCCAACCGCCAGTCCGGGATCTTGGAGCGGCACTGAACCCAGGCCGACGAAACGCCCTGGCCGCTGCGCGACGAGGGTGGCAACATGTTCGTTCTGAAGGCGCGAAAGGCGTGATCCGAGTTCTCGGTCCGCCCAGTAGAACTGCTGCGGCGATGGCGAGACTGCCTGGATGTCCACGCGAGAGCGATCCATCCGAGAGAGACGCTCTTCAAGCGAAGTGAGAGCCAGGCCGTACTGTTCGGCGCCGAGGCGACGGTTGTGGGCGATGGACTGGGCGTTGCTGAAGAAGCTCGCCGGATCGTCTTCCGGCCGCATCAGCCCTTGAATGAGGGGCTGAATCGATGGCGCCTGGGATGCGTGGCAATGGATGTCAACGACGGCTGTCATGAGCGCCTCTCTCCGGTGTTACTGGTCGCGATGCCGCGCAAGCGAGGGCTTGACGCTCCCTCTCGGCGCCGTTCATAGCTGGCGTTGAAGGGGGAGTTCGCGGATTCGATTCGAAGTACAGTCAAATAGGGCGTTGGCGACCGCCGCTGCGATCGGCACAATTCCTGGTTCGCCCGCTCCTGTTGATGGGTTGGCGTCGGTCCCAACCAGCGCGACATCGATCTGGGGCGTCCGGTTGATGCGTGGCACGCGATAGCGGGCGAAACTTCCGTTGAGGAGCCGTCCGTTCTCGAACTCGGCCGCTTCGAACAGAGTTGACCCGAGGCCCATGACGATCGCCCCCTCCATCTGACTTCGCGCGCCATCGGGATTGAAGACGAGGCCACAGTCAAGCGCGGCGCTCACCCGGTTGACCGCAATCTCCTTGCCCTGCACCTCGATGGAAACGCACTCCGCCGTATACGAACCGACGTCCAATCCGATCGCAACGCCCACTCCCGCACCGGACGGCGCCGCCGCCGTGTGCCAGCCAAATTGAGCAGATGCCACTTCCAGGACACGGCGATACCTTGGGTCCGGCAGATTGCGGAGGCGGATCTCAACCGGGTCAACACCCAGCGACGCCGCGATTTCATCGGTGTGTACTTCGCGTGCAAAGTGATTTACGGCGCATCCGAGCGAGCGGTACGATCCGGGCTTGAGCGGCGCCGGACCGGCCGACACCACCACGCGAAGGTCCTTCACCTGGTACGGGGTTTCCGAGCCCCGCTGTCCGATCATCGGCCGGTCCGCGGTGGTGTGGACGGCATGGAAGTCCCAGGCCGTGAGCCGGCCGTCCCCGTCGAAGCCACTCCGAATAGTGATCAGGGCGGCAGGTCGAAAGGTGGACCACGTCATCTCTTCGTCGCGGCTGTACGCGACCCGTACTGGGCGGGCGGCAATTCGCGCCAGCTTCGCGGCCTCCATCGCCGGGCGGTAGAGGCTCTTGCCGCCGAACCCTCCGCCGATCTCGGGTGCAATCACCCGGACCTGCTTCTCCTCGATGCCAAAGAGCGCCGCCAACTCCGAGCGAATGCCGAATGGCCGCTGGGTACCTGCCCAGACCGTCAGGGATGTCCCCTCCCACTCAGCTACCGCGGCACGCGGTTCCATTGGAGCGACCGGGATGTAGGGCACGTAGTAGGTGGCCTCGAGCCGGTGGGATGCCTTGGAAAGCGCAGATTCGACATCACCTGCCTCTTGAGTCGTGACACGGTCGCGCGACTCCTCTGCCAGCAGTCGCGGTAAGTCCCATTGGGAGATGTTGCCGAGTCGTTCCGTCCACTCGGCTATCAACGCGTCGTGGGCTGCATCGGCCTGCTGATCCGTCCCCGCCAGTACCGCCACCAGCCCGTCGTCCGTGACAATCTGGAACACACCCGGCATCCGTTCAGCCAGGGACGTATCCAGCGCCGCCAGGCTGGCCCCGAACGCTATGGGCCGCAGCACGCGCGCGAACAACATGCCCGGCCTAATCACGTCTCGGGAGTAAACGGCACGCCCGGTCACTCGTTCGATAACGTCGAGCCGTTTCGTGTTGGTACCCATCACTGTGAAGTCGGAGGCCGCTTTCAACTGCACGTTCTCCGGGATTTCACGTACGAGCTGCTGATTCTCAAGGAGGTCTTCAAATCGAAGGCTACGTCCGCCATCTCCCCGAGACGTTACGCTGCCGCCCTCGCAGGTCAACTGGTCGGCAGGTAAGTCGAGCCGGGCGACTGCAAGTTCCAATAGCGTTTCGCGGGCCGTCGCCGCGGCGCGACGCACCTGAACACCAGTGTATCTGGTGGACTGGCTGCCAAAGGTGCCGATGTCCCAGGGCACCCGGTCCGTGTCTCCCAGTACAACGTTGACCGCGTCGGTCTGAAGACCGAGTTCCTCAGCGGCTGCCATCGCCAGCCCCCAGCGGATACCCTGTCCGTACTCGACCTTCCCCGCGAACACGGTGACACGCCCGTCAGCTCCCACCGTCAACCACGTTGCTGGCCCAAAATCGGCGCTCACGGTGCCGTACGCCTGGCGCGCGTAGCCCGTCGCGGGCAGCGGAAGTCCGAGCGCCGAGGCGCCCTGGATGCTTAATCCCGCCACGGGATAGGCCGTCAATCCGACACCCCGCTCGCACGCAACACTGCGCGTTCGATACGAAGATACGTGCCGCAGCGGCACATGTTTTCCGATAGCGCCTCACGCACCTGCCCGGAGTCTGGCTGCGGCACCCGCGCGAGCAGGGCGACCGCGGACATGACGAACCCCGGGATGCAATAGCCGCACTGCGCCGCGGAGAGGTCAACAAACGCCTGTTGCACCGGATGCAGTACGTCGCCTGAGGCAAGACCTTCGATGGTGGTGAGGTGACCACCGGCCACGCTTCCGACCGTCGCGAGGCAAGCCCGCAGCGGTTGACCATCAACAAGCACGGTGCACGCACCACAAAGCCCTTCGCCACACCCGTACTTGGTGCCCGTAAGTCCGAGGTCAAACCTCAGATAGCTGAGCAGGTTGCGTCGCGACTCCCGGGCATCTCGACGTTCGCCGTTGACGTGCAGACTGATCACGGGCGCAGATTACCGCAGTTCAACATGCCTTGCGCGCGAGCCACGACTCTATTCCGCGATCGTGCGTAATCTGGGGCCCGCTGGGCTATCGACCCTCGCAGGGCATCCATCGGACTGATCCGAAGTCAGATACTTATCCTTCGAGCTACGAGGGCACGCTGCGATGGACACCGTATCTGTGCCGGTGGCCGGTTGTCCAGATTCCATGCCCAGGACGTTCCGTGATGTTGGGCATGGGGTAGTTACGTTTCGCTACTTGGTGCGGCCACGGACGCATTCTGCCGCAGGACGTTGCGTCTTGGTTCGGGTACTACGGCCACGTCCAGTGGGAGATCGTGGCGGACTGGCAGCCGTGATGCTCGGCTTAGGGCGCCAGGTCGCGGTCCCGCCCAGCTCGCGCGGCGAAGACGAGTTCCCCGCCCTTGAAAACGTAGCGCACGCGCTCGAGGGCGGCCAGGTCTTGTGTTGGGTCGCCTTCGACGACGAGCAGGTCAGCGAGGCGGCCGGGAGCGATCACTCCGCGGTCGGCGAGGCCGAGCAGTTCGGCGGATCGGCTGGTGGCCAGGCGGAGGGCTTGCACAGGACGCAGCCCGGACATATCTGCCAACACTTTGATGGCCGCTCCGAGCGCCTCGTGTGGGACGCCGGGGATGCCACAATCGGTGCTCATCAAGACGTTGCAGCCCTGGGCGATCATGTCCTGTAGGATTTCGGCGCGGCGCTTGCGCAAGCCGTCGTCGGGCCAGCGCAGATAGCCAATGGAGATGGTGGGAGAAACGCCGATCTCTGCGAGCGCGATGCTCGCCCCGTCGGCGGACTCGTACTCGTAGCCGCCAAGCGTGGTGAACGAGCAGTGTTCGATCATATCGACCCCCGCTTCGGTGGCGACACGGATGCCTTCGCTGCCATGCGCGTGGGCTGTGACTTTGCGGCGCAGGCGGTGCGCCTCATCGATGCAGGCGCGCAACTCATCGACCGTGAACTGCGGGGCGAAGGTGTTGGTGCGGGGCGTCATGTTTCCGCCGGTGGCCATCACTTTGATCCAGTCCACGCCCGCTTTGACGTGCTCCCGCACGGCTTTACGGATGCCGAGTTCGCCGTCCGCCTCGCCGCCCATGAACCAGCAGTGGCCGCCGGTGGTGGTGATCGGCGAGCCAGCCACCAATAGCCGTGGGCCAAGCGCGAGGGCGCTCGCGAACGCCTCACGCATTTCGATCGAGAGGCTGGTCGGCGCGCCGAGGTCGCGGACGGTGGTTATGCCCGCTTCGAGCATACGACGGCCGTTCTGAGCCATGCGTAGCGCCATCGTGGCCGGGGTGTCCGCGTCGTAAACCGCGCGCCAATTGGAAGCGGCGTTGAAGCAGAGGTGGGCGTGGCCTTCGATCAGGCCGGGGATGATGGTGCACCCCGTGAGGTCTAGCCTGCCGGAGTCTTCCGATGGCGGGCTAACGGCCGTGATCAGGCCGTCGTGGAGGTCGAGCGAGGCTGCGATTGGGGCATCGGCATGGCCGTCCCAGATCCGGGCGCCGTGGAGGGCGAAGTCGGTCATAAGCCGGGATTCTACGCGGGCCCGCTAGATGCGCGCGCTCTCGATCGTCGTGAGGAGGATGCCCTTGCAGCCAACACGCGAGAGTTCGTCCATGATCTGGTTTGCGCGGTTCGCCTTAACCATCGCCTTCACGGAGAGCCAGCCGTCCTTCTGAAGGGCCGTGATGGTGGGCGATTCGATGCCGGGGGTGATTTTCGTGGCAATTTCCACGAGCGCTGCCGGGCAATCGTATTCGACCATGCGGTACTCGTAGGCGACGAGGCGGCCCTCGAGTCGGCTGCGCATGATCCGCACGTCTTCGTGCTCTTCGTGGCCCGGCTGGGCGAAGAAGCCGGCGTTCGAGCGGAACAGCGGCTCGCCGACGATGCGCAGGCCCGCCTGCTCGAGCGTGCTGCCGGTCTCCACGACATCGACAACTGCATCAGCGATGCCGAGGCGGACGGAGATCTCCACGGCACCCTCAAGTTGGGCGATTTCCAGGGCCTGGCCGCCAAAGAAGCGGCGCGTAATCGTGGGAAACGACGTTGCGATACGTAGACGGGCGATTTCATCGAGGGTTCGGTACGGCGAGTCCGCCAGCACGGCGGCGCAGAGCTTCGAGTAGCCGTAATTCAGGTCCAGCAGAGGCTCCGATACCTGCCCTTTTTCGGCAGCGAAGTCCTTGCCGGTGAAGCCTGCATCGAGCACCCCGCTGGCAACGTACAGCGGGATGTCGCCCGGCCGCAGGAAGTAGAACTCGACGTTGTTCTCCGGGTCGAGGCTGCTGAGGCTCTTCGGCGACTTGCTGAGCTTGTAGCCGCAGGAGGTGAGGAGCTCGACGGTTGGTTCGAAGAGCTGGCCTTTGTTTGGGAGGGCGACTTTGATCATAGCCGTGCGTAAACCTCTGTGAGGGCGATGCGCCGTTCGGCCATCATGCAAGCGACGTAGTAGAGGACCTGCGAGAGTTCAAGCGCGAGGCTCGGGTCATCCTCGTAGCGGGCGGCCATCCAACTCTCGGCGGCCTCTTCGACCAATTTCTTGCCGATAGCGTGAGCGCCGCCCTCGAACAGTGCGGTGGTGGACTTGCCGGGCGGCATGTCGCGCTTGCGCGAGGCGGCGAGTTCCACGATCTCTTCGAACGTCACCGGCAGAGCATAGCAAGGCGGCAGAGTGTGAGACATGCGGCGGGACGTGGGCGCCCCGGTTAGCTGCTCGCGCGGCGGTCGTCCCAGGGGTTGGCGATTCCGTATTCGCCGGTGAGGAGGCGCAGGAAATCGCGAATCGGCGGGGCAAGGATGCGGTTGCGTACAACATGCACGCCGACTTCGCGCTGGGCGGGCTGCTCCATGTCGCGAATTTCGACGCGGGTTAGTTGGCCCGCGGTGATCTCGCGGTCGACCGAGACGACGGGGAGGATAGCGATGCCCAGGCCGGCTTCGACCATGTGCTTCGTGGTCTCCATGGAGTCCAGCTCCATGACGGATTCGGGGACGACGCCGACGCGCAGGAACATGGAGTAGACGAGGCTGTGGTAACTGGAGCTGCGTTCGAAGAAGAGGAACGGCTCCTTTCCAGCTTCCGCGATAGTAACGCGCCCGCGGCTGGCGAACGGATGCGACGGTGAACAGACCAGCGCCAGGTCGTCGTTGTAGAGATGCAGGGATTCGATTTCCGGATGCTGCGTCAGGCGCGAGACGGCGACGTGCGTCTCACCGGCCAAAAGCTTTTCGACGATCCCCTCGGTTTGGCCGGTCGTGAGGTGGACGTGGACGCGTGGGCGCGTCTCCCGGAACTGCTTAAGGATGCCGGGCAGGACGTAGGTGGCGATCGTGTCGCTGGCGCCGATGCGGATGCTGCCGATGTCTCCGTGGCGGACAGCCTCTATGGCGTCTGTCCCCTCTTGCACGGCAGTCAACGCGCGCTGGGCGTGGGGCATGAAGGCGTGGCCGGCATCGGTCAGGGTGACGCTGCGGCCGGTCCGTTCGAACAGCCGTTCGCCAATCTCGCGCTCGAGCGATTGGATGCGGGCGGTGACCGATGGTTGCGTGAGAAATAGGGCCTCGGCCGCCCGGCTGAACGAACGATGCTGGGCTACCTGAAGGAACGCTTCAAGTTGGGCAAGTTCCACGAAGTACACTCCCCGGGCTCCGCGCCCGGCCTGTAACTGTTAGGCGAAGAAGTCCGCGTTGATCTTCACGAACTTGCGGTTGTCATCGGACAGGTCGTTTTCGTCATGAATGGCGCTGACCGGGCAGGCGAGTTCGCAGGCGGCGCAATCGATGCATTGGTCAGGGTTGATGTAGTACTGCGGCGAATCATCCGAGCTGTGGATGCAGTCCACCGGGCAGACGTCAACGCAGGAGGCGTCTTTCACGCCGATGCATGGCTCAGTGATGATGTAGGGCATGGCGCACCTCCGGGGCTAGCTGGGCGACACGCCCCGTTTGAACACGACGACATCGCCTTCAAGCCGGGCCTGGCAGGCGAGGCGAAGGCGTGGATCTTCGATTGCATGGCGCCCGCGCTGGCGGACGAGGTTCAGGCGTTCGTAGCGGCCCATGGCGCTCAGGCGACCGAGGCCGGACACGACTTCCATGGCGCAGTTTGTACATTCGCCGTTCTTCGCGCACCCCACGGGCCAGTAGGCGCCGCTCGCCACGACTGCATCGAGCACCGTCTCGCCGCTCGGAGCTTCAACTTCGATGCCAATGGGTTCAACGCGGATACGAGGCATACAGGGATTCTATCGCGCGGACTGGCATGCCGCTGGGATCGGCGATTCAGGCGTCGAGCACGGCGAAGAGGTCGGCCAGGGCGAGACGGAATCCGGGCATGTGCGGCGATTCGAGCACGGCGGTTTCTGGCTGAACTTCGCCGTCGCGCGCGTCATCGAAGACCTCAACCGTGCGGCGATTTGGATCCACCAGCCAACAAATCTCCGCGCCCGCCGCCCGGAAGAGCCGGCACTTTTCGCGCAGTTCCGCGCGCGTCTGGCCCTCCGAGATGATTTCGACAGAGAGCGTAGGTGCCCCGAGTACGGCTGCTCCTGTATCTTTCTCGCGGCTCCAGTACGCGACATCGGGGACTCGGTACCTACGCGCGGTGGCGCTGCTGAGGTCAACGGTAGGTTCGGGGCCGCCCGTGCCGCCGGCGCGTTCGATGTAGGCGTCAAGCCGCGCCGATAGTCGCCGTGCCAAGGCCGAATGCGATCGCTTCGTCATAGGCTTCTGAGTGACCTCGCCGTTCACAAACTCGTACGACGGCAGTGCGTCGGCGTACTTCGCGAGGAACTCCTCCTCGGTCATCAGGAGGCGCGGGGGCGTAGTCACGCCACGATTTTAGCATGCCCGGAAGCGGGCTTCCCTTGGGCCGGCAGTTAGTTGACCCAGGCAGCGTCCTTGGGGAGCGTGGCGCGCTCTTCGCTCCAGAAGGCACCGTTCGTTGCCGCGTTGGCACTCGGCCGTCGTGGCCCGCGTTCGAGAATATCCAGCACTTCGCTCCACTGGCTGGCGAAGGTGAGCGGCGCGCCGAGCCGGGCCTCCACTTCGTCCACCGTCAGGCTGTCGAGGAACTTCTGGCCGAAGTAGTCAAGGCTCGGGCGCGGGAGGACGAAGCAGTCTGGCTGGTAGTGGCGCAAATCACGCACGTAGTCGCCGCCGCAGAGCAGGCCACTGATGTTTACTCGCTCGCCGAAAACAGTGTTCGTCACCGCCTGCACCTCGATCGTCGCGCCGGTGAGTTCGCCCATTTCGGCCGCGATGCCCGCGAGCGTGGGCGCGATGAGCGTCGCCGTGGCGATCACCAGGTGCCGGCCGTCGTACCGTCGTTTGGAGGCTCCGATGCGGCGTTTCGTGCGCGACCAGTCGTCCAACATCGTGCGCACCATGCCGATGCCGTTTTCGTACTGAGGGAAGCGGTCGTACTCCCGCGCTGGCGGCACCGGCTCACCCGAGGTGATGTAGTACTCGTCGCTGCACTGGACCACGGTGGCGCCATGCTTCGCGCGGCATTCTACCTGGATCGGGCGGAGCAGCCGGACAATTTCCCTTGCGTATTCCGGCGTTGGCCGCACGAGTTCGATGCCGTCGCGGTTCAACGACCAGTCTTCGAGCTTCGGGCTGGCGCCGACGGGGACGACGGACACGGTCTGTACGGTGGGGTAGAGGTCAGTCAGCTGGCGCACCGAGTGTTCGAGGTGCGAACCGTCGTTGACGCCGGGGCAGAGGACAATCTGGGTGTGCGCCTGGAGGCCAAGATCCCCCATCCGCTGGAGCTGTTCGATTACATCCGGGGCCGTGGGGTTCGCGAGCATCTGACGGCGGAGCGTCAGGTCCGTGGCGTGGACGGAGACGTTGAGGGGGCTCAGGCGCTGCTCTTCGAGCCGGCTCCAGTCGTCGTCTGTCAGGTTGGTCAGCGTAACGAAGTTACCGTGCAAGAAGCTGAGGCGGTAGTCGTCGTCCTTCATGTAGAGCGTCTTGCGCATGCCTTTGGGCAGGCCCTTGAGGAAGCAGAAAAAGCAGTTGTTGTTGCAGAGCGTGACGTCGTCCCAGGTGGCGTGTTCGAACTCCAGCCCGAGGTCTTCGTCGATCTCCTTTTCGAACACGAGCAGTTCGTCGAGGCCATTGGCTTTGCGCACGAGGACTTCGACTTCGGATTCTGCCTGGTAGAACTGGAGGTCAACGACGTCTCGCAGGACATGTCCGGCGACTGAGACGATCGCATCACCAGCCTCGAGGCCAGCCTCTTCGGCGAGGGAGCCGGGGCGCACGCCAGAGACGATACCGGGGGAGGGGGCGCGACTCATGCCGGGACGAGTTCGCGGATGCGCGCTTCGACTTCGTCGATCGAATAGTCAGGGGTAGAGGCTCCGGCGGTGAGCCCGATGCGCTCCGCGTCCGCGAACCATTCGGCGTCGAGATCAGCAGGCCCTTCGATGTGGTAGGCGGGCGTTCCCTGCTCTTCACAGACCTCTTTGAGGTGGCGCGTGTTCGCACTCTTTCGCCCACCGACAACGACCATCACGTCCACGGTGGCTGCGAGGGCGGCCGCCGCTTCTTGCTGTCCGGTGGTGGCGTGGCAGAGTGTGTTGACCACGTGGAACTCGAAGTTGTGGTCGCGCTGGAGGAGCATCAGGTTGCTGACGAAGCGGGCGAAGTCTTCCATCTTGTGCGTTGTCTGGGCCATCACACCGATCTTGTTGGGGAAGCCGCCGGGAAAAGTCTCGATGAGGGTGCGGATGCTCGCGAGGTCGGCGGTCTCAAGGATGGTGGCGTGGGAGGCACCGGTCTTATCGATCGTCCAGCCCAGGATGCCGCGCACTTCTTTGTGGCCGGGGTCGCCGAAGATAAGGACGTGCCAGCCATCGCGCACGAACTTCTGGCCGTAGCGCTGGGCGCGGGTGACGATCGGGCAGGTGGTGTCGATGATGTTCAGGCCGCTCTGTTGAAGCTCGACC
>JBDSJC010000147.1:0-6686 GCA_039917655.1 Tepidiformaceae bacterium
TCATTCGCTGGCTCGGCGAGGCCGATTGCCATGACGATGCGGTCGTGGGCGGAAAAGCGGCCAGCCTTAGCCGGCTCGCCGCCGCTCATGCTGTGCCTCCCGGATTCGCCGTGCCAGCGTTGCTCTCGCACCACCAGGACCTGCCGGTCGCGCTCGCCCCGGCGATCAGCGCGGCGTACCGGATGCTGGCCGAGCGGCTGGGCGCAACCGACCCGCGCGTTGCCGTCCGCTCCTCCGCTATCGATGAAGACGGGACAGACTCCTCCTTCGCGGGCCAGCACGATACGTACCTGAACATCTGCGGCGTCGATGCCCTGCTCGATGCGGTGATGCGCTGTGCGCGGTCTGCGGGCTCACCACAGGCGCTCGCCTACCGCTCGCGGCAAGGGCTGCCACTGGACGACGTGCGCATCGCCGTGCTCGTGCAGTCGCTGGTCCCTGCTGATGTGTCTGCTGTCGTCTTTAGCGCCAACCCGGTAACCGGCAGTCGCGACGAGGTGATGATCAACGCGAGTTGGGGCCTTGGCGAAAGCATCGTCGGCGGCAGCGTCACGCCAGATACCTTCGTCATCAACAAGGACAACCTTGAACTGGCCTGGCGGGATATTTCGCGCAAGGAACGGATGACGGTGATGACCGCCACAGGCACCGCCGAAATTGATGTGCCAGCCGAGCTCCAGCTCAAGGCCAGCCTGGACGCCGGTCAGGTCCAGGAGTTGGGGGCGCTCGCACTGCGGCTCGAGCGCCTGCTTGGCCACGAAGTCGATATCGAGTGCGCATTTGCCGGGGGCGAGCTGTATCTCCTCCAATGCCGGCCAATCACCACGCTTCGTTGACGGCCACCGGCCTCACCTCCAGCGCCGCGCAGAAAAGCACACCCTCCGGGCGACCGGCGCCGCCAAGCGTCCCCTTGCTGCTCGCGCTCTCGTCGCTCGGTTCGGTGCTTGCGCCGCTCAACTCAACGATGGTGGCCATCGCCCTTCCCGACATTCGCGCGGAGTTCTCGCTGAGCCATGCGGCGGTCGCCTGGCTGGTCTCGGGCTATCTGATCGCCATGGCGGTGGCGCAGCCGATTGGCGGGCGGTTGGGTGACCAGGTTGGCCGCGAACGAGTCTATCGCGTCGGGCTCATCGCCTTCCTCGTCTTTTCGGTGGCTGCCGCGCTGGCGCCAACCTTCCTGGCGCTGGTGGTTCTGCGCATCGCGCAGGCCGTGTCAGGCGCGATCCTGATACCGAATGGCACGGCGATGCTGCGCACGGAGGCGCCGCCGAACCAGCTCGGGCGGCTGAACGGGATCAACGGGTCGGTGATTTCGGTTGCCGCGGCGGTCGGCCCGCTGCTGGGCGCGGCCGTGTTGGAGGTCGGATCCTGGCGATGGATGTTCCCACTCAGCATCCCCATCGTGTTGCTTGCACTTCTACTGTTGAGGCGGCTGCACATCGGCGAAGAATCGCGTTCAGTCCGCACGCCGATCGACTGGCTGGGAATGGCGCTTTTCGTTAGCTTGCTTGTGGTGGTGACCCTCCAACTCAGCGCGATTCGAGACGGCGAAAGCGGTGCGATGGTGACGGCTCGATGGATCGCGGCGGTTGTTGTGGCTGCGGCGTTCGCGTGGCGCCAACGAGCCTCATCCTCACCTACGGCGGATTGGCGGCTCTTTCGCTCGCGCTCGTTTTCCGGCGCCACGGCCTACGTCTTGCTTACCAATTTCGCGATGTACACGACCGTCTTGATGATCCCCTTCTTCATCCGCGATGTGCAGGGCAAGGGCTCGCTCACGGCGGGGTTGTTGCTGGCGGCCATGTCCGCGCTGTTCGCAATCACTTCGCCCCTGGGCGGAAGAGTTGCGGATTCGCGCGGACGGCGGCTGCCATCTCAGCTGGGCGGGCTGATGATGACCGCCGGCGCGTTGGCGCTATTGGCGGGCTTGCAGAGCGATGTTTCCGGGATCTACCTGGCCGGCTGCCTAGCCCTGCTGGGCGTAGGATTGGGATTGGGAACGGGCGCAGCAACCACGGCGGCCGTTGAATCCGCGCCGCCGCGACTGGCCGGCGCCGCGGCGGGCACAAGTTCGATGATGCGCTACATCGGCAGCATCGTCGGCGCCGGTATTCTCGCCGGTGTGTTAAGCAACAGCTCGGCGGTCCACGCGGGGGTTGGGACGTTCCGGGTACTGGCGCTCGCCATCGCCTGCACAGCGGCAGTGGGATTTGTGGCGGCAGGGTCTATCCACCGGCGCCCGCCGTCTCATCCCGTACTGGGCCGACTATCGCAATGACCGGCGTGAGCCAGCGTTTCATTCCAACGGTGGGGCGTCGGCTACGCTGGCCGCTTTTCGAATAGTGCCGCGCGCTATCCACTTCCCAGCGGCGAGCGGGACCATCGTATCTGCCACCAGGCGGTGAGCGGCAGGCTAGGGCGAGCATCATGGCGGACATGGTGTCAGGAGAGCGGCCGAACTCGACACCATCTGGTCGTAGTGATCGACCCCGACGTGGTCTGCTACTCATCAACGAGCGGTTCGCGGCGAAACCGGCCCTGCCTGGCATGCCTGCTTGAAACGGCCGCACGATGACCGAATCGTGTGCGTCTGACTCGTCCAGCGACTAGCCCTGCTCCCGCGGAAGCCACGATGTCACGGATGCGGTCAACTAGTTTTACGGGTTGTCACCTGCTCGCCCGGGCAGTACGCTTCCCGCATCGTTCGGGGTGGTCGAGGAAATCTTCGGCCTGAGAAATACCCGCCGAACCTGATCCGGATAATGCCGGCGTAGGGAAAGCGATGCTTCTTCTGACACCCTTCTCTTTCAGTTCGCACGCAGTCGAGGCCTTGGGCATTCGATAGGCGGCGGTGTTCCTGCCCCGGACGACGGCAGGAGGCCCAAGTGCAAGTGGTGCTTACCGTTTCCGCTTCAGATTCGAGCGGCTGCGCGGGTATGCAGGCCGACATCCGCGCGATCGCGGCGAGCGGTGCCCACGCGGCATGCGTCGTGACCGCGGTCACTGCCCAGAGTAGCCAACGAGTGCTGGACATCTTTCCCCTACCAGCAGCCATCCTACGGACTCAGTTAGAGGTCGTGTTTGCTGATCTGCGCGTTACCGCCGTAAAGAGTGGCGTGCTCGGCTCGGTTGAAGCGGTCGAGGCGCTGGCGCACGTGCTCAGGGCGCACCCCTTGCCATATGTCCTCGACCCGGTGCTCTCCGCGACCAGCGGCGGCGGCCTCTCGTCGAGCGAAATCGTCTCCGCGATGCGCGAGCGACTCTTCCCACTCGCAACGTTGATCACGCCGAACGCTATCGAAGCTGCGACGCTGACCGGTATGGCCGTCCGAGACCGTGCGAGCGCGGCGTTTGCCGGGCGGGAACTCGTGCGCTCTGGCTGCGGTGCCGTACTCGTGAAAGGCGGCCACTTCACCGACGACGTTTGTGTTGACGTGCTCGTCGATAGCCTCGGCGAAACGATCTTCGAAGGCGAGTTCCTACTCAACCCCAATACGCGCGGTACCGGCTGCACCCTCGCCTCGGCCATAGCCGTGCATCTCGGTAACGGGGCCGCCCTCACGGACGCCGTTGAGCGCGCCCGAGCATTCGTCGCAGGCGCGATCCACGGCGGTTACGACGTTCGTGGTCGCGGCCCCGTCGATGCCTTTGCCTTCATGCGGAAGGCCGCGGTTCAGGACGAAGCGGGAGTAGGCCGATGAGCGGGACGATCGGCCGGCTGCACGTGATCACCGATGTCATCTTTCAGACGCGGTACACGCACGGTGAGCTTGCCGCGCTGGCGGTGACCGGTGGCGCTGACGTCATCCAGTGGCGCGAGAAGCGCCCGTTGACGACGCGTCAGCTGATGGCTGATGCCGCTGCAGTCGCCGAGGCTTGCGAATCCACAGGCGCGCTGGCGATCATCGACGACCGCGCCGACGTCGCCGCCGCCGTCGGCGCGAGAGGGCTGCACCTGGGCGCTCACGACCTGCCCGTCGCCGTAGCACGCGAACTGCTCGGCGAGGATTGCGTGATTGGCGGAACCGCGAATAGCCTCGCCGAGGCGCGCAAAGTGTGGCGCACGCCGATCGATTACATCGGCGTGGGCCCGATCTTCGGGACAGCCTCAAAGGCGCACCCCGCGCCGGTGATGGGGTTGGTGACGCTCGCTGCTATCGTCGCCGAGAGTCCCGTCCCCGTCATCGCGATCGGCAACGTCACGGCTGACTGGGTGGAGGACGTCCTCGAAACCGGCGCCTACGGCGTCGCCGTGCTTTCGGGCCTCACCTGCGCCGCCGATCCGACGGCTGCCGCACGCATTTATTGGGACCGCATCCAGCGGTGGTTCGCGAGGAGGGGCGAGGTATGAGGATCAACGGGCACAGCGACCTCGTCGTCATCGGCGGCGGCATGGTGGGCCTCTCGGTCGCCTACGAGGCCGCGAGCCGAGGACTGAAGGTCGCCGTCGTCGAGCGCGACAGGGTCGCCGGTGGCGCGGGTCACGCCGCCGCCGGGATGCTCGCTCCGGCGTCCGAAGCCGAGGCTTGTGACCAAGCCCTCACCGACTTCGCACTCGACAGCTGCGGTCGCTACCCCGAGTTCGTCGCCCGCCTCGAGCGCGATTCCGGCCTTGGCTGCGGCTATCGGAAGGAAGGCTCGCTGCTCGTCGCGCTGAATCGCGACCATGCGGAGGAATTTGACCGACTGGCCGCCTTCCAGCGCCGCTTCGGCCTGCACGTCGAGCTGCTTTCGGCCGCGGAGGTCCTGGATCGCGAACCTGCAGTCAGCTCGAAAGCCGTCGGCGGCCTCTTCGCGCCGGACGACCGCCAGGTCGATCCCCGGCGGCTGCAGCGAGCGCTGGTCGCGGGGATCCGGCGCGTCGGCGGGACCATCGTCCAGCACGCGCGCGTCACGAGTGTCGACACGGCTGGCGACCGGGTGACCGGGGTCACGTTCATGCGTGCCGGAGAGCAACACGCATTCGCCGCCGGTTCAATCGTATTGGCAGCCGGCGCCTGGATCGCCGGCCTTCCCGTCGCCGCCGCGCGATCGCTCCCGATGCGCCCGATCAAGGGCCAGATCCTTCGCCTGCACGGTCGGCCGCTCGTCTCCCACGTGCTCCGTACGCCCGAGGTGTACATCGTGCCGAGGGAGAGCGGCGAACTCGTGGTCGGCGCCACCGCGGAAGACATGGGATTCGACGAACGCCGCACGGCCGGCGCCGCCTTCGAGCTCCTGCGCGAGTCGTTCCGCCTCCTGCCTGGCATCGCTGAGCTCGACGTGTCCGAGCACACCGTCGGCTTTCGGCCGGCGCTTCGCGACGCCCTCCCGGCGATCGGTCCCATCGGCCCGCGAGGCCTGTTCGCCGCTACCGGCCACTACAGGCACGGCGTCATGCTCTCACCCGCGACCGCCATGTTGCTCATCGACTGGATCGTCTCGGGTACCGTTTCGCCGCTGCTCGTCCCGTTCGAACCATCCCGGTTCGCGCAGTCGGCATCGCCGGTGCGAGGAGGTATGCGATGAAAGTTGCCGTCAACGGCACCGTCCAGGACTTCGAGAATCCGCCGAAGCTGCTCGACATCCTCGAGGCATCGGTCGGCCCCGGCGCCCCGCCAGGCGTCGCCATCGCGATCAACGGCGAGGTCGTGCGCCGGGCGAACTGGCCCAACGTCCGTCTCGCCGAGGGCGACGAGGTGGAAATCGTCAAGGCAACGCAAGGAGGCTGAGATGAGTGAAGACATCTGGAGCATCGGCGGCTTGGAGCTGCGGTCGCGCGTCCTCCTGGGGACGGCGCGCTATCCCAGCACGCAGGTCCTGCTCGACGCGCTGAAGGTTTCCGGCACCGAGCTCGTAACCGTTAGCCTTCGTCGTGTGAGCCCCTCGGCCAACGGTGGGGAGAACCTCTACAGGCTGCTCCGCGAGCAGGGCTATCACCTGCTACCGAACACGGCTGGCTGCTTCACTGCGAAAGAGGCGGTGCTCACCGCGGAGCTCGGACGCGAAGCCCTCGGCACATCGCTCCTCAAGCTCGAGGTCATCGCCGACGAAGAGACGCTCCTGCCCGAGTCCGAGGAGCTCCTCAAGGCGGCTTCGACGCTCGTGAAGTCAGGCTTCACGGTCCTGCCCTACACGAACGACGACCCGATTCTCGCGCGCAAGCTCGAGGATGTCGGCTGCGCCGCGGTCATGCCCCTGGCGGCGCCTATAGGCTCGGGGCTCGGGGTACGCAATCCGCACAACCTCCAGATGATCAAGGAGCGCGCAAAGGTGCCGGTGATCGTGGATGCCGGCGTCGGCACCGCCTCCGATGTAGCGGTTGTCTTCGAGCTCGGCTGCGACGGCGTCCTCCTGAACTCCGCCGTCGCCCGGGCGCAGGACCCGGTGCGCATGGCGCGGGCCATGGGAGCCGCCGCCCTCGCCGGCCGCGAAGCGTTTCTCGCCGGCCGGATGCCGCGAAAGTTCTACGCGGAAGCCTCTACGAGTCTTGCCGGCCGCATTGCCATCGCGGGTCGGGGCTAGCGCGATGTTCAGTCTCTACATCGTGGCCGACCGGGGAATCTTTACCAGCGATGACCAGTGGCTGGCGGCGCTGGACGAAGTTGCTGCAGCTTGTGTCCAGTGGCCTCAGGTCGGCCTACAGGTGCGAATCAAGAGCGAGCCGCCCGAAAGAAAGTCGCTGCTCGCTCAGCGCGCTGGCGCCG
>JBDSJC010000148.1:0-2616 GCA_039917655.1 Tepidiformaceae bacterium
CATTCATCACGATCGTCACATCGTGTGGGTCGGTGGCGTCGCCGCAGAGGATGCGGTGGGGGCCAAGGAGCCAGAGGTCGCCGGGCTGCGCGACCGGCTCCTCGGGCAGCGGCGGGACGTCGTCGGGGTCGGTCAGGCCGCCCTGGTTGGCAAGCGAGTCGAGGAGCTTTTGGAGGTCGCGGTCGTCGAAGCCGAGGAGGTAGAGATCCGCGCCACCCACTTTCAACTCGGCAAGCAGCGCCGCGAGTTCGTCCTCTTCCCACTCGCCCCACGAGCCGTTATCGCGCAGGGCGCGCTCCTTCGCTAACTCTTCGCTCATCTCCACGACGATCGCCGGGATCTCCTCCCAGCCAAGATGCACCGCCGCACGGAAGCGCATGTTGCCGCCAGCTATGTCGCCGTTGGTGCGGGCGATGACTGGACGCATCCAGAGGAACTCGGGGTCCGTTTCAATCGAGCGGCAGAGGTTCTCGAAGCGCTCGTCTCGGTACGGCGCTCCGGGCGCTCGAGGGAACCATTTGCGACTCCTATGGTAACACGCTCGAACACCCCCGTTGTGATGGATGGCAGCTATAATGGTGCCGACAACACCGGGAGGACGAACGATGTACGGGACGATCGGTATCTTTAAGATTCAACCCGGGAGCGAGGACGCTGCTGTCGATTACTCCAACAGCTGGTGGCGCGATCGCGCCCCGAAGGTGAAAGGAGCCGTCGCCGGCTCGTTGCACCGCAACGGCGCCAACCCGAGCGAGTTCATCCTCTCCGTCGTCTTCGAAAGCAAAGAGGCCTACGAAGCGAACGCAGCCGATCCGGAGCAGGACAAGTGGTACCAGGGACTCCGCGCTCTGCTCAGCGCTGATCCTCGTTGGATGGATGGCGACGTGCTCGGCTGCACCCACGTCTAACAGCAGGGACAGGCCAAGTGACGTTTCGCATTTCATGCTGAGGCGGGCAAGCGTGCGGCCCAGCACGAGGAGTGGGAAATGCCGGACAGCGTGAAGCCTACCGAGCACTCGTTGCCGGAGCCGGTGCGAATGGCAAGGCCAGCCCGCCGGCTGCGAGATGCCTTCGAGCCGATCGCTATGCACAACGCCGGCTACATGCCGACGCTTGAGCGTGTTGGAGCGCCCGGACTCGATCGCTTCGCTGCCTACGTCTGGGGACGGGCTGCGCCGATGGGCGAGCTGACTGCACCGGTCGTCGTCGCGGCGTTCGGCGTCTTCGAGCCAGCGCTGCTCACTGCCGCCTACGAGCGTGGTCGCAGCGCAGTGGGCCGCGAAACGCTGCTCAAGGCGCGGGTCGACGCGGCGACCGTCAGTCTACGCGGCGTGCTGGGCGATATCGACGTCTCGCCTGCGGTGACGGCCTTACGGCGGGGCGTTGAAGCGGCGGACGGAACTGGACGGGCACTCTTCTCGGGGCTGCGTTCGCTGTCGTGGCCCGACGATCCGGCCGCGCAGCTCTGGCGGGCGTGCAACCTGCTGCGCGAGCATCGGGGCGATAGCCACCTCGCGGCCTCCATCAACGCGGGACTGAACCCGGTGGAAATGAATATTCTGACCGAGCTTTGGCTGGGAATGCCGCTCGGTCCCTACACCGCCACTCGCGGCTGGACCGAGTCACAGATCGCAGCCTCGGCGAAGGAACTGGAGCAGCGCGGACTGATCGCATCCGGGGCGTTGACTGCCGCTGGCCGGCATTTTCGGGACGACATCGAGGAGCGGACCGATGCCATGGAGCAAAGGATTGTCCTGGCGATCGGTGACGACTTAGAGGCGCTCGTGGCGCAATTACAGGAGTGGTCGAATCTCTGCATCGCGGCGAAGACGTTCACGTCTGATGTCTTCAAGCGGGCCGCGGGCTAGCGATTTGCCGCCAGTCGCGGAAAGCGCCGCGTTCCGTTCCGCGTCCACATAACCTGTACTGACTAGACCGTTGTGGCTGTGGACCTGCGTCCCTGCGCTTCTAGCAAGGTGTTGAAAGAGGGCGGTGTTCTGTGTGATTTGGGCACAGTGGCGGGAAAGCGAGGGTCGTGTCCGGGGTTGAAGGGGCTGAGATGATGGCCGGAGAGCTGGTTTGGTGCACTGCGGCGCGGTCTGGTCCGCCTCTGCGCTCTGGCAGAGGGCAGAGGGCGCAGTGTAGCCCTGTCAGGCGGCTAACTCAGAATCCCTACCCTCGATGGTCGCCATCCGCGCGAGGTTCAGGGCGACCGCCGTGATCGTCGCCCAGTGCTGGTTCCGGGCTATCCCGATGTAGCGCAACTTGCGTCCGGCGCCCACCGTCTTGATCCAGCCGAAGCACTCCTCGATGCGCTTGCGCACCCGCTGGCTGAGAGCGTAGCCAGGATGCCGGGTCGTCCGCAGATCGATTGCGCTCCTGCGCTTGGAGGTGTTCTGGGTGACGTGCGGAGTGACCTCGCGCTGCCGTAGTTCCTCGACGAAGGCCCGTGTGTCGTAGCCCTAGAATCCCTACCCGCAGCCAGCGTGACCCGCTTCCGCGGCAGGCGCCGCCGGTCGAGCATCACGAGGGCGGCATCGCGCTCCGCTGTCCCGGTTGCCTGGGTGACCAGGAGGTCGAGGACCAGCCCGCTGCGGTTCTCCATCAGGATGTGGC
>JBDSJC010000149.1:0-10296 GCA_039917655.1 Tepidiformaceae bacterium
AGGCCGGCCACCTCGACGACATCGCCGTCGCTGACGAACTGGTCGGGGTCGGGCGGGCCTTGCGTGATGTCGAGCCCGAACCGCGCGGCGGCGCCCTTCCATCCATTGCGCAGCAGATCAAGGTCGCTTGCGTGCAGCAGAAACTTCGCCCCCGTAGCGGACTGCACACCCTGCACGCCGAGGATGTGATCGATGTGCGCGTGCGAGTTGGCGATGTACTTAATCGTCACTCCCATATCACGGGAGAGGGCAAGCACTTCATCGGGCTGATCACCCGGGTCGATGCAGATCGCCTCGCCGGTGCGCCGGCTGCCGACGATCCAGCAATTCTCCTGGAACACCCCGACAACGATGCCCCGGACCATCAGTTCGTTCGCAACTTCCATGCGCCATAGCGTACAAGCTTTGCAGCGAACGTTGCCCCGCCGGACCTCTGCTACGGAGTCGCTTCGAAGTCGAACGCCTGCACCGCGTCGTCGATGGCGATGACGAAGCCGTCCACGTAGCCTTCGAAATTCGCCGGCCAGCCGCTGCCCGCCTTGAACGCCAGGCCACCAATCGAGACGCGAATGCCGGCGTCCGGCAACTCCTGCCCGACCTTGGCCCAGGTGCAGGGGTTCGACTGCGGACACTTCGTGTTGCCAGGGCTGCCCGTCGCCCACCATTTGCCCGCGAGCGGGTTCCACGTTTGCCACGTCCCCTTGGTCACGGTGTTCGTAAAGTACGGTTCGAAGACGAGGCGGCCCTGCCACGCCGTATTCGTATCCGCCAGGTTGTAGTCCATATCGAATTGGAGCGATGGCGCCTGCACTGTCCCGGGCGAGGAAGAGGGCACGTAGGTGCTGTAGTTGAGTGCCTGGATGGCGTCGAGACGCGTGCCCGCGAAGGCCTGTGTGCCAAGCAACTCGCCGCCCCCGGTCGTCGCCGAAAAGAGGCGCTCCCAAGCGGGAGCGCCTCTCTGCTCTTCGCCGCCCTGGCAAAGACGGATCAGCCAGGCAATGCCAGTTGCCAGCGGGCGGGCGGAGTCTTTGCGAGGTCGTCCGAGAGCGCCTTCGCAATTGACTCGGCGTGCGGGTTCGGCGCCGTCAGACCGACAACTTCCAACACAACGGCTCCGGTGAGGCGCGGGAACTGCATCTCCACCAGTTCGCGGTTAGCGCCAAAGCCGAGGCGCATTCCGGTCACGGGAAAGCGGTTGCCAGCACCGTCCACGAGCTCGGCTCTCAGACCGAGTTCTGGCACCGCGTCCACCGAGAACCCGACGAGGTGCGCGGTCATTGCCGTACCGCTGGCGCCCTGCTTCACCGAGTCGATCACGATGCTCCCGGCTCCGAGCGGCTGCGGGGCGTCATCCACCGAGACGGCGATGCTCTGCTGGGGAGGGCTGGACAGGGTGAACGAGACGGTCCACTGCGCATCGACCGTCCGGCGGATTCGGTCAGAGCGGTGAACGAATGCCAGGCCGTTGATTTCGAGACGGACCGAGCGAGCCGCACGGTCCAACGGGGGATAGTAGCGGGTCACCAATCGCGGATTTTGCTGATCAGCTGAACCCGAGACTTCTCGATAAATTCGGCCATCCTGATCGACGAGCTGCGCCTGGCCCGCAGGGAACGCCCCCTCCCCGAGTTCGTTACGGCCTTCAATCGCGAGGCCGACCACAGTCCGGATATCATCGGCCACGACGCCAGTAATTCGGATCGTGACCCCTTCGTGAGTGACGGCATCGCCGCCCGGCTGCGAAAGCCCCGCCGAGACGGCTTGGTTCACGCCGACGTCTGCGCCGCCGAACAGGTTGGAACCCTGTGCCTTTGCTCCCACACCCATGGCTACCAGACCAAGAATGACGCCACCCACAAGGGTCAGCCTTCGAGGCGAACGCGCCAATGAAATCCAGTTCTTAGAAGTCAACGCCTTCTCCCTTCTTCAGTTGTCGTAGGTGTAGACGAATGAAAGGGTGTCCCCATTTTCGTTCGCCGTCTTCGCGTCGATCCACACTTGGTGGTCGAAGTGGTAGTCGTAGTCCGACGAAACCGACGAAACCGACGAAACCGACGTGTCCGTTGTGCCGAGATTCGATATTCCCGACTTCTGAACCCAGACGAACGCGCCACCGTAATTTCCCGGAATACTGGGTTCCCAAGGGCGCGGCGTTTCGTACACGCTGACCGTATGGGCATAGTAGTACGTCTCCGCCCGGGTGCCCTGGTAGCAAGAGCTCGTGCTGCCGTATTGGTCGTAGCACCCACTTCCGTAGTTGTTCCGGTAGCGCTTGCCCCAGTACACACCTCCCGGAAAGTATTGGGTATCGGCATGGGCGGATTCTGCCGGCCACGTGAGACCGCTCGCAGACGCGATCAAGACAAGTACCAAAAGCCAACGTTTAGCCACGAGTCACCTCATGACGCCAATATGACTCATACGGGGCGGGCGTTCTTGGCGGTAAAGTACCAACATGCTGGTGACTTTTACCCAATTGCGGATTCAGGCAACTCGGGCTAAGAGTGCCACCAAACAGCATGAGCCGTGTAACCAGGCCCAATCGACAGCGGTTACGGTTGAGATGGGTAGTCCCGGGGGCACCACGCGCGCCCGCGCAGCTTGAAGATGATTGCGTACAGTGTTCAGTTCGCGGCCCAGAGCGTCGGCGATTTCAGCGTCGCAAAAGCCATAGCGTCGGAAGACCAGGACCTGTTGCTGGCGAGGAGTGAGATCGACGTGGTATGTGGCAAGGGCGTCGTGGCGCGCGCGAAGGATCTGAGTCTGAGCCAAGTTCACGGTTGGCTCCCCGCGAGAATCGGTGTCCCGGCGGGTATTATGAGGACATCGCTGCCGCCCGCCACCGCGAGGCCGTAGTTACCGGCATCCAGGCTGAGGGTTTCCACCGGTTCCCATGGGCCCTTTTGTGCGTCCAGTTGGTACCGTCGAAGGACCTGACCAGCGCCGTCCAGGACGATGAGAGTGCTCTCGACGCCCCGATTCTGGCGGTAGACGGTGAACGATGTCGCCTTCTCCACGCGCAGTGGCATTGCCTGCGTGCGGGTTCGCAAACGGGCGACGGCAAGTTCGCGGTCCGTCCCTGCCGACCAATCTGAAAAGTCGGAGCCCTGTTCGCTCAGCAATGCTCCCCGGCGATCAACGTATTGGACGAGCGCGAATGCAATCGGGTAATCGTTGCCCGGTGCTGCGCCGAGACCTCCTTTGGCCTGGGAGACGAAGCGCACGGAGTGGAAGCTTCCGGGCGACGCTTCGACCAGGGCAACCATCTGGAATTCCCCGTCTTGCCGCAGTTCAACGATTCGATACCCGGAGAGCGCGATCTCGTCCTCTCGGTCTGTTCCCGGCGCCGAACAGGCCGAGTCGGCCGAGACCGGCTGTTCGGGCCGGGGAATCGCGGTGGGCGCACCAGCGGGCGAACCGGCTGCGGGCAGGTAGTGGAAGGGCATCAGAAAGGCGGCCAGTATTTCATGGCTCGGTTCGGCATCGCCCGATGCAGAACTCCTCGCGGCGAACTGGGCCAGCGTTGCACGCTGCCAGTCGCTCTGCTCCGCACATAACGTGAAGACGATTGGTTGACCGTTTTTCAACACGATGGCCGGGTCCACGTAGGGGGTCCCGTCAGGGCGAAGGCGCCCAAAGTGAGACAGTGTCTGAATCAGCGTTGCCTGCCCAGCCGTCGGCCCGTCCGCCCCGGCATAGTGCCGCCATGCGACGAAGCCGCCACCGGCGACAACCGCGCTCACCGAAGCGACCGCCACCCACCGAAACAAGCCGCCGGCCAGCACCGCGGGCAGGCGCCGCGTCCAGCTAGATGAGGATCGAGCGGCAGCCCATCGCTCGACGGCATCCTCGCGGGATTCGGCGCCAAGCTTCGCCATCACTTCGCGGACGTGGTACTTCGCACCTTCAAGGCTAATACCAAGCGCCTGGGCGATCTCGAAGTTAGTGTGTCCTTTGGCGATCATCGCCAGCACTTCCCGCTGCCGCTGGCTGAGCGTCGGCCATTCGGCTACCTGGTGACGTCCGTCTCTTTGCGCCATGGGATGATTGTAGATTGGGCGGCTCCGAAGGTAACTAACCCATTAGCAACATTCCGACTTGGCATTTCTTCCGTGCCGTGGTAATTCGGCAACTCGACAGTAGTGGTGGTCTCACGTAGCCGATAGCCTCTACCCCCCGTTTGCGCGTACCCTTTCCCACCGTAGAACGTGAGAGATGGACTGGCTCGAACTCGCGACGGTGGTGACCCTGGCCGGCGCCGCTTCGTTCGCGCAGGCGCTGAGCGGGTTTGGGTTCTCGCTGTTGATTGTGCCGCCGCTGGCGCTTGTCGTGGGGCCCAAGGAGGCGGTGGTGATGGCCAACCTGATGGGGATGATGTCGAGTTCGCTGACGCTGACGAGCATGCACGACGCCGTGGATTGGCGACTCGGCGGGCGGTTGTTGGCGAGCGCGGCCGTAGGGATGGTCGGAGGGCTGGTGGTGCTCGTCGTGGTCGACCCGACGGTGCTGCAGATCATCATCTCCGTGGTCGTGCTGGTGGCGACCATGCTGATCTGGCGCGGAATCCACCTGCGGGCCCAGAACCGCGCGCTGGACTTCGCCGCCGGTTTCGTGAGCGGTGTGCTGAACACCTCGACTTCCATGTCTGGCCCGCCGCTGGTGCTTTACCTGCAGAATCGGGGGATGACACCCGGGCAGTTTCGGGCGACGCTCAACGCTATCTTCCTCGCGAGCGGCGCGATCGCTACCGCCCTGTTCGTCATCGGCGACCAGATTGGCGCGCACGAACTGGGGACGGCCGGGGCGGCTGTGCCGATGGTCGCGCTGGGGTGGTTCGGCGGGCACCGGCTCTTCCGCCGGCTCGATGCGGCACAGTTTCGAATCGTGGTGATTGGCGTGTTGTTCCTCAGCGCCTCGATCGCTTTGGTGGGCGCGATCGTGGGGTGAGTCACCCACCGCCTCGCATTTGTAATGACAGGGCTGGGGCAGTCGGTTATCGTCGCGGCGAAGTTGATTGCGCCGCACGGAGGCCGAATGAAGGGCAGCTCTGCTTTCGCCCTGGCGGTCGCCGCGCTCGCGTTCGCGGTGAGCCTTGGGCTGACTCCTGTTTTGGATGGGTTGGGAACGGCCCGCGCCGCGTGCGGGGACACGTTGGGTGAGCCGCAGGCGTTGTTCGCTTTCCAACCCTCCTCCGATGGCTTTCAGGTGGCTGGCCCGGTGCCGCTGGCAGTGTCGGCGACGTGGCTGCTAGACGTTGTGGTGCCGAAAGGATCGACGGCGTCCTTGAACTGGGGTGACGGTTCGCCGCCCATCGCGTTCTCCGCCCTGGATTGCGGCGACGACACGGCTAGCTGGCCTGTTCAGACGCACAGGCACACATACACAAAGCCGGACGATTACATGATCGTTTGGAACTTCTCAATAATCATCTCCAGCCTCAGCGTCCCCGTGGCATTCGTCACTGCCGCTCAGCCCCAGGCGGCGACAGCGACAGCGGCTCCCGCGCCAACGCAGGCGCCGACAGCGACTCCGCCCCCGGCCACGCCCACGCTGCCCGCGGCACCCCCTGCGACGGCTCCGGCAACAGCCGCGCCCGCTGCCGCCGTCTCGGCGCCCGCGCCAGCACCCACGGTCTCGGCGACCGCGGCCTCGACCGCTACTGCGGTGTCAACAGCGACAGCGACCGCGACTGCGTCGGCGACGGCCACGGCTGCGGTGGCAGCAGCTATTTCTTCCGCTACATCGTCCCCGCGCGCCCCGGCATCGCCCGAAGCGGACCTGCCCGAGACGCTCCGGGCGATGCCCCGGATCGACGAAATCTCGACGGACGGGGGCACGATCGCGACGAACATCGTGTTCGCCGGGGTCACGCTCTGGGTGCTGTTCAGCTCGGTGCTTTTGAATCAGGTCCTCCAGGACAACCGCTCCTTCATTGATGCGAAGACGGAGCGATTCGCGCGGCCCATTCGGCGGCTGGGCAGGCGGCCGAGCGCCGTCGCGGGGCACGGCGCAACCGTGGTCACAATGCTGGCCGTGTTGGGGATCACCGGGCTGGTCTACGAATTCCTGAACCCGGAGTTCGGTCTCAACCGCAGCAGTCTCCTGTTGTTCCTAAGCGCCGTCCTGGGAGTCGGCATCCTCACTTATGTGTGCTCAGGCCTTGAGGCGGCGGTCACGCGCCGTGGACACGGGATTGCGGCCGCCGTCCGGCCGTTCCCGGCGGCGATCGCGGTCTCGGTCGTCGCCGTGTTTCTTTCGCGGCTGGTCAACCTCCAGCCCGGGATTGTCTATGGCTTTGTGGCCTCGGCGGCGATCACGGGTCCGGGCCAGGTGGAAGGGCGCAAGCAGGGGGCGATCACGGTCTTCCCGGTGCTGGCGGCGCTTGCGCTGAGCGTCATCGCCCTGGCGATCGTCGAGCCGATCCGGGCGAACGAGCAGGCTGCGGCGTCGTTCCTCGGCCAACTCGCGACCGGCGCCGGGATCATCATCTTCATCGGCGGGATCGAAGGCGTCGCCTTCAACATGATCCCCCTGGCGGTAACGGACGGCGGGAAGCTGTTCGCCTGGCGGAAACCGGTGTGGGCGGGCATCGCGCTGGTCGCGGCGTTCCTCGCCTGGCACGTGCTGCTTAATCGCGACCGGCAGTCGTTCGACGCACTGAGGACAGCGTCCTCGGCCTCGATCCTGGTGATATTCGTGCTGTACTCGCTGTTCAGCGTGGCGCTGTGGGCCTACTTTCGCCGCCGGGGGCATGGGCCAACGGCGGTCGCGGCACCTGACGGGCCGGTACCCAGCTAGTGTTCAGTTGAGAAAATAAGCGTTCGTTCGCCGGGTGGCGGACCCTCTCCCCGGTCCCCTATCGCGGATGTCCGCCTAATCGGGTCAACCCCAGAGGGAGAGGGAGAAAGGCGGTTCGGCTCAGGCCGCCAACTAGCGCTTTCCTTCTTCCCGTAGTACTGGAACTGCGTGCCGTAACCCGCCAGCGACGTTCAGCTATCCGGACCAGGCGCCGCCCGCACCGCACCATGCATGGCGTTGCCTGGGGCCGGTGTGGGATGCAGCGATCGAGCGTGCAGCCCGAATCCGGCGCTGCGGCGCGCCACGCGCCCGAGGATTCGTCACAACCGCGGGCGTAGACGATCATGTGACCATGTGGCTGAAGCCAGTTGACGGCGCGGGACGGGTGTAGCGGATGGGCATTGCGGTGCGCAGGCGGTGGGCGAAGGTCCCCGGTCCGGTTCGGCGGCCGATCGGCGTCATTGGCACGACGATTCGCCTCTATATGGATGATCACTGCGGGACCTACGCGGCCGCAATTGCTTACTACGCGCTCTTTTCGCTGATCCCGCTGAGCCTGATCATCCTCTCCGCTTTCGGCCTGTTCGTGGACCGCAATGACATCACGGACTTCGTGTTCGAACAGATCCCCTTGAAAGAGAGCGAATCGGTCCGGGCGAGCGTGAACACGATCGTGCAACGGGCGCAGGACGTTTCAATCGCGGGCATTTCGTTTGGGGTGCTGATCCTGCTCTGGTCGTCGAGCGGCATCTTTGCAGCGGTGCGGCGTGGCCTGGACGTGACCAGCCACCGCCAGAAATCTCGATCGTACTGGCACGGCAAGCTGGTGGATGTGGCGCTGGTGCCAGCGCTGGGGCTGCTGATCCTGCTTTCGCTCGGGCTCACTGCACTTGCCCAACTGGTCATCGGGCGGGTGAGCGAAGTCGGCCCGCTGGACTTCGATACGAACGTCGCGCTGCGAATGTCATCGTTTCTGCTGCCGGCGGTGGTCTCGTTTGTGATGTTTCTTCTGCTCTACCACTTCGTGCCGAGTTCGCGCACGGCATGGACCGAAGCGTTTGCGGGTGCGGCTTTCGCTACCGTGCTGTTCGAAATTGCGAAGAACAGCATCGCCTACATCATAGACGCGGCGCCGTACTCCAAGGACACAGCGATCTATGCGGGCTTCGGGACGGCGCTGGGGTTCCTGTTCTGGATGTTCGTCAACGCCTCGATCTTGCTGCTCGGCTCGGAGTTCGCGCGTGCCCTAACGAAACCGCAAACGGACGCGGCGTTCCCCACGGTCCCGGCGAGCGAGGACCCGCTAACGGCGCCGCACGAGGTGGCGACGGGCCACTGACCTCGCGGCAGCGGAGGCGTATTGTGCAGTGCGCTGGAGGGATCACATGTTCGTTGAAATCGACCACATTGCGGTTGTTGCCGCCACCTGGGATGACGCCCGTGACGTGCTACTCGCCAAACTTGGGCTGGAACTGGATGAGAAGCGCTCGCCGCTCCCGGACGGCGTCTACTTCGCGCCCGAGCGGACGAACAACTACTTCCTCAAGGTGGGCTTGGGAAACACGCGCATTGAGGTGCTGATCCCCGCGGATACGACCAGTGGGACGGCGAAGTTCCTCGCCCGGAACGGCCCGGGGCTGCATCACATTGGCTACGCCTGCGCTGACGTCGCGGTGGAGGCGGCCCGGCTGGAAGAGGCCGGGCTACGGCGAATAGACATTGGCCCGTCAGCCAACCCGAACCGGCTGGCGGCGGCGTTCTTCCATCCGAAGAGCGTCAACGGCGTTCTGACGGAGTTGGTGCCGGTTTACCGCGAACGGGCGTAGCCAGTGCTGAGTGCTGAGTGCTGAGTGCTGAGTCCTGAGCACTCAGCTCCTACCCGGCGACCACTGGCGTGACCAGTTCGGCGGCGATCGCCTCCATCCGGCCGATGACGGACTCCGCTGAGCGGCCGCCGATGACGAGGATCAGCTGTTCGACGCCCAATTGGCGGAACTCGTCGGCGTGGGCGGGAGTAAAGAAGCCAGGCGCCGGGCGGACGCTGATCGACACGTCGGAGCGCTTGCGGCCTTCGTTGTCGAGCATCTTTTCGAGTGCGCCGACGCGCTCCGCTGCCGACTCCGGCGTGAGGTTGAAGCCGAACCAGCCGTCGCCTTTGCGCGCGACTCGGCCGAGCGCGGCGTCCGACTCGCCGCCGAAAATGATCGGCGGGTAGGGCGATTGGATCGGCTTGGGCGATTGGCGGCAGGCCGGCAGCGAGTAGAACTCGCCTTCGTAGGAGGAGACGTCATCGAGCCAGAGACGGCGCATGACCTCCAGATACTCTTCGGTGCGCGCGCCGCGGCGGGCCCACGGCACGCCCAGCGCAGCGAACTCTTCGCGCAGCCAGCCGATGCCGACGCCGAAATCGATGCGCCCGTTCGAAAGGCGGTCGACGGTGGTCACCTGCTTGGCTGTGTACACCGGGTTCCGCTGCGGTACGAGGGCGATGCCAGTGCCCAGGCGCACCTTTTTTGTTGCGGCGGCGAGGAAAGCGAGGACGTTGAACGGGTCCAGCACGCCAGCGTTCGGGCCCACGGCCAGCTTGCCGTCCTCGGCGTAGGGGTACTTCGATGCGTATTCGTCGAAGAGAACCACGTGTTCTGGCGCCCAGATGGAGGAGAAGCCGAGGTCGTCGGCGGCGGCGCCGACGGCCATCAGGAATTCGGGCGTGGCGATGGGCGAGAAGAGGGGTGGCATGATGCCGATCTGCATGGTGGGGGCGGCCTCCGGTTCGGATAGTCGATTCTACCTTGAGCCGGGAGCAACAGTGCTGAGCTCGCGACCGTCGCACGGTATGGACGACTTTTATAACATTAAAGTTGAAAAAGTCCCCGGCTTCGAGTAAACTACGACTATGCAAGGAACGCGTGAACGCATATTGGAACTGCTTATCGAGCGCCGGGAGCTCCGGGTGGAGGATCTCGCCGAGGAGTTGGGCATCACCTCGGCCGGTGTTCGCCGCCACCTCGATAACCTGCGGGCCGATGGCCTTGTTGACGTTCGCGCGGTGAGGCAGTCCACCGGCCGGCCGTACTACGCCTACCACGCGACCGAGGCCGCCACCACACCGGTGCCGGCTGCCTACGCGGGCCTGCTGGAGCGCATGCTCCGTTCGCTTGGCGAGCAGGATGAGGTTATCGCTTCGGTGATGACGTCCGTCGCCGAAGCGCTTGCCGCGCGGCACCGCCCGGAACTGGTTGGCACCGTCTCCGGTGCGAACGCCGAGCGCGTGGCCCAGGTCACAAAGAGCCTGAAAGAGGATGGAATTCTCGACAGCTGGAACTTCCAGCCGGACGGATTTCACCTGATAAACGGGGCCTGTCCCTATCACAAGGCCGCGGAGATTTCGTCGCTTCCGTGCGAGACCGATCGCAAGGCGATCGAGCTGCTTCTCGGCCTGCAAGTCGAACAACTCAACCGGATTGTCGATGGGTCGCCAATCTGCGAGTACCTGGT
>JBDSJC010000150.1:0-5916 GCA_039917655.1 Tepidiformaceae bacterium
GAGGACGGCGAACGCAAGATCGGCCGCGTCCTGCCGCTGATCAAGCGTCACGGAGCGGCCGCCGTAGCCCTGACGATCGATGAGACCGGCCAGGCGCGCACCACCGAGTGGAAGCTGCGCGTCGCCCACCGGATCTACGACCTCGCGGTCAACCGCCATGGCATGGAGCCCGGTGACCTGCTGTTCGACTGCCTCACTTTTCCGCTCTCGGGCGGCCAGGAGGACCTGCGCGGCGACGCCATGGAGACGCTCAACGCGATTAAGCAGCTCAAGCTCGAACTGCCGGAAGTGAACACCATCCTTGGCGTCTCCAATGTCTCGTTCGGACTGAAGCCCGCCGCCCGCCGCGTGCTCAATTCGGTCTTCCTTTTCGAAGCGATCAAACACGGGTTGGACGCCGCGATCGTCAATTCCAAGCAGATCGTGCCGCTCAACCGCATCCCGGAAGAGCAACTCAACACGGCGCTCGACCTGATCTACGATCGCCGCCGCCCGGCGGATGAGGACGGCGAGAACGGCTACGACCCGCTCACCCACTTCCTCTCGCTTTTCGAAGGCGTGGAAACGGAGAAGACGGCGAAGGTGGATCGCACGCTGTTGCCGGTAGAGGAGAGGCTGAAGTCGCGCATCGTCGATGGCGACCGCCGGGGCATCGACCTCGACCTCGATGAGGCGCTCGGCAAAATGGACGCGCTGACGATCATCAACCAGCACCTGCTGGACGGCATGCGCGTCGTCGGCGAACTCTTTGGTAGCGGCAAGATGCAGCTCCCTTTCGTCCTCCAGAGCGCGGAGACGATGAAGACCGCGGTCGCCTACCTGGAGCCGCATATGGAGAAGACCGACGGCGCCGGCAAGGGCCGCGTCGTCCTGGCCACTGTGCGTGGGGATGTCCACGACATCGGCAAGAACCTTGTCGATATCATCCTCTCGAACAACGGCTACACCACCTACAACATCGGCATCAAGCAGCCGATCCAGGCGATTATCGACAAGGCGAACGAGGTGGGCGCGGACGCGATCGGCCTTTCCGGGCTGCTCGTCAAGAGCACCGTCGTCATGCGCGAAGACCTGGAGGAGTTGAACAGCCAGGAGCTGTTCCACTTCCCTGTGCTTCTCGGCGGGGCGGCGTTGACACGCCGTTACGTGGAGGAGGACCTGAGAGGCATCTACAAGGGCAGCGTCTACTACGCCCAGGACGCCTTCGAAGGGCTCGCCACGCTGGACCGCATTATGCCCGCGATCAAGGCTGGCGAGCCGCTCCCCGCGCTCACCCGCGGCGGCATCGAGGTGCCTTCACGAGGCGCTGGCGACAGTGGCTACGACGAGGTGCGCATCGCCACCCCACCGATCGGCGGCGACGGCTCCACCCCGAACGACCACGAGTACGCCGTGTCTGGCGTGCGCCGCGACGTGCCAGCCCCGAAGCCGCCTTTCTGGGGCAGCCGGGTGGTGCGCGGCGTCCCGCTGCGCGAGATTTACCCGTGGATCAACGAAACCGCCCTCTTTCGCGGCCAGTGGCAGTACCAGAAGGGCGAACGCAACGGCCCAGAATACGACGCCTTCGTGGAGAACGAAGTGCGCCCCGTGTTCCGCCGCATGCAGGAGCGGGCAATCGCCGAACACCTGCTCGTCCCCCAGGCGGTCTACGGCTACTTCCCCTGCCAGGCCGACAAGAACGACCTGCTTGTCTGGCCGAACTTCGAAAATGGCGTACCCGTGGGCGAACCGATCCGCTTCGAGTTCCCGCGCCAGCCGCACGACCGCCGCCTCTGTGTGGCCGATTTCTACCGCCCGTTGGAGAGCGGCGAATACGACACCGTCGCCTTCACGCTGGTCACCATGGGCCAGCGCGCGAGCGAGTTCGCCAAGGAACTGTTCGAGGCGAACGACTACCGCGACTACTTGCACTTCCACGGCTTTGCGGTCGAATCTGCCGAAGCGTTCGCCGAGTACTTCCACAAGCGCGTGCGTGAGGAGTTGGGCATCGCCGGCGAGGATGCGAAGGAAGTGAAGCAGATCTTCCAGCAGAAGTACCAGGGCAGCCGCTACAGCTTCGGCTACCCCGCCTGCCCGGACCTTGAGCAGCAGGTCGGCATCGCCGCGCTGCTAGACCCCGCCCGCATCGGCCTGGAACTGAGTGAGACGTTCCAGTGGCACCCGGAGCAATCCACCAGCGCAATCATCGCCCACCACCCGGAGGCCAAGTACTTCGTCATCCGCTGAGTGGGGACGCTCGCCTCCAGAGCGAAGCAGAGCTGCGACCGATCAGGCAGCGTCCGGCCGCCGACGGCAACGGCTGCCTGGAGCTACTGCGCACCCTCAGTAGTGCGTCAGTAAAGGAGCGCTGCGCTCGATTTTTCCCACGGTCGCCAAGACCTTAGGCTGCCAGCGATGGATGTCCGTGTACTACTGCTAGCGTCTGCCGTCACCGCGGTTGCCGCGTGCGGCGGTTCGAAGGCCGTAGTTCCGGCGGAAAGCCCATTCGGGACGCGTACGCCTACGTCACCTGCGACTGTGACCCGACTTGCGCCAACCGTTGCATCCACGGCTATGCCCACGCCCATCTTCGCCGGACCGGCTGCCAATTGCGCCTTCAGCGACCTGCGCGCCGACTCGAGCGGACCCAATGGTGCTACTGCGATGATGTCGTTCTGGATGGTGATCGGAAACGTCGGGGCCAAGCCGTGCGCGCTTAGCGCGCCCACGCAGGTTCGATTCGTCCGCTCCGGAGAAGTTCAGCCCTTCGCAGTAAGCCGACCGAAGGCGCTCGGGCCGCTTACGCTGCTTCCCACAACGGCGCCGATCGAGAACGCTCCAGCGGCTCCAGCTGGTCAGGCTGCCGTTTGGATGATCTGGACGTGGCGAATCGACGGCCCCTGCAGTCGCTTGGAGCCGCCACAGATCACTGTCGTAGCCGATTTCCCCGAGGGCTTTTCGCTTACCGTCCCCGGCGAGGTGAAGTTGGGGCCGTGTATCGGCGAGTTCGGCATCGCGGACTTCCTGCTCACGCCGGGTTAGGCGGGCGTGCGGATCAACCAGCGAATGCGCCGAGATGCCTAATCAATCTTTGGACTAGTACCGACACGCGTCCCGACCCGAAGTGTCCTATTGACCCATCGATGGCCTCTTCATCGACGGAAAAGAGAAAGCTGAGTCGCGCAGAAGAGGCAGCAAGTAAGCCGCTCGTGGCGAAGCCGGGATCTCCCGGTGCGATCACTTCGTCCCATTCGGGTTCCGTGTTCGCGACATCTGCACTCAGTCCGCAAACCAGCAGTGTTTGATGTTGTCCGGGAGCACGGCCAACACGAGTGCGGGCCGACGCTTCAGGCGCCCGGCGCCGCCGCTCATCGGAAGGCTCACGACTACGATGTCGCCCGGTCCTAGCGCCAAGGCTTTAGCGGCACGTTGTCGTAGTTCGGCTCGTTCTCGCCGTACGCCCTGGCGAACTGCTGCCGGCCGAAGGCTTGCCAGGCGGCGCGCTCGTCCTTCGCTTCCAACACCTCGGCGAAATCCAGCAACTGACGGAGCCGCTCCTCTGGAAGTTCGTCGATGATTTCGCGCAGCCGTTCTTGAACTGTCACGCCGTCATGATACTCGCCTCGTGAACTCCGGGGCTAACCACTCACTCCAGGCTGAACGGCGGGTAAACGTCCGTCATCAGCAGCATGTAGGCCTCCACGCGGATGGACCAGCGCATCACGCCGAGGCCGAAGTTGTAGAGCCCTTCCGGATACTGCCCGGTGAACAGCAACGCGAACCAGGCGATGATCCCTGTCACGAACCAGGCGAGCGAAAGCAGGGCCACGATGATCAGATGCGGGATGGCGTAGATGATCCGCAAACCAACGGAGAGCTTGTTCCGCTCGCCCTCGGGATAGGGGATCTCGATCGAGGTGGGGTACTCGCCGTCGCCGAACGGCGGGTACTCGTCGCGGAAAAGCGCCGTGTAGGCCACGGCCTTAACGCGCCATCGCATATAGAAGTTGCACAGGTCGAACAGCCCCTGGGGGTGCTTGCTGGTGAAAAGGATGGCGAACCAGGAGATAAACGCACAGACGCCGGCCACCGCGCCGAGCACGCCGTTACCTCCGAACCCAGACCAGTTGTTGTTGTTGAAAGCGCCGAAGACGAATCCCGCCCCCACGAACCCCGGCCCGCCCACCAGGATCAGGTGCGGGATCGCGAGGATCCAGCGGAACCCGATCGTTGTCTTGTTGCGTTCACCAGTCGCGCGCTCCACGTGGAGCTTCACCGGGTAGTCCGCGGCTGCCTGTTGTTGTGTCATTATCGCTTCCTCTTCGCCGGATGGCGGCATGGTACGTCAGCGCGCAACCTGCCGGGCGGGCCAAGTGGTCCGCGAATCACCATCCTAAAGTCCCAGTGTGAACGAGTTACCGCATTCAAGACTCGGCGCGGTTAGCCACCAGGCGCGGTGCCCCAGTTCGCCCAGCGGGTGTGCAGGCCCAATGTCCGCAGGCGGCGGCGATCCTCCTTGCGTGTGCGGCGCTCCTTAACAGTCGCGCTACTGAACGCCCGTTGGCTGGCGCCCATAAACCGTGCTCCGCCCGGTCAGTAGCCGAGCGCCGCCACCAGTTCCGCAATGTCCTCGATCACGGCGTTCGGCGCGTGTTCCAGCACGGAGCGCCCACCAAAGCCATAGGTCACGCCCACGGTGCGGATGCCGAGCGCACGTCCAGCGAGAATGTCCGCGGCAGTGTCGCCAACCATCACGGCGCCGGCGGCATCCGCGCCGAGCACGGCGAGCGCGTGTCGCAGCGGCGCGGGGTCGGGCTTCAGTGCCTCCGCGTCCTCCGCCGAGACGATCGCGTCGAAGAATTCGAACAGGCCGCTCACTTCGAGGCTGCGTACGGAGGTGCGGCGTGAGCGGCTGGTGACCGCCGCGAGCTGTAACCCCCGCTGGCGGAGCAGCGTCAGCGTGCCGGCCGTTCCCGGAAAGGCGACAGCCAGGTGCTGGTGCCCTTCCTGAAACGAACGGTGGGCCTCTACCAGGTCCGGCCCGAGGTCCGCCCGGATGGCGGCGTAGATCTGTTCCAGTGGCAGGCCCACCTGCGCCGCCATGTGGTCGCGCCCTGGGTACGTAAGGCCGTGCCTCGCGATGCTGTGTTCGAACGCCTGGAGGATGAACTCGCGCGTATCGAGCAGCGTGCCATCGACATCCAGGAGGACGGTGGTGATTGGCGGCTGGAGGTGCATGGACGAATCGTACCGCAAGGCAATGCTTCGTCTTCGAAAACCACCTCACGGGTACTCGCCGAACAATCCACCGAGCACGTCGCCAGCGTTTTCCAGCAGCCAGAGGCTCCCGGCGCTTGGGACAAAGGTGGCCCAGCAGCCCGGAATCGCGGAGGCGAGGGTTCGCGCCTCCGCAGCTGAGACGGTGCGGTCATCCTCCCCGTGCCAGAGCTTTACCGTCGTTGGCAGCGCGGCGAAATCGATGCCCCATGGCCGCTCCATTAGCGCTACGTCATCCACGACTGCGCGCGACCCGTGCCGAAACGCCTCCCGCACGCCCTTGAGCAGCACGGCGCGCGCCGCGGGCCGCGAGAGGATCGCCCGGTCGGCAGCGGTGAGGTTTCGGGCAAGTCGCCGGACGTACAGTCCCGGCGCCCTCCGCGCGAGCAAGCTGGTCAACGCCGCTTCGACATTGGAGCGAAGCCGGCCTGGTGGCGCGCTTCCCGGTAGTCCGACGCTACTGACCGCGGCCACGGCGATGAGCTGCTCGCCCAACATCGCGGCGCAGGCCAGGGCGTACGGCCCGCCCGCCCCGAATCCGAGGACCGCGAACCGTTCGCAACCTAGGTGCTGGGCCGCCTCAAGCACGTCCGCGGGCCAGGCAGCGATGCTCCGGCCCAGCTGAAAATCCGAGAGCCCGAAGCCCGGCCGTTCGAGCGC
>JBDSJC010000151.1:0-11601 GCA_039917655.1 Tepidiformaceae bacterium
GTGCGCCGCAAACGGCGGCCGGCCGCTCGCCGAATCGTGGTCCGCGCTTCACGATCGGGCCTGAGCGCTCAGCCGACAGGCCTGAGGCCTAGATCGCGCACTCGCCTTCGCCGCGCTGAAGCTCGTAGAGCTCCAGCCGGTTCCAGTCGATGAACATGTTCTTGTTCTCGTCGATGAAATCGCCGGGAAGCGTGAGCTCTTTCACCGCTGCTTCGAACGGCGCCGCACCGATGCGGTCGAAGCAATCGTTGAAGACCTCGCCAGCCGTCCGGTTGGATTCGTAGACTGCCACAAAGCGTTCAACAGCCTCCGGGCCATTCTTGGCGGGCAGCCGCAGCTTGAGCTGCGTCGCGATGCGCATCGTCCCGTTGTCGTACGCGCCCCCCATGAAGACGTGGTACGCGGGCAATTGCTGCGGGCCAACTTTCATCGCCGCACCGTGGAACCCAATGTTCGCGATGTGGTGCTGGCCGCAGCTATTCGGGCAGCCGCTCATCTTGATGTGGATCTTTTTCGTCAGCGAGTCCGTGACGTTCATCGCTTCCACGCGCGCCTGGATGGCCGCGTTCAGCCCCATTGAACTCGTGATCCCAAGCTTGCAACTATCCGTCCCGGGGCAGCTCAGCACATCGGTAATCGTGTGCGCGCCCGCATCCGCGAGGCCAAGTGATTTGAGCTGCTTAAAGACTTCGTAGAGGCTCTCATCGCGCACCCAGCGGAGGACGATGTTCTGCTGAATCGTCGTGCGAGCCCGGCCCCCGCAGTAGTCGCGCATGATCTGCGCCAGACCGCGGAACTGCTCGGGCTTCAGGTCCCCGCGCGTGACCTTCACTTCGATAGTGCTAAACCCCTGTTGCTTCTGTGCCTTCACGTTCGACGTCGCGAACGTCGTGAACTCGCGGCCGTCGCCGTTCGGCTGATCGTAGAACTGCTTTCGCGCCGGCGCGGTCGCTTCCTCGTCATCCACGAACAGCAGGCGCTCCGGGCTGAAGTTCTTGGTCGCCCAGTCTCCCTTCAACTCATCGTCCACCATCAGCTTGAACTCCTCGATCCCCACGCGGTCCACGAGGAACTTCAGGCGCGCCTTCGCACGGTTCTTTCGCAGCTCGTCTGCCTTTTCGAAGATGCGCACGACCGCCTCCGAAATCTTCAGGTACTCATCCATCGGCGAGAACTCGCGCAGGACATAAGCGTTTCGCGGCATGATCGCCAGGCCGCCCCCGACCACGATCTTGAAGCCCTTCACGCCGTCCTCGATGCGTGGTATGAACCCGAGGTCGTGCAGACCAGTGATCGCCTCGTCCCTGTCGTTCGAACTGAACGCCACCTTGAATTTGCGAGGGAGTAGCTGCGAGAGCGGATTGCGAAGCCAGAACCGGGCAAACGCTCCCGCCCACGGCGTGGGGTCAAACAGTTCGTCCGCGTTCACGCCGGCGAACGGATCTCCCGTGACGTTGCGTACGGTGTTGCCGCACGCCTCGCGGGTCGAAAGTCCCGTCTTGCCCAGGACGAAGAGGGCCTCGGCGGCTTTCTTCAACGGGATGTGGTGGAGCTGAAAGTTCTGGCGGGTAGTGATGTGGCCCTTGCGCAGCGGGGTGAACCGCTCCGTAACCTCGCCGAAGGCGTCCATTTGGTCCGGCGTGACCCCGCCGAACGGCAGCTTGACGCGAATCATTTGGGCATCGGGCTGCCGCTGGCCATACACGCCCTGCTTCAGACGGAATCCGATGAACTGCGCTTCGGTCTCCCACTCCCCGTTGAGGAAGCGGGTCGCCTCCGTGGTAAAGTCTTCGAGTTCACGCTCAAGCACAGGAAGCACCCGGCCTGGCTGATCGGTGTAGACGATGGTTTCAGTGTTTGCCATGGCAAGAGGGTCCTCTCTGGGGTCCGGGGGCGGCCGAAAGCGGTGAGAATGGTTCGACTCTACCGCCACGGCCGATTGTCGGCAAGACGTATTGTTGATAAAGTCGAGTGAATCACTCATCTATGGTGCCCCATGCCTGTTGCCCCCGTCCACTCCGAATCCGAACTCGCCAGCATCAGCGCCGGGTTCGAGTCTGCTGACCCGCGAGAAACCGTCCGATGGGCGGTTGAGACCTTCGGGGACGGTCTTTCGGTCGGGGCGAGCTTTGGCGGCGCCAGCGGCATGGCCATTCTCCACATGGTCGCGCAGCTAAAGCCGAACGTGCACGTCTTCGTGCTCGATACCGACTACCTGTTCGAAGAGACGCAAGAGACCATGCGCCAGTCAGTGCCCGCCCTGGGGCTGACCAACCTCAACGTTTACAAGCCCGCGCTCTCCCACGAACAGCAGACAGCACAGTTTGGCTCCGCGCTCTGGATGCGCGACCCGGACGCCTGCTGCGAGATCCGCAAGATCGCCCCGAATCGCATCGCCCTCGAAGGCAAGACCGCGTGGGTCAGCGGCCTGCGACGCGATCAGTCCGAAGGACGCAGCGGTACGCCGATCGTCTCTTGGAACGCCAAGTTCGGCGTCGTCAAGCTCAACCCGCTGGCCAACTGGACCGAAAAGCAGACCTGGGAATACATCCTGGCGAACAAGATTCCGTACAACCCGCTGTTGGACCAGGGCTACACGAGCATCGGCTGCTACAACTGCACGTTGCCCGGGGTCCAGGGCCGCGCGGGCCGTTGGCAAGGCTTCGAAAAAGACGAGTGCGGATTGCACACCTAGTACTACGCTAAGTAAGAAAGCGCTAGTTGGGCGCCTGCGCCGAACCGCCTTTCTCCCCTCTCCCTCCACAGTGGGAGAGGGAGAGGGGGTGAGGGGCCAATGGTCAACGAACGCTCGCTCACTTTCTCAACTGAGGACTAGTCCGACCGCGAAAGCGCGAACTCGCCCTCGCACAACGCAACATATCTCGACGAGGAAAAGGTACGCAGTGCGCAGCGAAACGGGATTTGTCGTCTGGTTCACGGGGCTCTCCGGCTCCGGAAAATCCACCCTCACGGAAGCACTCGCGCCCATCCTCCGAGCGCGCGGTCTGAGCGTGGAGGTGCTCGACGGCGACGTTGTCCGCACCAACCTTTCGAAAGGGCTGGGTTTTGGCAAAGAGGACCGCGACACGAATGTGCTGCGCATCGGCTTTGTCGCGAATCTGCTCGCCCGCAACGGCGTGGCCGTGATCACCGCGGCGATTTCCCCTTATCGCGGCATCCGCGACCAGAATCGCGCACTGGTCGAACGCGATGGCTCGGCGTTCGTCGAGGTGTTCGCTGGGGCCTCTGTCGCAGAGTGTGAGGCGCGCGACGTGAAGGGCCTCTACGCGGAAGCGCGTGCTGGAAACCGACCCGGATTCACCGGCGTGGATGACCCGTACGAAGCACCCGAATCACCGGAGGTGCGCTGCGAAACGGGAGCGGAGAGCGTTGACCTAAGCCTCGCGCGGATAGTGGCCTACCTTGAGGGCCGGGACCTGCTGGCAGCCAAATAGCCTTGCTCAGGCCAAACGAGCGAGGCTCGGCGGGCCGCTCCACGTCTCGCCGTTGTCCAGCAGCACGCGAAGCATCGTCCCCGTGCCCTCGACCGTGCCCCGCAGCGAAGCGCCAGACGGCGGGAACGTGGCGTGCGCAGGCACCATCACATGCGCGCCCTCTGGAAACTCGGCGGACGCCGCGATCTCAACAGCTTCAATCCTCCGGCCAATGGAACGCGCGAGCACCTGCAGCAGAGCGAAGTCCGAGGTGGTCTTCAGCGTCCTCAGCGCCTGCTCCTTCGATGCCAGCTGGCGCGCGGGTCGCAGGTCGGCTGGCGGCGGGATCGCCTCCTCGGTCCCCCGCCCGAGGAACTGAGCCACCATCTTCTTCGCCCGCGGAGCAACCTCTCCCAGCGCCTGGTGGAGCAGGACGATGTCATCGGTTGCTTCGAAAAAGGCCATCGCCTGCGCAACAGCTTCGCGTTCACTCATTCGATCACCGGAATCAGGCCCGGCTGGGCAACTGCACCTGGACGTTGCCGCGGACGCTCGGCTCGCCGCCGGCCAGCGTCACCACCTCAAGCTCCACGATCTTCTTGCCGCCGTCATCGCGCTTATCGACGATCCGGCCAGAAAGCGTCAGTGGCTTGTCTGCAATATCCGGGCGGCGGTAGGCCACGCGCAGGTTCGAAACCCGCGACTCCGGACCGGCCCAGTCGCTCACGAACTGGGTCATCCAGGCGATCTTCAGCATCCCCGGGACCAGCGCCCCCCCGACTCCCATGCGCTTGCCCGCTTCGATGTCGCTGAACGCCGGGTTCGTCGGGTTGTCGCGCCCGAAGAAGTCAATCGCCATGTCTGTCGTGGGCGTCCGCTCCACCGTCGGGAGTTCGTCGTCCACGTTTACGTCTTCGTAGTAGATCTGCGTCATTCGTCGCCCTTTCTGCCCGCTTTGGGGTCGAACTGCGTGATCGTCGTCATCGCCGCGGCGACATGCTCTCCCGCAGCGTCGTAGTAGTCGGTGCCCGAAGTGAGAAGGACGCTGTAGCCGTACCGCCCACCCAACCGCTCCCGGATATCGAACACCTGCGAAACGGCGTTGAGCGTTTCGCCGATCCGGATCGCGCGGCTGAACTTCCACTCCTGCTGTGTGAGCAACCCCCCGGGGAGGATGAACGGCCCGCGGCGGTTCGGCCCATTGTTGAACATCGCGATGATGTAGGGCGGCGCGATGCCCGTCCCGTCGGCGTAGCGCGGGTCTGAATCGCCCAGCACATCGCGCATGCGCCGCGCATCGATTTCGTTGACGGTGACTGAAACGGGCTCGCTTTTGACGCCGATGAGCGCCCGGTGTTCGTCGGTAATCAGGCTATGTTCAGGTTCGGACAATGCGTGTCTCCAGTACGCCGAGTTTAGCATGAGCGCTCTCGGCGCGCGCCGCTTAGCGACCACCGCGATACACTGGATTTTGGCTATGGATAGATAGTCCAGAAAGGTGGTACGCCCCGTGCGAGTCCAGTCCATCGGCATCATCGGGTCCGGGCTCATGGGGAGCGGTATCGCCCAGGTTGCGGCCTACAGCGGCCTCGTCGTCACCCTTCTGGACATCGACCAGCCGCGCGTCGATGCTGGCATCGCCGCGATTCGCAAACGCCTTGAGCGCGAAGCGGAACGCGGGCGCATCGCTGCGGCGGACTGTGAGGCAGCCTGTGCGCGCATCACTGGCGCCTCCGATTGGGAGACGCTGGCCTCGCTCCAACAGTCGGACGCCGTCATTGAGGCGGTGGTCGAAGACCTCGAAATCAAGAGCGCCATCTTCAAGCGCCTTGGCGCCGTCTGCCGCCCGGAGGCCCTGCTGGCGAGCAACACGAGCTCGCTTCCGCTAAGCGACCTCGCGGCTGCCAGCGGTCGCCCCGAACGTGTCATCGGGCTGCATTTCTTCAACCCCCCCTGGGCCCTCAAGCTCGTCGAGATCGTTTCCACCGCGAGCACAACCGAGGCCACCCTGGCGGACGCCATGCGGCTCTGCGAAACGCTCGGCCGCGTCCCCGTGCAGGTCAAAGACACTCCCGGCTTCATCGCCAACCGGCTGTTGGTGCCGTTCATCTTCGATGGCATCCACCTGCTGGACAGCGGCGTGGCGACCGCCGAAGACATCGACAACGCTTGCAAGGTGGGCCTCAACCACACCATGGGTCCACTGGCCACCGCCGACCTGATCGGCCTCGATACCCTCCAGCTGATCGCCGAGAGCATGTTCGAGGAGTACGGGGAGCCGCGCTTCAAAGCGCCGACGCTTCTCCGCCGCCTGGTCTCCCTTGGTCACCTCGGACGCAAGACTGGACGCGGCTTTTTCAAATACGGCTAGGCTGCCCTTAGCTGCCCCGCCGGATGCTATCGATCTCTTCAAGAATTGCCGCGCACTCGCCGTCGTCCGTGTAGAAATGCGGGGCCACACGGATCCCCGCGCCTGGCCGGTAGTCGATGACGAAGCCCCTGCGAATGAGTTCCGCTTTCACCTGCTCCGCCCCTGGGAAGTCGATCGTCACGTGGTTTCCGCGCTGCTCGAACGCCTCCGGCGAGTTCACCGTGAACCCGCGCACTTTGGCCCCGTCGAAAAGGATCTGGGTCTGCCGTCGTGCCTTCTCGCGGATGGCGCCCACTCCCACCTCGCGGATGATCTTGTAGCCTTCGCGCGCCTGGTAGTAGGCCGGCATGTTAGGTGTGCCCCCTATAAACCGGGCAATCCCCTCGGCATACTCGATCGGCGGCGGTTCGAAGCCGAACGGCCGGATGTGCGAAAACCACCCGGCGTCCCGTGGCCGCAAGTCCTCGATCAGCCGCGGATGCGCGTAAAGGTAGCCCGCTCCCGGTCCCCCACAGAGCCATTTCACCGACCCTCCGACGAGCAGGTCGATATCCATGGCTGTGACGTCCAACGGCACGGCGCCCATCGACTGATAGGCATCGAGGACCACCAGCGCACCGACGCTGCGGGCCTTCTCCACGAACGGCCTCACATCGATCAATTCTGACGTGCGAAAGAGGACGTGCGACAGGACTACGAGCATCGTGCGCTCATCGATCGCCTTGAGCAGGGAGTCTGCCGGGAAGACGAGCGGGTCATCGCCTACCCGCACCACCTCGGCGCCCACCCGCCGCTGGCTGTCCAGCAAGTATTCGACCGTCGGGAACTCCCCGGCGCAGTGCACGATCCGGTTGCGCGGCTCTTCCACTTCGAGACACGAAAGGACAGCCGCCAGCGCGTTCGTCACGTTCTGGAACATGGTCATCGAGCCGCGAGGGGCGTTGACGATGTCCTCGAGGATGGCCGCCACGTTCGCCACTTCCGGCAGCCAGGTATCCCACGCAACCACCCCCTCTGTCGCCCACAGGTCCGCATACTCGGCGAGGGAGTCGCGCACGCTCGCGGGCATCGCGCCGAGCGAGTTGTTGATCAGGTACGTCTTGGTCGCGAGGATCGGAAACTTGTCCCGCCACCCCAGGAGATCGTCGGACATGCCGGTAAGCATGCCCGATCGCTCACTCACCGGGTAGCGCCTCCTACTTGGGGAGGCCCACCAGGATCTCGCCACTCTCGATCTTCACCGGGTAGGTCTGCATGTCTTCCGCCTTCATGCTCGGCTTCGGAACGAACGAAGGTGTGGGCGGCGCAGAAAGGGCGCGGAACAGCTTGGACTGCAGCCGGCCGAGGAACGGGTGGTCGTTGTTGAATGCGCTGTCGAATGGTTGGCGAACCACCTTGCCGGTGGTCACCTCGAACTTCGCTCCGTGGAACGGGCAGGTGACGCAGCCGTCCTGGATGGGCACGGGCTTAATCGGTGAACCCGGCAGACCGGCCATCGGAAGCCTTGCGTGCGAGCAGAGCGCGGTCGTCGCCGCGACTGTGTCTCCCTGGCGGATGATCAGGATCCGCTGGCTGCGCAGGCGCACTTCCTTCGGAGTCCCGTCCGGAAAATCGCGAATATTGCCGGCCTTCGTCCACTTCGTCAGCTTCGCGAACGGGAGGATGTTCTTGGCGCGCGTTGGGATCGGTGGGTCAAGGCCAAGGAGTGGGGCCAGCGTCAACTGCATCAGTCCAGCGGACATAACGCCAGCCGCGATCAGGATGATGCCGCCGAGCGTGCTGCTCGAGGAGGTCGTTGGGTCGCCCGGGAAGAACAGCATGATGATGCCGCCCGCGATCAGCCCGATCGAAGCCAGGCCCCAGGTACCGAGAATTGAAATGCCGAGGAACGCGAGCGCAGGTGACACAGGTCAGACCCTCCGAGTCCGGATACTACCGCGCTTGTGCGGAATTGCGCAAAGTGAGCGGATACGCCTAGGGTTCGATTGTGGCCGCTTCGGCACGTTCAATCCGCCAGGCCGCGGTAACGCCGCCGGAAGTAGATCAGCGGCTCTTTGCTGGCATCGAAGGCGGCCCCGACCACCTTGCCAATCATGATCGTGTGGTCACCACCCTGGATGGCGCTCTCCAGATGGCAATCGAGGTGCGCGACCGCGCCCGTAACGATCGGGCTGCCGGTGTGCCAGTCCAGTGTCGGCACATCCTCGCCAAGTATTGCTCCTGGCTCCCTCCCGGACTTTGAAAATGCGTTCGAGACAGCCTCCTGGTCGTCGGCAAGGATGCTCACCGCGAAAACCTTCGACTGCGGGATCATCGCCGCCAGGGCATTGCTGTTCTGTATGCTTACCAGCACCAGGAGCGGGTCGAGCGAGAGCGATGAGAAGCTCGAAACCGTGATGCCGTACACCTGCCCGTCGAGCTTCGTGCTGACCACGGTCACACCGGCCGCCCACGATCCCAGCGCCCCTTTGAAGTCATCCGGGAGCACTTCGGACATCACGTCCCTATAACTCCTGCAGGGTAGGCGCCATGTCCCACAACGGGTGCACCTCTACCTGAGCGAAGAAGCGCGCCATCGGTAGCCCAGCGAGCAGTTGGTCCATCTCGCGCGCATCGGCAGCGTCGTAGACAGCCAGCACCCCAACTCCGGTCTCGCGGTAGATCGCCCGGATCTTCCCCTGGTCGTAGTGTCCTTTGATTGCCCGCAACTGGTCCGAAACAATGCTTTGCCAGGCGTCGGGGGCAACTTCGTGGGGCTGGCGCGAAACCAGGCGGACGGAAAAGAGCACGGGCAGACTCCTGGGTGGGTGGGTTTGCGAATTATACCCAGCGGCGACGGCCAGCCGCGAATCGCCCCACCGCTAGAACAGCCGGTAGAACAGTATGGCCGCCACCAGCACTCCATAACTGATGACCGCGACTTTCAACGGCCCGCGGCCAAGCCTCCGCGCGACGCCGACGCCAAGGTACCCGCCCGCCAGTGCTCCCACCGCCATAATCAGCGCTGGCGCCCACCGCACCGGGCCGAATAACGCGAAGTACAGGACCGCGGCGGCGTTAATCAGCAGAGAGAGCAAGCCCTTCAGAGCGTTCGAACGCTGGATGTTGTCTGGCAGAAGGATGCCCAGTACCGCCAGCGTCATGATCCCTAGCCCGGCCCCAAAGTAGGCGCCGTAGACGGCCAGCAGGAAGACGCCGCCGATGAGCGTCAGGGGCACGTGGTCCTCGCCCTGGGAAGTGAGGCGGTGGGCGACGGCGAAGCGCGCGAGACGTTCCTGCGTCGCCATCAGCCCGCAGGCGAACAGGATGAGGAACGGTACCATCACGTCAAACGCGCCTGCGGGTGTGAGCAGCAGGATTGCCGACCCGGCGACCGCTCCGCCGATGCTCGGCGCGGTGAGCGCGATCATCCGTTTGCGCTGGGTCCGCAGTTCTCCACGGTAACCGAACGACCCGCTGAGATAGCCCGGCCAGAGAGCGACCGTGTTCGTCACGTTCGCCGTCTTGGCGCTGTATCCGGCCGCCACCAGCGCCGGAAAGCTCACCAGCGACCCTCCGCCCGCGACCGCGTTGATCGCCCCGGCAACGAACGCCGCAGCCATCAATCCGAGTGCCGGGAGGAGGTCCATGAGGGCCAAACAGTCACCGTTCGAACGGCTATGCGCCAGCGCGTACGATCGCTGTATGACTCCCGAACCCCGCCCCCTGCTCACCTTCGACCTCGATGGCGTGATCTGCCGGCCGCCGTTCGGCATCAACCCGGGCAAGGGCCAGAACAAAAGCCGCGAAGGCGCGGGTACGCGCAACGCGCTCTGGCTGACGGAGCGGTGGCGCTACGCCGGGCGCAAGCCAATGCCCGGCGCCGGCGATGGGCTGCGGCTGTTGAGCGAACGGTTCGAATGCCAGGTCGTGTCCGCCCGCTCAACCGATGCCTCCGCGTACACCGCGTCCTGGTTTCGCAACAACATCGGGCTGGAGATCCCGCTCAACCTGCGCCAGGACTGGCGAGAGAAGCCCGCCCAGTTCAAAGCGCGCCGCGTGGCCGAACTCCGGCCCCTCGCCCATTTCGAGGACGACGCGCACACCGCGCAGTGGCTGGCCGAGTTGGTGCCGGCAGTGTTCCTCGTCGATTGGTGGCGCAACCGCTGGCTCGAAGGCCCGAACATCCATCGCATCAGCCGCCTCGAGGATGCCCTGCCCGTACTCGACCAGTTGACCGCCGCCCGAAGGTAGTCGGCCTGCCGCCGACAGCCGCTATACTCGCGCCGTGGATTTCCGTCTCACCAGCTCCCAGCTCGCCCTCCGAGACGAGGTGCGTTCGTGGCTGGGCGGTGTCATGAAGCCCGAAATGGAGGCCTTCCCCTACTCCGAGGAGGAGGACCCGCCTCGCCTGCGGGCGTTCAACAAGCTCCTCGCGGCGAAGGGCTGGATCGCCCCCGCTTGGCCGCGCGAGTATGGTGGCTTGGCCCTCGGAGCGGTCGAACAACTCGTCTTTGGCGACGAGATGGCCTACTGGCGGGCCCCGAACGGAGCGCGCGGCCCGGCCGTTGGCTACGCCGGCCCAACCATCCAGATGTACGGCACGGCCGAACAGAAGGCACGGCACCTCCCCGGCATCACTAACTGGGACGTGGTCTGGTGCCAGGGGTTCAGCGAGCCCGGCAGCGGCTCGGATCTCGCTTCACTCCAAACTAGCGCTGTCCGCGACGGCGACGACTGGATCCTCAATGGCACGAAGATCTGGACGAGCAGCGGCCACTACGCCGATTGGATGTACCTGCTCGCCCGCACCGATCCGGAGGCGCCCAAGCACCGTGGCATCAGCTACTTCCTGCTCGACCTGAAGTCTCCCGGCGTGAGCTTCCAGCAGCTCCGCAACATGGCTGGACGCGCGGGCTTCGGCCAATTCTTTTTCGACAACGTGCGGATGCCGGCTGACGCCCTGCTCGGGGAAGTGAACCGCGGCTGGTACCACGCCACCACCACGCTGGACCTCGAGCGCTCAAACATCGCCAACGCAGGCGGCGCTCGCCGGACCGTCGATGAACTGGTGGCCCACCTTCGCGACACTCCCTCCGTCCGTACTCTTGAGCGTCACCATCGGCTCGCGGAGCTGCGAATCGAAACGGAGGTCGCGGCGATGCTCAGCTTTCGCGTCGCCAGCATCCTCGAAGGCGGCTGCGTCCCGAACAAGGAGGCGAGCCTGCTCAAGCTCTTCCTCAGCGAACTGGACCAACGCATCGCCGCCTTCGGGCTCTCCACGCTCGGTCTCTCTGGGGCGCTGATGCCGGGTTCGCCGCTCGCGCGCCTCCAGGGGCAGTTCGCACTCACGTACTTGACAACCGTCCCACGCACGATCGCCGGCGGCACCAGCGAGGTCCAGCGAAACATCATCGCCACCCGCGGGCTCGGCCTCCCGCGCTAATGACTACGGGAAGAAAGCAAGCGCTAGTTGGCGGCCTGAGCCGAACCGCCTGTCTCCCCTCTCCTCCTGGCATAAGCGTTTTGTATGTCACCTCACCATTCAGGCCATGGCTCCTAAGAGAGAATCCGAACCCGTCCGCGTCGGACTTTACGCCCGCATCTCTGTCGATGCCGACGGTACTCAAACTGCGATCGCCCGCCAACTGGCAGACTGCCGTGCCTTTGCGCAGCACCGGCACTGGGAAGTCACGGACGTCTTTGAAGACATGGGCGAAGGGCACGCTCGACTGGCGGCGGGCGGTCGTTACCTCGTTCTTGGACGGCGTGCTGATCATGCCCACCAGGAGGAAGGGCCGCGTTCCGTTTGACGTG
>JBDSJC010000152.1:0-12914 GCA_039917655.1 Tepidiformaceae bacterium
GTACCGCCCCTCTTCCTCAAGGCAGTGATGCTCTCGGAAAGCGGCGGCCGTCCGGATGCGGTGGGAGACAGTGGCCACTCAGTTGGTCTCTTCCAACTTCACGACCAGGGCTACGGCGCGGGCATGGGCGATACGCGCTACGACCCAGAAACGAACGCCGACCGCGGCGCGCGCGGGCTCGCCGAGGCGTGGCACGCCGGAGACAAGGCGGGCTTCAGTGGCGAAAACGCCGTCCGCGCCGCCTACAACTACTCTTTCAACCCGGGAGGAGGCTGGGCCTACCAGGGTGACAGCGTAGTCCGGCACTACAACCAGTTGCTCGCCGAACAGGGTGTGCCGCACCTCGCGTAGGACCGCGCCCGTGGACCAAACAGGCCGCCGCCGCCGAATTCGGACCAACTCACGCCCGGCCCGTACCTCCCCCGCTCCCGGTGCTATGATTGATCTCCGCTTCGCGCTCGCTGCCGGGCGATCTCCTGGAGGTAGGCCACATGGTCACAACCGGATATCTCGAACGCGACGTTTTCGTCCGCGACCTCAAACTGCACTATCAGGAATGGGGCGACGCGGACGCCCCGGCTGTCGTCATGGTCCACGGTTTCGGCGTCTCCGGACACATGTTCGATGAGTTCGCCGAACGCATGCAGGACCACTACCACCTGCTCGCCATCGACCAGCGCGGTCACGGCGATTCCGATTGGTCGCCGGACGGCGATTACTCCCGCGAGGCCTTCGTCCAGGATCTGGAAGGCTTCCGCGAGTCGCTCGGCCTGGAGCGCTTCATCCTCGTGGGCCACAGCATGGGCGGGCTGAACGCCGTTTCGTACTCGAACACTTACCCGCAGCGCGTGCGGGCGCTGGTGCTCGTCGATGTCGGCCCGGAATCCGCCAAGGAAGGCGTCGATAACATTGTGCGCTTCACCCGCGGGCCGGATGAACTCGAATTCGAAGAGTTCGTCGAGCTCGCTCACCGTTTCAACCAGCGCCGCACGATGGAGAATATCCGCGAGCGCATGCGTCATCGTCTGAAGCTCGCCGAGTCCGGCAAGTGGACGTGGAAGTTCGATAAGCGTTTCCGCGACAAGGAGAGCGGCCTGAAAATCGGTTCCGAACTGAGCAACGACCAGAGTTGGCAGCTCTTCCGTGACGTGCGGGTGCCCACTCTGCTGGTGCGTGGCGCCGAGAGCGACGTGCTGAGCGCCGAAACCGCGGAGCGCGCAACCCGCGAGATGGATCGAGCACGGCTCGTAACGGTGCCTGCTGCTGGCCATAGCGTCCCTGGCGACAACCCGGATGAGTTCACCGCGGCGGTCCGTGAGTTCCTTTCGGACCTCGAAAAGGGGCAGTTCGCGGCTGCTGCCGCCTCCGAACCTCCGCCCCTCGACCGCCTGGTCGAACAGCACGAAGCGCAGCGCAGGCGCGGTCCGGGCACGCTGACGTTCGTCCTTGCAGGCATCGGAGCGGTGGTGGCGCTCGCCGGTGCGGGGGCCTTCCTGCGGAAGCGCTCCGTAGAGAAGAAGCGTCGCGATTCAGTTCGAGGGCGGGCCAGAGCTGCCGGGACAAGTATCCCTCCGGTTTCTTTCCCCGCGATGGACCTTGAGCAGGCCCGAGAACGTGCATCGGCGCTGGTCAGCGAGCTTTCGCTGGTAGGGCAACGCGGCGCGACACGCGCCCGCCAGGTGGTGCAGGATGTCGATCTCGAACGCGCGCGAAAAGCCGCCGGGGATGCTGTAGCCGCCCTCACGGAGGCCTCCCGGAACGCCGCGGCTGCCGCGCCCGTCTCCGTGGACCGCAAGAAGCTCGCGAAGAAGGGCAAGCGCGCGGTCAAATCCAGCCGCTCGTCGGCCTCGAAGATGCTGGCCGCCACGCTGTTCATCGCCAGCCGTCTCGCTGGGCGAAAGAAGAAGGCGAAGAAGCGCGGGGGCCCCCTCCCTTGGCGGCGGTGAACCCGCGCGAGACCCTCATCCATTTTCGCGACCAGGGCAGCGGCACGGGTACGCCGTTCGTCTTTATCCACGGTTGGGCTTGCGATAGCAGCGCCTGGCAGCCGCAGGTAGAAGACCTGAAGCGCGACCACCGCTGCATCTCCGTCGATCTTCGCGGCCGCGGCCAATCCAAAGCAGTGCCGCCCTACGACGTGTTCACCGCCGCCGAAGACGTGGCGAACGTGATCTGCTCGCTCGCACTTCCGTCAGCGATCATCGTCGGGCACAGCCTCGGCGGGGTCGTGGCGCTCTGCCTCAATCAGGCTCACCCGGAGTTGGTCGCCGGCGTGGTCACCGGAGATTCACCGCTCGAACGGGGCGCCCCACGCCGCTGGCCGAGCACCGTCGCCGCACTGCGCGAAGCCGGTTCGATGGACCCCGTCCAGGGCTTCATTGAGAGCTTCTTCATCGAATCCACGCCCGAAGAACTCGCCGCCGACGTCCGGGCGATGATGCTGACCTGCGACGCGGGGGTTGCCGCCGGCATGCTTGAAGAGGGCGAACGCCTCGCTGACGCCCTGCCGGAACTCATTCGCCTCGCAGATGCGAAGCCGTTCATGGCCTTCTGGGCCGAACAGCCGCTAGGCGAACCGAACCTGCTCCGCGACCTCGCAACCTTCGTCCGGCAGGAGCCGATCGCCGGCGCCGGGCACTTCTTCCAACTCGAACGCCCCGAGATCACGAACGCCTTGCTGCGCGCGTTCGAAGACGACGTCCTTACCGATCCTCGTCTCAAGCCGCGCCTCAATGCGTAAATGCGTAGGCCAGAACTCCCCTGGCGGGTATGATCGAAGGGATGGTAGATGCATCGCGAACAGCGAAGCGTGAGAAACGCGAGCTTGAAGCAACCAGCACCCGTAGCCCATGGCTTCCAATCTTCGTCGCGGCGCTGGCGGTGCTGGCGCTCAGTTTCATCGTCCTGCTTTTGGTGGTAGCGGATAAGCTCGGCGGCGATGGCCCCGGCCCAACGCCACCGACCGGCGCCGTCTCCAACCCCACGCCAACAGCAACGGCCTCCGGTCAGACGGAGAGTCCCACCCAGGCGACGGGCACGACCCCTTCGGCAACCAACTCGCCAGCCACGATCGGCCCGGGGGAGGTGGACAACACCCCGATCCTGGCCTGCAACAACATCCTTGTGCCGCTGGATAAGAACCACCGCCTGGCCTCCGATTGCGAGCCCGCGGACCTGGTGGCCGTCCCGGCCTCCGCCAGCCAGGGCGGCACGCAATTAATGCGCGCCGAGGCCAAGAACGCGTTCGTCGAACTCGTCGCCGCCGCCGCGAAGGATAACTTCAAACTCTTCGCCTCGAGCAGCTATCGCAGCTACAGCACTCAGGTAGAAACGTATCGCGGCAACGTCGCCGCGGGGGGCCAGGAGTACGCCGACCGCACCAGTGCTCGAGCAGGCCATAGTGAACACCAGCTGGGCACAGCCACGGACGTAGCAAGTGATTCGGCCTCGTTCGAAGGCTTCAACGGCACTCCGGAGGCGACCTGGCTGGCGCAGAACAGCTGGAAATACGGCTTCATCGTCAGCTACCCGCCGGGCACCGAGCAGGTCACAGGTTACGCTCGCGAAGACTGGCATATCCGCTACCTCGGCAAGGACGCCGCACGAAAAGTGCACGACAGCGGCCTCACACTCCACGAATATTTGCTGAAGTAAGCCGCGCGACGGTTGCGCGGAGCCAGGCGCGTCGGGCCACTCACCTGTCAGCGGGCAGCCTCAAGCGCGGCTACCTGGCGCAGGGCATCCAACGGCCACCTCTCTTCAGGGTAGCCATGTGCGTCCAGCCAGCGGACTGCCCCAGCCCCTCGCGCTGCCCTGTACAGCGGGAGACTGAGTGCTACCCGGTCACGCAACTCTCCGGACGCTTCATACCCGTCGAGCACGGCCAGCAGCGCTTCCCTATCGAAGAGCGTGAGCACCGCAAAGTCCATCACCGGGTCGCCCTCGTGAGCATCGGCCCAATCGAGCACCGCCGCGATGCGGTCGCCGGCGGGCTCGAGGAGAAAGTGGGCTGCCTGGCAATCCCCATGCAGCCAGGCCGGCGTGGCATGGTCCAGGGTTGGACGCAGGCGCTCCGCGTGGCGCAAGACGAGTTCGGCGTCCGCGGCGGCGAATCCATGGTGGGCAACCAGGTACGGGAGTTCGCGTTTCAGCCAACCGGCGACGAAGGCGCCGGGCGGTTCCGGCGCCGGCCGGAGCGACGGGGCGCCGTGGGCGAGGCGCAAGACTGCACCGGCCGCTTGCCAGCTTCGCAGCGAAGCGCAGCCGCGCAGCGAGCCGCCTTCCACCCAACGCATGGCGAGTGCAGGCACATCCCCGTCCCGGGACAGGACGGCTTCGGCCACAGGGACGCCAGCAGACCGGGCATGCGCTTGCGCCTCCACTTCCCGAGTCTGGAACCCCGACCGTAGATCAACCTTGACCATGAATCGTTCGCCGCCCGCGGTGACTTTCCAGGCGGCGCGGTAGCCGTAGTTGAGGAGCTCGTCGATGGCGCTGATCTCCCCTCCTAGTAGCGGTTCCATGGCGGGCATGAGTATGGGCGGCGTCATCATCTCCATCGCTGGACGAAACCAGCCCGAACGAGCGGTTGCGGGGCCCGTCCTATGATGCAACACTCCCCCGGCAACTGAACTCCCGGAGGCGTTCCCGTGCCCATTACATCCACCACTGACGAACTGCTCGTTGAGCAGGACGGCCACATCCTGACGATCACGCTCAACCGGCCGGACCGCCTGAACGCGATCAGCGGCCCCATGCTAGGCAATCTCTCATCCGTGCTCCAGGCGGCGAACATCGACCGCAGCGTGCGCGTGGTCATCCTCACTGGCGCGGGACGCGGCTTCTGCGCCGGCCTGGACCTGAAAGCTCAGAGCGCTGGCGATGACAGTCTCCAGTCCGCCCGCGGTTACAACCTCTTCGACCTGCACAACTCGCCGCCAATCGTGATCAACCGCATGGACAAGCCGATCGTCTGCGCGCTCAATGGCGCCGCCGCCGGCTACGGCATGGACCTCGCGCTCGGGTGCGACATCCGCATCGCGAGTGAGCACGCCAAAATGGGCGCCGTCTTCGCCAAGCGTGGAGTTCTCCCCGAAAGCGGTGGCTGCTGGTATCTACCGCGGCTCCTCGGTTGGGCGAAAGCAGCTGAGGTGGCCTTCCTCGGGGACGTGCTAGACGCCAACCGCTCGCTCGAACTGGGTCTCGTTAACCGCGTGGTCAAGCACGACGACCTGATGACCGAAGCGAAGAAGATGGCCACGCAGATCGCCAACAACGCCCCCCTTAGCGTCCAATCCACCAAGCGGATGATGCGACTGGGCATGGAAGAGAGCTTCGAGGCAGCGGTGGATCACATCTACCTACAGCTGTTGCCGCTCTTCCAGAGCGAGGACTTCAAGGAAGGCCTCTCCTCCTTCGCTGAGCGCCGCGAACCGAACTTCAAGGGCCGGTAGCGACTGCCCCGACAACGTACGTCCCCTCTTCCTCCGCAGTGGGAGAGGGGATCAAGGGGTGAGGGTTCACTGCCGCGCTAACCAAAGTGGCCCGGCCAACCACCATTCGCCTTCGCCTGTTCGTCCCGTGCCCGTCGATAGATGACCCTGGCCCATCCGCCGTGGTTAGGCGCGCGATTTCAGCGTTTCTCCGATGTCGTCCGGGATTTCGGAGACGGGCCGCGTCGCCTGGGAGATAGTGATGTCGAAAATATCGCCCCAGGCGGCATCGTAGTAGTCGCCAGGGCCTTCATTCTCTGCTTCCCAAACGACTACGACCTGCGGTTGGTCCTCTGGGGCGTTCACCCAGTATTCGCCGATCACGTTCGCCTGCTCGGGGTGCTCGAAGGTCTTGCGGCGTTCGAACGCCTCCATCCCCTGGAGCACGTTCGTCCCGGGCTTGAACTTGAAGTAGGCCACGTAAAGCGTCATCGCAGCGATTATAGCTGTGGGTCAGCGAGCCGCGCCGCGCAGCAACTCCTCGGCAGCGGCCAGGTTCGCCGCGGTGACGCCGCCAAGCATGGCTGCCAGCTCTTCGACCCGCTTCTCCCTGGTGACCACGGCCACCGCCGAGGCCGTGCGCTCGCCATCCGTCGTCTTCGAAACGACGAAGTGGCGCTGCCCAAAGGCCGCCACCTGCGGCAGGTGCGTCACACAGAGCACCTGGTGGCGCTCCGCCAGCCGCAGCAGCGCCTCACCCACAAGCGCCCCGGCACGGCCACCCACGCCCTCGTCCACCTCGTCCAGCACCTCCAGGCGCGCTTCACTGGCGTTTCCCAGGACCGTGGTGAGCGCCAGCAAAAAGCGCGACGTTTCGCCGCCGCTGGCCACCGCAGAGAGCGGGCGCGGCGATTCTCCGGGGTTGAACGAAGCGAGAAACTCCACCCGGTCGATGCCCGTCTCGTTGAAAGCGCGGGGGTGGACCTCGCCCTCGCCGGCGAGCGGGCTGCTCGTGAGCACGATCTCGTAGTCCGGCAGCGAAGCCGGCGGCCCCTCGGCGTCATCCTCGCAGGCGAACCCCACAGAGAGCGTCGCGCCGCCCATCGCGAGGTGCTCGAGCTCGGCGGCAATCGCGCGCACCAGGTCCCCAGCACGCGCCCGTCGCCCTCGCGAGAGCTCGGAAGCAGCCTCGGCCAGTTCGCCGAGCAGCGCGGCCTCCTTCGCCACCAGCGCTCCAAGTGAAAACTCGGCGCTCGTCAACACGGCCAACCGTTCCGCGCTGGCCAGCCCGTAGGCCACCACCTCGGGCACCGTCTCGCCATATTTGCGGCAGAGCCGCGCGATGCGGTCCAACCGCTCCTGCACCGCCGCCAGGCGTTCCGGGTCCTCTTCGATCGCCTCCCGGTAGCGTCGAAGCTCGCGCGCCAGGTCGCTGACGGTGGCCTCCACGGTCTCGGCGAGCGCCGCCATGTTTGCCGCCGAGGCGTCACGTGCGCCAACAGCGCGCACCGCCGCCACGGCCTCACCCCAAGCGGGGCCATCCAGCGCCTCAAGCGCCCGCGAAGCGTCTTCGATCAGGCGCCGCGCGCCGCCCAACCGCGCCTGATCCACGCGCAGCGCTTCGTCTTCGCCCTCTTCCAGCCCGGCCGACGCGATCTCCACTGTCTCGAACCGAAGCTGGTCCACCAGACGTTCGCGCTCACGAGCGTCGGTGGCAAGGGCTCGAATCTCGCGCCGAATTTCTCGGAGCGAGCGTACAAGCTGTGCCACGCCGTCACGGTCGGCGTTCAAGCCCGCGAACGCGTCCAGCACACTTAGCTGCACCGCCGGCCGCAAGATCGCCAGCTGTTCGGATTGCCCGTGAATGTCGATCAACCCCTCGGCCAGCGCGCGTAATTGGTCGACGGTCGCAGGCTCCCCGTCGATTCTCGCCGAGGCTCGGCCACTGTTCGCAATCGTGCGTTCCACGGTGCGCGTCTGCTCGCCGAGCCGCAGCCTTGCTGCCACGGTCGCCCGCTCCGCCCCGGTGGCGATGACCTCACGCCCACGCCGCCCGCCGAAGAGAAACACAAGCGCGTCCACCACCAGCGACTTTCCCGCGCCCGTCTCACCAGTAAACACGTTCAGCCCCGGACCCGGCTCGATGACTACCGAGCGCGCAACGGCAAAATCCGTGATCTGGACCCGTTCAAGCACGCTGCTGGTTCATGGTGCTCGACATTTGAAACTCGAGCTTTTCGGCCAGGTCCGAATAAAACGAAGACGGCTCGCGGAAGCGCACGAACCGTGTGGTGTGCTCGCTGACCCGCACGCGGACCCGCACGCCTGTGCTCACCGGCACGTCCTCCTGACCATCCACGCTGACGATTGCGCCGTGGTCCGAGGTCACTTCGAGGTCGACCACCGACTCCGGCTGGAGCACCAGCGAACGGCCCATCGCCAGGTGCGCCGAGACGGGCGTCATCACCAGGTGATGCTCGGTCGGGGCGAGGATCGGGCCTCCGGCGGCGAGCGAATAGCCCGTGCTCCCGGTTGGCGTCGAAACGATGATCCCGTCGCAGCGGTAGAGCGCGAGGCGCGCGCGATCCACTTTCACGTCCACGTAAATTGGGCGGCCAGGCGACCGGCGGCTGATCACGATGTCGTTCAGGCCATGGTACTCAACCACTGGCGCGCGCACCCCGTCCGTGATCTCGCCCCGCACCATCATCCGCTCCTCCAGCCGCCAATCTTCGGCCACGATGCGTTCGACGTGATTGAAGCAATCGCGCGGGCTCATATCGGTGAGGAATCCCAGCCGGCCCATGTTTACGCCGAGGATTGGCACGCGATGAGGGATCGTAATGCGGGCGGCGCGCAGCACCGTGCCATCGCCGCCGATGCAAATCACCAGCCCGGCGGTGTCGATCCCGCAGCCGCTGATGTCGCCCCAGGCATCGGCAACCACCGCTTCAACGCCCTGGCGGCCAAGTTCCAGCAAGAGCTGATTCGCGAACACCGCCGCACCCTCGCTGGAAGGGTGATGAACGATCACTGCACGCTTCAACATGGATGGCCAGCAGCGGGCGTAGTGAGATGCACGAGGAACTCCAGGTTGCCATCGCCCCCGCGAATCGGCGAAGCAATGATGCCACAGATCGCCCACCCATCGCCCGTAGCCCAGGCTACGAACTCATCGCGCACCCGCTCGTGGACGCGCGCGTCCTTAATCACACCGCCCCGCGGCACGGCCGCGGGGCCGGCTTCGAACTGAGGCTTGAGCAATACCACGCCCGAAGTCCCGACAGTCAAGCGCGCGGCGACCGCTGGCAACACCTTTCGCAAGGAGATAAACGACAGATCCGCAACGAAGAATGCTATCGCCCCGACTTCCGGGAGTTCTCGCGCATTCGTACCCTCGAGCAGCGTGACGCGCGGGTCATCGCGCAGCTTCGAATGCAGCTGCGCGCGGCCCACATCCACGGCAAGCACGCTCGCCGCGCCGCGTTGCAGCAGGCAATCCGTGAACCCACCGGTCGAAGCACCGAGGTCCATGCAGGCCAGCCCGCGCACATCCAGGCCGAATTCATCGAGCGCCGCGTCCAGCTTCAGCCCGCCGCGGCTGACGAAGCGCTCTTGCCCGGTGACCACAATCGGCGCGTCGTCCGCCAGCATCGTCGCCGCCTTCACCAGCGTCAGCGTCCCCACTCGCGCTCGCCCCGCCATGATCAACCGCTGCGCAGCCTCGCGACTCTCCGCCAGGCCGTTCGCCACCATCAGGATGTCCGCGCGCACCTTCGTCACCCGCGAACGGTATCACGGCAACCGTGCGAGTCACGATTTTGCGTTCGACGCCTCCCGTGGGCGGGTCTCTGCCCCGGTGACGAACCCCATCCGCGCCTGTAGGGTGCGGCTAATGGCGAGGGTTGGCCGATCGCCCTCCGCTCGCGAAAAGGGGAGAAGCACCATGACTGAGGTGAACGGCGGACGGTTGGCCGCGAAGCAGCTCAAGCAGGCGGGCATCGATACTGCCTTCGGGGTGGTCGCCGGGCCGATGATCGAGGTCATGGCCGGGATGCAAGCCGAAGGCATCCGCGTCGTGAACTGCCGCCACGAAGCGTCGGCTTGCTTCGCCGCCTCCGCCTGGGGCTACATCAGCAAGAAGCCAGGCGTTGTCGTCGCCGGGTCTGGGCCGGGGATGATCAACACCATCACCGGTCTGCACGTGGCCACCGAGTCCGGCATGCCGCTGGTGGTCCTCGGCGGCTCCGTGGACGGCCGCTCCCGAGGGCTGGGCGGCTTCCAGGAGGCGGACCAGGTCGCCTTCGCAAAGCCCGGCTGCAAGTGGACGGCACAGGTCGATAGTACCGAACGCATCCCCGAGATGGTCCACCTTGCCCTCGGAAAGGCGCTGTCCGGTCGGCCGGGCGGCGTCTACCTCGACTTCCCTGGCCAGTACGTCCGTCGCCGCATCGATGAAGAAGCGGTCCAGCTGCGGGAGACCGTCCCCGACGTCTCGCTGCCGTACCCCGACCCGCGTCTCGCCCAGGCGATCGCCTCCATGCTGGCCGAGGCCGAGCGGCCGCTGGTGCTCATCGGCAAGGGCGCGGCATGGGCCGATGCGGGCGCCGCCCTGACCCAACTCGTCGGGCTCGGCATCCCGTACGTCGCCTCACCGATGGGCCGCGGCGTCGTCCCCGACGACAACGCGATGTGCATGAACGCCGCCCGTTCCTCCGCCCTCGCCGGGGCCGACGCCGTGCTGATGGTCGGCGGGCGTTTCAACTGGATCTTCCAGTTCGGCCGCGCCCCGCGCTTCGCCCCCAACGTGCGGTTGGCGCAGATCGACATTGTGGCCGAGGAGATGACCAGCGCCGCCAACCTCGAACTCGGCCTGGTGGCCGACTGCGCCGCCGGAGTGGAGGCCGTGGTCGCCGCGCTCGCCGGCCGCACGCTCGCCACAGCGAACGGCTGGCTAGACGGCCTGCGCACCGACGCCCTCAAGAACGAGGCGGCAATCAGCGAGCAGATGTCCTCCGATTCCACGCCCATCAACCACTACCGCCTCCTGCGCGAAATCCGCGACGTCCTCCCCCGCCAGGCAAATGTGAGCGTCGATGCCGAGCTGACCATGGCCGTCGCGCGGGCAGTGCTCCCGAGCTACAACCCGCGCTCGCTGCTGAACTCGGGCACCACCGGCTGCATGGGCACCGGGGTGCCCTACGCTCTGGGCGCGAAGCTTGCGAGGCCCGGCTGGCCCGCCGTGGCGGTGGTCGGTGACTACGCCTTTGGCGCCGCCGCCATGGAAGTCGAGACCGCCGCCCGTGTGGGTGCGAACGTGGTCTTCGTGGTTTCGAACAACGGCGGGATTGCCGGGCACTCGATCCAGGACCGCATGTTCGCACCCGACTCTCCGCCGATCGCCGCGCTCCTGCCGGTGGACTACGAGCGCATGGGTCAGATGGTCGGCGGCTTCTCCGCGCGCGTCACGGACCCCGCGCAGCTCCGGCCAACCCTCGAAATGGCGCTCGCCGCGGACCGCGTAGCCGTAATCAACGTGATCACGGATCCGAAGGGCGGCCAGCGCGGCTCGATGTACCTGGGGTGAGACTTCGATGCACCGAGGTAGCGGCTTGCGGGGAGACGAGACCAACCCAACCACTCGGCCTCACTTGGCGAGGTGTCGGCCACGACGGGCATCGACCGCATGGACCAACTCCTCGACACGCACCGGGCTCTCCATCGCCTGCGCTTCTGTGTCAGGCTCTGGCTGCATTCCCAGAAACGACTGGACTTGGCCGAGCATGGACAACACTTTGGTGATCTCCCTTTCAGCGATCATGTTTACGTGAAGCTCGACCTTCGCCCGGCGGTCCTCCCTCCGCCCCTGCCGGTTCTGCGACATGAGGACAAACATCGAAAGGAAAATCGCTTCGAGGGCAACCCCAAGCGTCAGGGCGCTAAAGGGGAAGGGATCGAACTGCGGGGCGAACCTGACCGGGAGGTTGAGGACGATCCAGGCGGAGAATCCAACCGCATGGACCGCGACAACCGTCATGCTGCCGACGTGGGTAGCCACCTTGTCGGCCAGGCGGTCGGCCCAGGACTTCGTGATGTGGTCTTCGTCGTCCAGGTGAAACACCTCTTCGACTGTATCGACGACATGGTCAGCCTGGCTCGATGCGGATTGGCTTCGTGATTTCTGCGCAGACATGGAATTCGCGGCCCCTGAGGATGAATTCGCTACTTGGCGGCGGCCTTGTCGGTGGCCTCACGGCGGGCCAGTTCGTCCAGCACTTCCGTCGGGTTGACCTCTTTCTTTAGTTCACCCAGGTCTGGATCGTCGTCGGTGGTCACTCCGACGTGTTTGGCCACGGCCTCGAGCAGCGTCAGCAGCTTCGTCGCCTCCCTTTCGGAAAGCAGATTGATCTGGAGGTCGAGGTCCGCGCGCTTGTCGGCCAATGCGGAAGAGCGGTTCTGACTGATGAGCACGAAGGTGCTCAAGAAAATTGCCTCCAGTGAGACCACCATTGTGAGCAAGCCGAAAGGGAACTCGTCGAACGGTGTTACGCCAAGCCAGCCGAGGTTGACCAGAATCCACACCGCAAACCAGGCGACGTGGAGGTAGACGAAAAGCATGCTCCCAGAGAACCAGGTGATACGGTCCGCAGCTCGGTCTTGCATCGACTTGGCCTCTTCGAACTGTCGCCGGGACTCAGCAATGTGCGCGATGTTCTTTTCAACCACCGTCGCGACGCTGTTCACGGGATCATTGGCCCGCTGCTGCTCTGTCGAGCGAGTGTCGAGTCCCATCGTATCTGTCATGGTGCGACGATAGGGGTGAAGGCATTGCGTGGGCAGGCGCTTGCACCCAACAAAGGTTTCGACAATCAAACAAACATTTTAGGTAGCTGTAGGAGACCGGCGACACCTCCGATGTCGGCGGGCCACGGGCACCCGATTCCGGGTTGACACGTGATTGCAATCAAATTTCGGTCGATAGCGATCCGCCCTCGCACGGTCGTTCCCTACGATTTCCTTGTGAATGAACAAACTTCAGGAGAGACCATGAACAACGATACCGAGGACACCCGCAAGGAAATCGAGACCCTCAAAATCGCGCAAGCAACCCAGGCGGCCGCGATCGCCGGGGCGCAAGCCACGCAGGCCGCTGTGACGGCTGGCGCAGCCGCTACACAGGCGGCCGCTACCGCCGGCACTTTGGCGACCATGATCGCCGGCTCCGTGGCCCTCGTCGTCGGGATTTTTCTGGGCGCGACACTGCGCCGCTAACGAGACGACGATAGGAGACGTCAATTGTTGCGAGTGATGTGGCTTTTGGTCATGGCGTGGCCGATGATTTCGCGGTGGTGGAAACGCCGCAGTGCGACTGCCTAGGCTAGGGCCGCACGACGCGCGTTGGCGCTACTCCAATTCGGTGTCTTTCACCGTTGCGAACTCCACGGGCATTCGCGGCACTGTGAAGGTCATCGTTGTGCCGTG
>JBDSJC010000153.1:0-9200 GCA_039917655.1 Tepidiformaceae bacterium
GCCAACGTAGAAAGCACCCTGCATACGATATGCGAAGAGATCCATGGCCTGCTTTACCGGCGTACCCGGAGAGACGGTTCAGCGCAACACGCTGAGCCGTGCCCTGTGGTTGACGAGCCGGGCAGCCGAAACAGAAGGAGGCGCCGCCGCAAGAAGAGCTTGTGAATGGAACCTAACAGCCCTAACGAGTTGTTGACTTTAGGCGGTTCGGCGCGCACCTTACCGTTCGGTTAATCGATACAGGAGGGAACCTACAAACCGATGACCAAGACTAAGATGCGGATGCTCCTCAGCATCCTGGCAGTGTTTGCCGTGCTCGTGATCGCAGTTGCATGCGGCGACGACGACAGCACAAGCAAGAACACCCCCGCCGGTGGCTCCACCACTGCCACCGGCTCGCCAAGCGCCGCAGCTAACACGAAGCCGTCCGGCACCATCACCATCCGTGGGCTCCAGTTTGAGACTTGGGACCCCCACTTCTCTGACTTCTCGCAGGACATCGGCCACTTCTTCATGGTGTGGCGCGGGCTCTACAGCCTCGATGCGAAGGACATCCCTCAGCCCTCGATGGCCGAGGCCAAGCCGACGATCTCCGCTGACGGCAAAACCTACACCATCAAGGTGAAGTCTGGCCTCAAGTGGTCTGATGGCCAGGGCATGGACGCGAACGACTTCGTCCTTGGTCTGCAGCGCAGCTGCAACCCGGACATCGCCTCGCACTACCAATTCATCCTCTCTCCCGTCGTCGGTTGCGACGCCTACTCTAAGGCGGCAAAAGGCACAGACGCCGAGAAGGCGACGCTCTTGACAGCCTTGGGTGTTAAAGCAATCGACGCCAGCACGATCGAGATCAAGCTGACCGACCCATCGCCCTCTTTCTCGATTATTCTCGCCCTTTGGCCGACCTTCCCAGTGCCAAAGCACCTGGTGAAGACTCCTGAGGCGAAGTGGCCTGGCCCACTCGAAAACGTCTACAACGGCCCATTCATGCCCAAGGCGTACACGGAGAAGGATCGCATCGAACTGGTCCCCAACCCGAACTACTCGCTGCCCGAAAAGGCCAAGATCGAGAAGCTGGTCATCAGGTACATCGATGACCCGGCCGTCGCTTTGAACGCCTATCGAACCGGCGAAATCGACGCCACCGACGTCCCTTCCACGCAGCTTGATGTTGTCCAGAAAGATGGGACCCTCGGCAAGGAGCTGGTCAACTACGCTGCGACGCGTACGACCGGCCTTGAACCAAACCTCAAGGACCCGCTGATGGCCAAGCTGGAAGTGCGCCTTGCGCTTTCGCAGGCGACCGACCGCAAGACCTTGAATGACGTCGTCCTCAAGGGCGCCAACATTCCATCGACCAGTTGGATGGCGCCAGAACGCTCAGGCGGCAAAGCCGGCGAGTTCGATGCCGCTATCGGCTTCAACGTCGCAAACGCGAAGGCCAACCTCGTTAAGGCTGGCTTCCCGGATGGTAAAGGCTTCCCGAAGCTGGTCGTTCTCCAGACGGATTCCGCAACAAACAAGGCCATCGGCGAATTCCTCCAGTCTGAGTGGAAGAAGCACCTCAGCATCGACATCACCCTGGAGTTCACCGATACGAAGACCCGCTCTTCCCGCTTCAACAGCGGCGACTTCCAACTCGTCCTGGGCGGCTGGGGCGAAGACTTCCCGGACCCCGAGAACTGGATCCTCGGTCTTTATGAGACCGGCGGCTCGATCAACAAGCAGAGCTGTAGCAATCCGGAAATCGACGCCCTAATCGGCAAGGCGAAAGTCAACCAGAACGACGAACAGCGCCGCCAGCAGTACCGCGACGTTGAGAAGCTGGTTGTCACCAACGTCTGCGGCATGGCCCCGATGTGGCAGGTTGGCCGGCATAATGTCGTTAAGCCGTACATTAAGGGGATGGTCGAAAACAAGAAGGGCGACGACCACTTCGTGCCCGGAGACCACAATCCAGAGTTCTGGACGACCACCAAGAAGTGAGTTGAGCCCGGGATTCCTCCCGGACACAACCTGCTGGCACCTACCGCACCAACCAATTGGCCGGGGTTTCCGTTAGCGGAAACTCCGGCCTACGAGAATGCGTGGTTCTTATGATCGCGTTTACCATCCGCCGCGTCATCCTGATCTTTCCACTGCTCTTCGCCGTTGCAACGGTCACCTTCTTCTTGATGCACGGTGTGAAGGGTGGCCCGTTCGACCAGGATCGCCCGCTCTCCGCAACCGCCAGGGCGAATCTCGATGCGCGCTACGGACTCGATAAGTCACTGCCTGAGCAGTACGTCCTGTACGTCAAGAACCTCGTCCAGGGCGACCTTGGGATCTCGTTCTCCAACGACCGGCCGGTGCGAGACATCATCAAGGATCGCTTCCCGGTCTCCATTCAGCTCGGCCTTTGTGCGTTCGTAATGGCTGTCGTGGTTGGTCTCTTTCTCGGGATTATCTCGGCTATCTACCAGAACGGCCCGATGGATTACATAGGCGTGTTCTTCGCTACGGCGGGCGCCGCCCTGCCAAGCTTCATCCTCGCGCCGGTACTCGTGATCATCTTTGCCGTCGGGTTGGGCTGGTTTAAGGTGCTGGGCTGGGAGTTCGGCGACTACCAGAAGATGGTCCTTCCGACGATCGCCCTCGGCACGCTGCCCACCGCGTTCGTCGCGCGCATTACCCGTGCCTCGATGCTCGATGTCCTCCGCCAGGACTACATCCGCACGGCGAAGGCGAAAGGCCTGGCGAGCCAGAAGGTGGTCCTCAGGCATGCGCTGAAGAATGCCATGATCCCGGTGCTGACCGTGCTCGGACCGATCCTTGCCGGACTGATCGTCGGCTCGTTTATTGTTGAGCGGGCGTTCGCGATCCCGGGCCTCGGCCGCACTTTTGTTGAATCGGTCGTCATCCGTGACTACGGGGTGATTATGGGCGTCACGCTCTTCTTCGCCGCGATCATCGCGTTTATGAACCTCATCGTCGATATCCTTTACGGATTCGCCGATCCTCGAATCCGGTATTAGGAGACCTTCGATGGCGCAAGACAGCACGACCCTTGCCCAACCGTTCGATTTCGCGCGAGAGCAGATGAGCCGCAAGCAGCGCGGCCTCTGGAGCCAGGCGCTCCAGAGGCTAATTCGAAACAGGCTAGCCTTCGCTGCCGGGATCGTGCTCATCGTCCTCCTTACAGTCTCTATCGCCGCGGAATTCAGCGAGACGGTCTCCCGTCACAACTCAGCCACACAGCAGTACACGGATACGAACTCAGGGCCGACCGCGGAGTACTGGTTCGGCACGGACACGCTTGGCCGCGATGTCTGGGCACGCACGGTACAAGCGACGCTCTTCTCGTTGAAGATCGGCATCGGCGCCGAAACGATCGTCTTGATCCTGGGGCTCAGCGTTGGCATCGCCTCCGCCCTTGGCGGCAAAATCACCGATGGCATCCTGATGTGGATCACCGACCTTGCCTACGCCTTCCCGGACCTCCTCGCGATCATCCTCCTCCGCCAGCTCCTTTTCGGCCGGGACTGGCCGATCCTGGGCACGGCCGACCCGCAGATTCCCGGCCTGCCGGGCTATCTCCTGATTACCATCATCGCGATCTCGTTCGTGAGCTGGGTCACCGTCTGCCGACTGGTGCGGGGCCAGATGCTTTCGCTGCGCGAACAGGATTACATCCTTGCCGCCCGCGCGATTGGCGCCACCCAGGGCCGCATCGTCCGCTCGCACATGCTCCCGAACACGCTCAGCACCGTGATCGTAGCCGTCACCTTCGGCATCCCCACGCGAATCTTCGCCGAGGCATCGCTCGCCTTCATCGGCCTCGGCGTCCCAGCACCGGCCGCCAGCCTCGGTTCGCTAATCACCGACGGCTACGACCACCTTCAGGAGAACAACCTGCTGGTGGTCTGGCCTGCGATCATGGTGGCGACGCTGATGCTTTGCTTCACGTTCTTGGGCGACGGATTGCGTGACGCCCTGGACCCGCGAACCCGGAAATAGCCGCCGGTTGATTTGAGTCAATCAGGCCGCTAGCACGCGGGTGGGGCGGGTTTCGTTGGTTTGCCGCTCCCCTGGCGCGCTGCTACCATCGCGAGGTTGCTTTGGGGCTGTAGCTCAATTGGGAGAGCGCAACACTGGCAGTGTTGAGGTAGAGGGTTCGAATCCCTCCAGCTCCACCACACTTTTGAATCTGTGGACGCAAGAAGAGACCCCCGGTTCCGGGGGGCCTCGTGGTAGAAAAAAGCCAATAAAGTAGCCAATGTCTTCTAGCGGACGGCCAGTAAGCCATCCATCTTCGCGGCGGCCTCTTCCTGAAGGTGTGGGAGCACGTGGCTATACACGTCCATCGTGATACCGATGCGGGAATGTCCCAACGTTTCCGCTACCACTTTCGCGGGCACTCCGAGCGCAAGCATCAGCGTCGCGGCCGAGTGCCTGAGATCGCGGGAGTTATTGAGCCCGGTGGATGATGGTTGTTGTGCTTCAGGGCATGGATGCCTCCGGGGGGCGAGGAGCCAGTTTGGCGCGGTAGGTGGGGCCGTCGATGACGAGCTGGTGGGCACCATTGGCAGGGCGGCCGAGGGCAGAGTTAGCGAGGATGGGGTCAGCGAAGAGCCCCACCCATTCGGAAACGTCGCGGCTGCTGGTGACGATGAAAGCTGCCAGGCATGAGGAGCGAACCTAGCGAATCACATCCAGGGCGTTGGGCCACGCTGAATGACTTTTCGGCGCGATTGATCAACGCTACCGACGATGAAAGGCGTCACGCGTTGGCTCCGCCCTGGCTGCGGCTACGTCGAGCGCCTCAGCGTTTGGTCTGAGGGCCGATCAGGTGATCGCCCTCCAAGACTCGCACCGGCTGTGAGCGAGACCCGGCTTGCCCGCGTAGGCCGCCGCGTCATCGTCACCGGCATGACCGGCGCCGGGAAGAGCACGTTCTCGCGAGCGCTCTCGGCGAAGACCGGCCTTCCCGTGATCCACCTCGACCTCCATTTCTGGGAACCGGGCTGGGTCGAGCCGCAGGAGGATGAGTGGCGCGAGAAGCAGCGCGACCTGCTCGCCGGCGAGGAGTGGATCGCCGACGGCAACTATCACGGCACACTCGACCTTCGGCTCGAGCGGGCTGACACGGTTGTGTTCCTCGACACACCGTGGTGGATCTGCGCACGGCGCGCGTTCATGCGCGGGATCCGCCGTCCCGCCGGAACCCAGATGCCCGACGGGTGCGACGACTCCGCGTCGCAACGCTTGCGCGACGAGTGGGGGGCGGTCTGGCGCGTCTGGCGGCACCGGCGCTCGGATCGCGAACGAGAACTCGCAATCCTGTCGCGCCACGGAACCCACGCCGCGCTGCGCATGCTCCGTTCCAAGCGGTCGGCTCGTGCCTTTCTCGACAATCTCGACTCAGGGCCACGATCGTCGCGCGTGTAATTCAGGTTCTCGACCAACACCATTGTTCCATCGTGTCGCCAGAGTGAAGGCGCCCGGCGGCACCTGGCGCCCGCTCGTCGAGAATCGTTAAGGCATGGCGGCGCCACCGCGAATCGCCCCGGAATCGAGCGGTTGGCGCTTCATCGGACGCCACTTGTCGGCTCCCATTTATAGCGCCGCTCCTCGCCTCACGCACTGGGACCATGGCCTAACACGTTTTCCCGGTGTATCGTTCGCGTGTCTGCCGAGGCACGTTTCTGACTGTGCTCCGGCTATGGAGGAAAATGGATGGGCGCAAAACTTCCAACCTTTCTCAAGGTTCTGACCAGGAAAATCAGCCTCGGCGCACTGCTGCTCGCCATACTCGCCGCAATGCTCCCCGACGGCGGTTCACCCGGTTGGGTACGGTCGGCGCACGCGGACCCGGCATTCGTCGATGGCTCAAGCTCGCAGTGTGAGCAGTGGATGGTTGGCATCAATCTCCTTCTCACGACGTTGTCGGTCCAGTCCATTGCCGAAGAGGGATGGGTGTATCGCAACGGGCTGGGCACTACGGACCGTTACCGTGATGCAAGCGGTGTGGTTACCAAGAGTAAGGTTGCCCACAACGACACGCCCGGCAATCACTACTCCCACGATTGGAACGCGGATATCCGCGTCGACCCCGGCCAGCAAGGCGTACTTTCGAACGTCAACCACCCGAACGACCAGGACTGGGTGGCCAGCCCGGCGGACTTCGTGCCGGCGACGAGCATTGAGATGGAATGGGAACTGGGCATCACGCCTGGCGAGAGGACGGGGGACGGTGCTGACCCGATCCTGCCTCGTTGGGTGCTACCCAATCTCGGTGATCGCCTCTGGACGAACGGCCACTGGATTTTCGATTGTGGCCACGGCAAGAAGGTCGGGGGTCACTATGAGGAGGTGCAGGGCATTCAGGTGCTCGTAGACTATGTGAAGTACTTCCGCACCGAGATCCACCCTGCTCGTGCGATCGCCTCGATGCGGTCCCAAGCCGCCACTCTGCCGGGCTCGGGCACTACGCCGGTGCCGGTCACGGCAACTGACCTGTACATCCACGGGCGCGGCGGCTTCATCGTCCAGCAGCTCAAGTGCGGCATCGACATCATCCTCGATGACGATACCAGTGACTGCGCACCCGAAACGGCGCCAATTGATGACCTGTTCAGCTTCGACGTTTGCCTCCCGCCGAAACCGGCGCCTTCGGCGACGCTCGCCAGCCGTGTTGTGGTCGGTCCCGGCGATAGCGGGAAGGGCGGGACACCGGAGATCCAAGCCGTCGCCGCGAGCGCAGGCTGCAAGCTGCCGCCCGACGAATTCGGCAACGCTTTCGACCACGGTCAGATGCACCACGTCACCGCCGATCTGCGTGGGACGGGCATTCTCCCCACCGATACGTACGCACGCCAGATCGTTTCCGGCTGGGTCTACCCAGAGCTGACGCCGTTGCCACACCTCAGCCTGTCGCTCAACCGGCTCGACCTGCATGCAGACCTGGAGTTCGACCCGTTCGACGCCGAGATGACCTTCTGGTGGATGGGCGTCAACCGCGCGCCGAACGACGAATGGCATCGCCTGGTCAACTCGGAAATTCCAACCTACGACGACGCCGGCGCCGCCTGTTTCGCCCACACCAACACGCTCAACGACATTGACGATGACGACCTTTGCGGGAATGGCTTGCTGAACTTCTCCGGTCCGACGTGGGACTTCTACCTGAGGCACGCCCAGTCGTTCACCGTGCAGACAACAGGTTTTGAACAGGATTGTCTGGACGGGTACTTCGGATCCAAGAAGTTTGAACTGTCCAGTTACATTCTTTGCTACGGCGCGCACATCTTCTTTGAATTGGGCAATGACCATGGCAATAACGACCCGATCGAACCGATGAACGCACCGGTTGGCGGCTCGGGAATTGACCTGGACACGCTGCTCGGCGAGCTCACCCTTGGCGTCCCCGGGAACTACGATTTCCGCTTCAAGTTGGAGAAAGTGGCGCTCGTCGACGAGGACAACGCGGACCTCGCCGCGGCGAAACATTGCACGTTCGTTGGCGAAGTTGCTCTCGCGGGCCAACCCTTCACATGCACGATTGCGGTCACGAACACGGGTCCTGGCCTGCCGCGAAATGTTGTGGTGACGGATGTTTTGAGCAGTACGCTGCCCGCCTCGGCCTACACCGTGGGTCCGGCCACCTACAAGGTAGGAGCCGATCCGACCGCGTATTCTTGCGGCGCAACCAGCTCGAGCGGTTTCAGCTGCAATGTCGGTACGGTGCCAGTCGGCGGCTCTGTGGCCATCAGCGTACAGGTGACGCCTTCGCGTGCGGGTACGTTCGCGAACCTGGCGACGGTCTCGACGTGGTCGATGGACCTGAATCCCACGAACAACTCATCCAGCGACAGTGTCCTGGTCTACCTTCCCGTGACGGTAGACATCCAGCCGGGCAACGTGCTGAATTCCGTGAACACCACCAAACGTGGGGTCATTTCGGTGGCAATTCTGACCGACAGCGGTTTCAACGCTGCTGCCGTTACCGTGGCCACCGCCTGTTTCGGGGAGGCGGATGACCCGGCGGAACGCAACTGCGCTGAATCCCACGGTGGACCTCACCTCGGGGACGTGGACAAGGATCAAGATCCGGATCTGCTCTTCCACTTCGAGGTGTTCGCGACGGGAATTGAATTCGGCGATACAAGGGCCTGTCTCAGGGGGACCTTCACCGACGGCACGGGCTTCTACGGGTGTGATGCGATTCGCACGGTGAAGTGAGCTGCGGCCGCAAGGGCTGGCATATCTCCCGCTGAGCTCTGCTCCGGTTTCCCGGAATGGAATCGAGCAGCGGGGTCTCCCTTCCACGATGACCAAATAGTGTCGGCGACCTCTGAGGTTAGAAATATCGACATCGGTCGCCGTAGGAGGGCTCCGAAACCTGCGAGGACGATCAGGCAGGGAGGATGTTTTGGTTGATCCTGAAGAGGTTTTCGGGATCAAACTGCCGCTTGACCTGCCGCAGGCGTTCATGGTTCACACCATACGCGGAGGCCACGCGGTCCTCAGTTTCATCATCAGCCAGATAATTTACGTACCCGCCAGAAGCCATGAACGGCTTAAGAGCGTCATAAGTTTCCCTTGCCCACGCGATCTGTGCGCCGTCCTCGGCGGGGTCAACCCACTCGGAGGCAACCAGTAGATTGAAGCCAGGCGATCGGTGGGGAAAGGCGGTCGCTTCCACTGGCACTCGGCTTACGGCCCCATGGAAGTGTTCCACGATCATGCTGCTCATCGGCGACGGACAGTTGGAAAACTGCTCGATCATCACGTTCATGGCGCCATCGCTCAGTTCTGCCTGGAAGCTGGACTTCCAGTAGTTCCGTGCGCCTTTGGGAAATCCGCCGTCGAGCATGGCATTGAGCGCCGTGTAGGGAATCGGTCCGAGCGCATCCATGACCGGTGTGCCAAACGCCCGCATCCGAGCGAAGTCGGCGTCTGCCTGTTCCTCGGTTCCAAAGTGGCTGCAGACGATCGCGCAGACTTTTGCGCCAGAACCGTCCGGCGCATGCAACAACCCACCGAACATCACAACCTCGTCTGGCAGTGATGCAGAAAGGTCGCGGAAGAATCGGAACATCTCGCCCGCCTGTTCGAATGGGAAGGCGATAACTCCGCCGTGGACGATCGGTCCAACCGGGTGAACATCGAATTCGAACGTCGTGACGACACCAAAGTTGCCGCCGCCGCCACGCAGCGCC
>JBDSJC010000154.1:0-10927 GCA_039917655.1 Tepidiformaceae bacterium
GGCCATGGCCGGCCATCCCGGTCGAATAGGATGAGTGCGCCGATCGGCTGAGAAAGCAGCTGTTCGAATTTCCCCAGCGGCGCGATGACCGGCACGGAGAGGCGGCCGCTCTGCTCCGCCGCCTCGATGGCCAGCCGTTCCCAGCGCTGTTGCCTGGTGGCGCTTGGCGTTTCGCCGCGCGCCAAATGCTCTGAGGTCAGAGGGCGGAAAACGTCCACGCCGGCCTCGGTACATTTTTCGACCGCCCAGTCGAAGCGGTTTGGCCGCACCACCGCGCACCAGCATTCCACGATCAACGGGAGGGGAGCCACGGTCCGGGTTAGCTCTCCGACGGTCGCCTGAATTCGGGTCCTTTCGACGACCGACACGCTCGCCGCCCACTCTTTGCCATCACCAGAGAACACCAGGAAGGGGTCGCCCGCGCGAAGGCGCATGACGGCCAAGAGGCGGTGTGAGGCGTCCGCATCGAGCGTCACCGGGCCAGGGGCGATGCGGCCGGGAAGGTAGAGCCGCGGGACATGAGCCATGCGCGAATGCTACGCCCGGGCGAGCATCTCCATGGCCGCCGCGCCTGCGCCTGGCCCCTGGTGGACGCCAAGCAGCTTTCCGCCAGGGGCGACCACGGCCACGGCCAGCTCCTGGCTGACATCCGCAATCCCGAGCGCTTCGATCAGACTCCCGTCCCAGTCCGGGAGGATGATGATCCACTCCGCCGGGTCACGCCCCGGTGGCAATTCCTTCGCCGATTCCTTGTAGCGGTGCGACATCAGCGTCTCCGCGACTTTGCGGATGACGCGCGGAAATTTGCGCAGGTCAACGACGTTCGCGATCTGCACCTCGGCGATGTCGTCGTATTCGCCGCGAATCTCGCTGATGACCGGGTCCACCGCATCCGCCGTCTCTTGCGAGATGAGCATCAAGACGGTCTTCCGATCGACGTTAGCGAGGTCGATCTTGCGCTTCGATTCGATTGCGGTGAAGGCGATGGCGGGTGCGGCAGATTCGTCCACGGAAACCTCGGGCGGCTTGGAGACCTTTGCTTGGTGCCCGGCATACTATCAGGGGCAGTGCTTGCGCTTCGTAACTTTCAGTTTGAGTCGACAATCTCAGCACTCAGCACTCAGCACTCAGCTACGCCTCGGGCGTGAACTTCACCGGCAGATGCTTGATGCCGCCGATGAATGATGACCTCAGGCGCTCCACTTCGCCATCAACCTGGATGTCTGGGAAGCGCCGGAACATCTCTTCGAAGAGGATCTTGAGCTCCAGACGGGCGAACCCTGCGCCCAGGCAGAAGTGTTCACCAATCCCGAACGCGAGGTGCTCGTTCGGGGAACGCGTGATGTTGAACACGTCGCCGTCCGGGAAGATCGATTCGTCACGGTTCACGGACGGGTACCACATCACCACCCGCTCGCCTTTCTTGATCTGCTGACCACCGACTTCGTAATCGGACAGTGCGATGCGGGCCATGTGCATGACGGGGCTGACGTAACGCACGATCTCTTCGACCGCGGAATCGATGTACTCCGGGTGCTGGCGCAGACGCTCACGCTCGGCCGGGTTTTCGAAGAACGCGAGCAGCCCGCCGGACATCGCGTTTCGGGTCGTTTCGTTGCCGGCGAGAATAAGCAAAAAGCAGAACCAGAGGATGTCTTCGTCGCTCAGCGCCTCACCCTCAATCTCCGACTCGCAGAGGATACTAATGAGGTCGTCCCGGCGGTTCACGCGGCGGTCCTGCAAGAGTTGGGCGAAGAAGCCGAACATCTGCATGGTGCCCATGTTGCCGGTCAACTCTGCCGCCGCCTGCGTGCCGCGCTGGTCCTCCGGAAGGTCCGTCTGGTACTCCGGGTCGCTTGAACCGAGCACTTTGTTGGTCAGCTGGAACATCAGCGGCCAGTCCTTCTCCTCGAGCCCCATCATCCCGCAGATCACCGCGAGAGGGATCTGCGAAGCGATGTCGATCACGAAGTCGGTCTTGCCCTTCTTGGCGATGGTGTCCAGGAGGGTGTTGGTAATTTCGCGAATGTGCGGCTCCATGGCGGCCACCGCGCGTGGCGTGAACCCCTTGTTCACCAGCCGCCGTAGCTTCACGTGCCGCGGCGGGTCCATCGTGATCAGCATTTTCCCGTTGCCGGCCGCCGCCGCCGTCATCATCGTCTCGTCGGCGGGGTAGAACTGGATGATCCCCTTCTCCGAACCGAACACTTCCGGGTGCCGCGAAACCGAGAGCACGTCCTGGTAGCGCACGAAGTTCCAGTGCCCAACGATCTCCTCGGTCGCCGGCGTCCAGCTCACGGGGTCTTCGCGGCGCAGGATCTTGAACATCTCGGGGCCGAAACCGCGCTCGAAGAGCGTGTCATCATTCAGGTTGATCTCTTCGATGGTGAGGGAGTGGGACATCGTCGTCATGGCACGTCTCCGTGAGAGTATCGAGGCCCGGTATCTTACCGGTCGGTCAATAGAGTAGCGGAAATCGCGATCGCCGTATCAGGCTTTTTCCACCCAGCTGATCGCCTGCCGGGGACAGAGCCGGATGGCGCGCTCTACCTTCGGCTTCAACTCCTCGGACACGTCATCGACGAGCACGTAAGAGAGGTCGTCATCCCGTAACTCGAAGACCTCGGGGGCGGCCTGTTGGCACTTGCCGTGGCCTTCGCATTTGTCGTGGTTGACCAGGACCTTCATGATGACTCCTCCGCTGGCTGATTGTGGCGCGTGCGTATCTCCAACAACCGAGCGGACAACGCCACGGTGGCGAGACGTCGCGGTTAGCGGTCTGGGGTGTAGCGCACGGGCAGGTGCTTCACGCCATTTATGAAGTTGGAGCGCAGCCGTTCCGGTTCGCCGTCCAATTCGATATCCGGGAAGCGGCGGAAAAGCTCTTCGAACATCACCTTGATCTCTTTACGGGCAAAGCCAGCCCCGAGGCAGAAGTGTTCGCCGATGCCGAATGCGAGGTGCTCGTTCGGCGTGCGCGTGATGTCGAAGGTGTATGGGTCGTTGAACACATCCTCATCGCGGTTTGCCGAGAGGTACCACATGATCACCCGGTCTCCAGCCTTGATCTGCTTGCCGCGAATCATCACGTCGGCGGTCGCCTCGCGCGACATGTGGTGGAGGGGCGAGGTCCACCGGCAGATCTCTTCCACCGCGGAATCGATCAACGACATGTCGGCGAGCAGCTTCGCCTTCTGCCCGGGATGCTCGCAGAGCGCCTGTAGCCCGCCCGAAATGCCGTTCCGGGTGGTCTCGTTGCCGGCCAGGATGAGCAGGAAGCAGAACGCCAGGATGTCCGTCTCCGAGAGCTTTTCGCCCTCCAACTCGGCTTCGAGGAGGATCGAGACAAGGTCGCCTTCGCGCGGGTGAATACGGCGATCCTCCAGCACTTGGCGGAAGAACTCGTTCATCCCCATGAACCCCGTGAAGCCCGTGGCGCGGGCCGCCGCCCCCGTGCCGCGTTCAGCTTCCGGGATGTCCGTCTGGTACTCCGGGTCGCCGGAGCCGAGCACCTTGTTGGTGAGCTCAAACATCAACGGCCAGTGCTTTTTCTCCAGGCCCGCCATCCCGCAGATGACGGCCAGCGGCAGCTGGCTGGAAACTTCGGTCACGAAATCGCACGAACGGCGCCCGGCAATCTCATCCAGGATCTCGTTCGTGATCTGGCGGATCTGCGCTTCCATGGCGTTGACTGCGCGCGGCGTGAAGCCCTTGTTCACCAAACGGCGCATCTTTACGTGGCGCGGCGGGTCCATCGTGATGATCGAAACGTTACCCTGACCCGCGGCCGCGCCCGGGTTGTTCGCCAGCTGCTCGGCAAGCGCTTCTGGTCGCAGGCCAGGCCCGGCGATCCCCTTGCTTGAGATGAACAGCTCCGGGTTCCGCGAGACGTACATGATGTCTTCGTACTTCGTCAGCGCCCAGAAGCCGTTAAACGTCTCCCCGCCCTCGTTCCAGAACACCGGGTCTTCGCGCCGGAGGGTGCGAAAGATTTCGTGCGCTTCATTGTTCTTGAACGCCTCGGGGTCGTTGAGGTTGAGGCCCTGGAAGGAGCTGGTTTCTGCGAGTGTCATGGGTGCGTCCTGTGCGAGAGGTGAAGGGCGATGCTACGCGATCTGCGCTGCTAGGGGTATCTGAACGTTCATTCAGTCAAGATATTGGGGGATGGGGATTGTCGATTCGGCCTTTCGACGGGGCGCACGGGCGTGGGGACGAGGCCGCTGAGGAGCCGCGCCGTGGCTGCGGCGACAGCAGCGACCGCGGTCTCGAATGGTTCGGCGTTCGCTTTCGAAGGCGCGCGGTAACCGCTGATCTTGCGCACGTATTGGAGCGCCGCGGCCTGGACCTCATCGGCGGTCACCGGCGGCTCCGCGCCGCGCAGGGTTTTGATCGACCTGCACATGCTGGCACTCCTGCTACAGATTATTCGGCGAGATCATGCCGGGGACTCCATTGTTCACTCCGTCACACGGTCTGAAAAGCGTCGCGACGTCTCTCCACGGGTTCGCTTAGCCAATCCCCGCGCACTCCCCCCGGCCTGCTAGAATCTGCCCTCACATTTCGTTCGCCTGTGGAGGGATTCTTCGTGGAAGTACCACTGCTTATCAACGACTTCTTGCGCCGCGCCGCCAAGCTCTATCCAAACAAGATCGCAATCGTCGATGGCGACCTGCGCATCACCTACCGCGACTTTCAGGCGCGCGTCAACCAGCTGGCTCACGCCCTCACGCGCCTCGGGGTGAAGCCCGGCGACCGCGTCTGCATCCTCAGCCCCAACTCGCACTACTTCCTCGAAAGCTACTACGGCGTCACGCAACTCGGCGCGATCCTGGTGCCGCTCAACTATCGCCTAGTGGCCAGCGATCACGAGTACATCATCAACCACGCCGGCGTGACGACGGTACTCGTGGACTACGAGTACACGAAGGTCGTGGATGACATCCGGCCGAACCTCAAGGGCGTCGTAAATTGGATCGTCGCGGACCCGGCGTCCAGCCCCGCGACGCCTGCCGGCTGGAGCGACTGGGACAAACTGATGAAGGACGAGCCAGCAACCTCCACGCCGATGGTTGCGCAGGACGAGAACGACACGACCTCGATCAACTACACCTCGGGGACCACCGCGCGGCCAAAGGGCGTGATGCTCACGCACCGCAACTGCTACATCAACGCCTACAACTTCATCGCCCACCTGCGGATCCGGCACGAAGACGTGGAGCTCTGGACGTTGCCGATGTTCCACGCCAACGGCTGGGGCGGGCCCTTCGCTATCACCGCGATGGGCGCCACGCACGTCGTCCTGCGCGCCGTCGTTGGAAGCGAGATCTACCGCCTGATCGAAGAAGAGAAGGTGACATTCGCCTGCATGGCGCCGGCGGTTTTGAGCACGATCCTCAACTACACGGACGGGGCAACGCACAACATCCAGACGAAGCCGCGCTTTGTGGTCGCCGGCGCTCCGCCGCCCGCGGCGTTCATCGAGCGGCTGGAGAAGGAGATCGGCTGGGAGTTCATCCAGATCTACGGCCTCACGGAAACAGCCCCGATCATCACTGTTTCAGAGCCCGACTTTCACAACCCGGACGGCCAGGATTACACCCGCCGGGCGCGGGCCGGGGGAGAAGCGATCGGCGTTGATATTCAAGTGTTGGACGATGAGGGGAAGCCAGTGCCGATGGACAACGAGACGATCGGCGAGGTCTGCTGCCGTTCGAACGTTGTCTTGAAGGGCTACTGGGAGCAGCCCGAGGAGACCGCCCGAGCAATCTACGGTGGCTTCTTCCACAGCGGTGACCTCGGCGTCTGGGACGAGTTCGGCAACGTCAACATCGTGGACCGCAAGAAGGACGTGATCATCTCAGGTGGCGAAAACATCTCCTCGCCGGAGGTAGAGGCGGCGCTCTACAAGCACCCGTCAGTGCTCGAATGCGCGGTTATTGGCGTGCCCAGCGAGAAGTGGGGCGAAACGCCGAAGGCGCTGGTGGTCTTGCGCGCCGGCGCCTCGGCCACCGAGCAGGAGATCCTGGATTTCAGCCGCCAGCACCTGGCGCACTTCCGCTGCCCGACCTCGGTGGACTTCGTCGATTCGCTGCCGCGCACTGCGACCGGCAAGCTGCAGAAGTTCGTGATCCGCGAAAAGTACTGGGAAGGCGTCAGCCGCCGCGTAAACTGAGGACTGCACTGGACGCCTAGCGCTCGCCGGGAGGTCAACGTCTCGTACCGCGCGGGCCGTGCTGTAGCGGCAACCGGCTCTACCCCGCCCGGTGGACGCGACAGCGGCGATCCAGCCCTTCGGCCAGGCTCAGAGGGCCGAGACCTCGGCCTCGGCTTCGTCCTTCGGGAGGGCGGGCAGTTCCTGGGGACTGCGGATGCCGAAGTGCTCGAAGAATTTCATGGTGGTGCGATAGAGCTTGGGCTTGCCTGGCCCCTCGCCGGTGCCGACGTGGTCAATCAGGCCACGCTGCTCCAAGGTGCCGACGAGCTTGTCGCTGTTCACGCCGCGGATGCCTTCGATCTCGGCGCGTGTGCAGGGCTGGCGATAAGCGATGATCGTCAGCGTCTCGAGCGCCGCCCGGGAGAGCCGCTGGCCGGGCCCCGTGCCGAGCAGTTCGTCCACGTAGCGGCCGTACTCAGGGGCGTTCACGAGCTGGAACTTCTGGCCGTCTTCCATGACGCGCAAGCCGCGCGCTTCGTAATCGGCGGCCAGCTGATTGAGCGCCTTTCGCGCCGCGCCATCGGCCACACCTGCCGCGCGGGCAAGCGCGCCGAGGCTCTGGGGCTCATCCGCCACAAAGAGCAGCGCCTCCATCACCAACGGCAGTTCGTTCGCGCTCGGCGGCCGCGGCGGACCATCAGTCATGGACGATCGTTTCGTCCGGGCGCGGTGGTGGAGTCATGCGGGGGGAGTCGGGACCGTAGTCCGGCGCGGTGCTCCCGATCGTCTCAGGCTTGGAAGCTGGAGTGGTCGGGTTTTCCAGGTCCTCGCGAATGACTGGGCGCGAATCCGGCTTGTGCGGCGTGGAGAACGCCGCGCTTCGTCCCTCCGATGGAGGTGCGCCATCGTAGCTGATCTTGATGCTTGGACGGCGGACGTTCGTCACACCGACCTGGTCGCGGAGGACGGTCGCCACGCCCTCGCCAAGCATGGTGGTGACGGTGGCGATGCTGGCGCCTGGGTCGATGCTGGCATCGAGGAAGGTTTCGACCGCGCCGCCGTTCAGTCGCACTCGAGGGTTGACCCTGCGCACTTCAGGGTAGCTTTCGAGCTCCTGGCGGAGGAGGTTTTCGACCGCCCCAGCGGTGACTTCGACTACGCCACCATCGGCCTGGGTCATGCGGATCGTGCCAGAACTCCCCTCTTTCGAGGGCCGCAAGACAGCAATGATCAGCGTGAAGAGGCCGAGGAGCGCAACCGCGCCGCAGATCGCCGTGAAGGCGACTTTCGCGCTATCGGTGCTCGAGATGAAAGCCTGCAGGTTGAGGTCACTGAGGGAGAGGTCCAGCTTGCGGTCCTGGTTCCAGGCGAGGCCGATGAAGCCTCCCGCCGCGGCAATCAGCAGCAGGCTGTAGAGAATGAGCAGGGCTCGCCGGAATGCGTTCATGCTTCCTCCGTGGGGCATCTGCCCATCACACCATCATGGTACAACGCGTTAAGGAAGACCGGCACTAACTGATTGCGCGCCGCATGGCTTGCCGCGTAGACGCCGATGTAGTTGTCGGTGTGGCCGAACCAGCGTTGGCCTCCTTCGAACTGACACTCGAACTCCCAGAGCACGGGTCGCGTTGAGCCGAGGAAGCGTGAGCGGAAGGCCAGCGAAAGCTCATCGTTCAGTGCGGCGAGGCGTCCCATTCGACCCTTGCGAACTTCGGACGGCGCCTGGCCGGACATGCGAACGGCCGCCGTGCGCGACCGCGGCGAGTATGGGAAGCAGTGCAGCCGGGCGAAGCCCACCTCCCGGCAGAGCGCCATGGTCTCCTCGAACTGAGGACCGGTTTCGCCCGGGAAGCCGGCGATGACGTCGGTTGTGATCGCTGCATCTGGCGATGCGGCCCGGATGCGTTCGGCGGCGAGGATAAACTCGCGCGCCGAATAGCGGCGGCGCATGCGCTGGAGCACGCCGTCGCTGCCGCTCTGCAGAGCGAGGTGGAAGTGGGGCATCAGCCGTGGGTCCTGCCAGAGGCCCAACAGTTCGGGTGAAATGTCCTGGGGCTGCAACGAGCTGAAGCGCAGGCGCGCCACGTCTGTGCGTTTGAGGATACCGGCGATCAGGTGGTGCGGCCTGAGCGGCTCCGCGAGGTCTCGCCCCCAGGCCCCGAGCTGCGTGCCCGTCACGACAACTTCGCGGGCTCCGCTTTCGACTGCCGCCTGCACTTCGGCGACGACGCGTTCGATTGTGCGCGACTCCTCGCGGCCGCGAGTTTGAGGGACGATGCAGAAGGCGCAGACATCGTTGCAGCCTTCCTGCGCTTTGACGAAGGCCCGCGCATGAACTGAGCCCGCCGGGCGCAACTCCGCTGGAGGACGGTCCGGCGAGGCAGCATCGCCCGCGGAGAGATGCGTCGAGAGGAAATCGACCAGTCTCGCCTTGTCCGAATCGCGGGTGCCAACCACCAGATCGGCGCCGAGTTCCAACGCCGCGGTCTCCCCCGCGGACTGTGGGAAGCAGCCTGTGACCGTCACCTTCGCCCCGGGGGCCAGCCGGCGCACGCTGCGCACGAGGCGGCGCGACTTGGCGTCGGCCACGTGGGTGACCGAGCAGGTGTTGATGACGAAGGCATCCGCTTCGCAGAGGTGGTCGATAGTCGCGAAACCGGCCGCCTGTAAGGCCCGCGCGATCTCCTCGCTGTCGGCGAGGTTCAGCTTGCAGCCGAGGGTGAGAATGGCGGCAATGGGGCGGCGGTCCATCGCCGCCACCCTAGGCTGAACGAATGGCAAGGGCAACGGGCCGGGTGGCCTGTCAGCAGGTGCCGGAGGCTTGGCCCGTGTGGCCCGCGAAATCGGTGGCGACGATGGTATAGGAGGTGATGGTGGCGCCACTCCACTCGGCGCTCCAGCTGCCGTTCGTCGCACTGCCGCTAAGCAGCATGCTCCGTGGGGCCATGCTGTCGATCGGAACGTAGCTCACGACTACCTTGTTGACGCCAAAGTCATCAGTGACTGTTGCACGAAATGTCACAGAAGAGCCGCTACAGCGCGCTTGGGTGACGCTGACGCTGGGCGAGTCGCCGCCGCGGAAGGTGGTGACCGGCAACGTGAACGAGCTACCGCCCTGCCCGGCTATCGTGAGGACGCCCGTGTAGCTGCCCTCGCCCGCGGGGACTTTCGACCCGTCCACCGCGACATTGACCTGGGCGCTGCCGAACGGGCCAACGCTGCCGCTGGCCGGCGTAACGCTGAGCCACGCCGTGTCGCTCTGCACCGAGAATGGCGCGCTTCCGCAGGAGAGGTTCGAAAGGAAGAAGAAGGCCCCACCACCGGGCGCAATGCTCATCGCAGGGGTGTTCGGAGAGAGGCTGGGAACGCAGGGCACGACGGTTGGCGTCGCCGTGGGGATGGCAGTCGGGACGAGGGTGGGGATGAAGGCCGTCGCGGTCGCGGTCGGAGTGGACGTAAGCGTCTGGGTGGGCGGCGCAGTGGCCGAGGGAGCCTTCGTCGGCGTGGCGGTTGGGATGCTCTCGCCGGGAGTTGTGCTGGGCGTAGCGGCCACGCCGCCAACGATCGGCTCGGAGGTGCTGCTGGCGGAAGGGGTGATCGTGCCGGTTGGCGTGGGCGTCACTGTGCCGCCGGGCGTGCCCGTGGAAGTGGCCGTGTTGCTCGTGCCGCCACCACCACCTGAGGGTGCGCGTGAGCTTCCACCGTCGGCGGTGCCTGGTTCATCGGCCTGGACGGTGGCGAGCGGTCCATCGGAACGGGTGAGGGCGATCGGGCTGGCGGGGACGAGCAGAAGGATCGCGAGCATGACGGCGGCGAGGCCGAGGCCGGCTCCTACCTTTATGAAGCTGCGCGCGCCGCCGAAGAACTCGCCGAACCCGCCTCCGAAGGAGGGCACATTGCCGCCAGCGCCCGCGTCGCCACCTGCGCCAGAGCCGGCCGGGCCAGGCCACTGCCGCAGCAGGCCTTCGAGCATCCGTGCCCTGACGCCAACGGGTGCGCCAATCGCCACGAATGCGCCAAACGCGGCAAGCGGCGCCAACTTTCGCTTACGTTCTTCGCACTCCGGGCACTGCGCGATGTGCCGGTCGATGACCTTGCGGACTTCGGGCGACATCGTCCGCAGTGCAGCTGTATCCAGCGCGATGTCCAGTTCACGGCAGTGCTGTCGCCCGTTGCTCAACATGATGAAGGCTCCAATCGAGTCTTCGACGGCTTTTTTCAGGCGGTTCAGCATCACGTAGCCGTTGTTCTTCGTGACACCGAGCACATCTGCGATCTCCTCGCTGTCCAGCCCCTGGCGCAGGTGCAGGTCCAGCAGAGAGAGCTGCTTCGAGTCCAATCCCGCGGCGGCCTGCCAGACGAGCGAGGCCACGGCTGACGCTTCGGCTGCTTCCGCCGGGTTGGCAAAGCGGCGGGCGTCCACCACAGCGAACTGCACTTCTTCGCCGTCGTCGCCGGTCATGGCGAGTGGGCGAGTGCGGGAGGCGCTTTCGAGCCGGTTAAGCGCGGTGTTCCGGGCGATGGTGAAGATCCAGCTCTTAAAGCTGGACCCCTTTTGCAGACCCCGGAGCGCGTTCATGGCCTTCAAGAACGAGTCCTGAACGATGTCCTCGGCCTCGTCCCAGCTCCGTGTCATACGCATCACAAAGTCGTAGACGGGGTCGAAGTAGCGGTTGTAGAGCTCGGCAAACGCTGGCTGATCGCCGGCTTGAGCGAGTTCTACAAGAGCCGCATCGGCGGTCTGATCCATTGCGCCCTTCGTACCACGCCGCG
>JBDSJC010000155.1:0-12837 GCA_039917655.1 Tepidiformaceae bacterium
GAGATAGTAGTACGTGTTGGCGCCGGAGGTTTGGGAGATGAGCCCGGCGCCGTAGACATACTTCGCGCCATCATCGAGGACGACGGGGAGGCCGCCGGCGACATCCCAGGTGAAGGTCTTGGTCACGCCAGCCGTCGTGCGGCTGTCACGAAGGCCGTCGCCACGGTAGGCGACGGCCTTCGCCACGCCAGCAACCGGACGGGCCGCCTCCGCGAGTTCTAGCTCAGCGCCAGGCCTGCGGCCAGCAGCAGCCCGAACACCAGGTGGTGGCGCGCGGTCGCCTTGAGCACCGGGTTGAGGGCGCGACCCGCTGTCCCGCCGCGAATTTCGCGGAGCAGGCGCAGGCTGAAGGGCAGGCTCAGGGGGACGGCCAGCCAGACGAAGGCGAGTTGGTAGAGCGCGACCGGGACTGTCCAGGCGCCGACCATCAGGAGACCGAACCAGGCCCGCGTCCCGCGATCGCCGAGGAGCACGCCGAGCGTGCGCTTGCCCGCGCGGCGGTCGGTTTCGATGTCGCGCAGGTTGTTGACGACCAGGATCTGGGTGACGGTGCAACCCACGGGGATGGCGGCGGCCACGGCGAGACGTGTTACTTCGCCCGCCTGCACGTAGTACGTGCCCACGACCGCGACGAGGCCGAAGAAGACGAACGCGAACACGTCGCCCAGCGCGTGGTAACCAACCGGCCAGGATCCGCCGGTGTAAACGATGGCAGCGACGATGCTGGCGAGCCCGACGGCCACGATCGGCCATCCGCCGACGTAGACAAGGTAGACGCCCGCCAGCATCGCGAGCGCGAACGCAGCCCACATGCCGGTCTTCATCCGCGCGGGCGAGAGCAGGCCGAGTTGCGTCGCCCGTGGCGGGCCGAGGCGATCGGCATTGTCGGCCCCACGCTCGAAATCGAAGACATCGTTCGCGAAGTTCGCCCCCGCCTGCAGGCAGAGTGCGCCGAAGAGTGCAGCGAGTGCGGGCAGCAGCCGGAAGGCGTCATCGTGTATCGCCAGGCCCGTGCCGACGGCGACCGGGGCAATTGCCGCCGTCAGCGTGGGGACGCGCAGCGCCATCTTCCAGGCGCTCAGCCGGGACGGAGCGGGCGCTGCGGCGATCGCTGTCAAGAGCGCACCGCCGTGATCGACTGGATGGCCCCGAACATCGGCGAGCGTTTGCGCACCTGGGAGAATCCGGCGGCTTCGAGCATCGCCAGCAGTTCAGCCTCTGGCGGGAGGTAGGCGGCGGATTGGGGGAGGTACTGGTACGCCTTGCGGTCCGAGATGAGCCCGCCCACGACCGGGACGATGCGGTCGAAGTACAAGCCATGGCCAAACTTCACGGCCCGGTTCCGCGGAGCATCAACTTCGAGCAGGCCGAGGCGAGAGCCGCGCTTCAGCACGCGCGCCAACTCCTCGAAGACGGGCTGAATCGAGACGAAGTTGCGGAGTGCGAAGCCGCTGACGGCGGCCGTGAAGGAGGCATCGGCTACCGGCAGGTGGAGGCCATCGCCCTGGACCCATGAAGCGGAGTGGCCGTTGCGGCCGGCGGCGGCGACAAGCATCCCGCGTGAGAAATCGAGTCCCACCACCTCCGCTCCGCGCGCCCGGCAGAGCATCGCGAAGTCGCCGGTGCCGCAGGCAAGGTCGAGGACACGGTCGTCCGGCCCAACGCGCAGCCGCCGGACAAGGTCCTTTCGCCAGCGCTGGTCAGCGTTGAAGGTCAAGAGGCGGTTGACGCGGTCGTAGCGGGGAGCGATGCGGTCGAACATCGCCTGCACGGCTGCGGCTTTCTGGGCGGCGGGCGGGAGTGCGGTCACGATCGAATCTTCGCGCGAAATTTCCTTGTGGGGACGTGTGGGTGCTGACTTCCCGAAAGCCGTCCAGGCTTGATTGTGACGTTATACACAATTTCGCCACGGAGACATGGATGCTGAAACGCCGTTCCCTGCTGCTCGGAGCTGCCGCCGCAGCTTTCGCGCTATCGGCCTGTGGGGGTGATGACGGCGGCGCTCGCCCATTGGCAACGACGGGCGGCGCCTCGACGACGGGCGCCACGGCGGCCCCTCGCGAACTCAAAGACGTGACCGTGGGCTACATCCCCATCCTCATCGATGCACCGTTCTTCGTGGGTATCGAGAAGGGCTACTTCGCAGCCGAGGGGCTGAACTTGAAGCTCGAACGCCTGGCCGGTGGGGCGGACATGCTGGTGCAGACGGCGGCCGGAAACTTCGCCATCGGATCCGGCGGGATTGGCGCGGCCGTCTTCAACGCGGCCGGCGCAGCGATCAAGTTGGACCGCGAAGTGCCGTTTGAAATCGTCGCGCCCCTGCACAACGAAAAGCCTCCCGTGACCACGCCCATGGTGGTGAGCAAGGAGCGCTACGATTCGGGTGAACTGACGAAGGTCGCCGCCCTCAAGGGCAAGAAGGTTTCGATCAACGCCCGCGGCGCCTCGACCGAGTACTGGCTGCAGCGGGCCCTCCAGAGCGGTGGCCTCTCGTATGGCGACATCACCGTGGTGACGGTGCCTTTCCCGGACGTGGCCGCGGCGCTCAGGAACAAGAGCATCGATGCGGCCATGCTGGGCGAACCCTTCACTACCCTCGGCGAGGACAACGGACTGGTGAAGGTGCTCACCGAGGACTTCGTGAACGGCGAACAGCCGACCGCGGTTTATTGGAACCGCGACTGGGCGAAGAAGAACCCGGAACTTGCGGCCGGCTTTCTAAAGGCTTACTTGAAGGCCGTCACTGACCTCGAAAATGGAGGGTGGACCGATCCCGCGGTGATCACCATCCTTGAGAAGTACACGCAGGTGCCCGCCGACGTGATCAGGCGTTCCGCCCGCCCCTATAACGACCCGTCTGGCAAGCTAAACCTCGAGAGCTTTCGCAAGCAGGAAGAGTTCTTCAAGGCGCAGGGGTTCTTGACCTACGACGGCCAGCTCGATTACAGCAAGTTCATGAGAACGAAGTGAGGTAGCCGGTGGCCCTTCGCGGCACACTGACGCCCGGCCCCGCGTGTGTGGACCGAGGCGCGGCACCCCTTGCGATCGATGGGTTGGCAGTGCGCTACGGTGGGCCGGACGGCATTCTCGCGGTGCAGGGGCTGGACCTTTCGATCGAGCCGGGAGAATTTCACGCTGTCCTCGGGCCGAGCGGGTGCGGAAAGTCGACGCTCCTGAAGGTCCTCGCTGGCTTGATTCCCGCATCGGCGGGCGCCGTTACGCTGCCCGGCGACGGCTCCGTGGCGTACGTTCCCCAGGGCAACTCCTGCTTTCCCTGGCTTCGCGCCGAAGACAACGTGGCCTACGGGCTGCAATTGCGTGGCGTTGCACGTGGTGAACGGCGGCGGCGGGCGCGACGGCTCCTCGAAACGCTCGGGATCGGGCAGTTCGCGCGCACCTTTCCGGGGCAGCTTTCCGAAGGGATGCGCCAGCGCGTAGGCATCGCGCGCGCATTTGCCGTCGATGCGCCACTGTTGTTGATGGACGAGCCGCTTTCGGCGCTGGACTTCCAGACGAAGATCGCGGTGCAAGGCGAGCTGGTGCAGTTGTGGGATTCCCGGCGTTGCACCGTGCTTTACGTAACGCACGATATCGACGAAGCCCTCACCCTCGCCGACCGGGTGAGCGTCCTCTCGGCGCGGCCCGGACGCGTGCTCGAGACGCTGGAGGTGCCGTTCCCGCGTCCGCGTGACCACGCAAGCCTTCGCGAGCACACGGGCTACGCCGCCGTCTTCCGGCGGCTCTACACGCTGTTGGAACAACCATGAGCACCGCCGAGATGCTTCGTGCCGCGCTCGCCGGGCTCCTGCTGCCGGTCGGCCTGGTCCTGCTCTGGCAAGTTGCCTCCGAGCGTGAGTGGATCGACCCCCTCTTCTACCCCGCGCCTTCGGATGTCCTCGCACGGACCTGGGAACAGCTCACCGGGGGCAAGCTGCCCCACGACGCACGCGTGACCACCGGCCGCCTGCTCTGGGGGTTCGCCCTCGGTGCGCTGCCGGGACTTGCCATGGGACTGGCTGCCGGAGTTTCGCGGATGGTGCGCCAACTGCTCTATCCGCTAGCGACAGCGCTCTACGTAGTGCCGCGCATCGCGATGCTGCCGCTCGTGCTCGTGGCCTTCGGCCTGAACGACCAGGCGAGGGTCTTCATGGTCGCCTTCAGCGTTTTCTTTATCGTCTTTTTCAGCGCCCTTTCGGGCGTGGAACAGGTCGAGAAGACGCACCTGGAGACGGCGCGCGCGTTTGGCGCCGGGCGATTGCGGCTCGCCACCACGGTACTTCTGCCGGGTGCGGCGGCGGCGGTTTTCAACGGCCTCCGCGTGGCCATGGGGTTCGCCCTCATCGTCATCGTCGGCACCGAATTTCTTGCCGCGAACGACGGCCTTGGCGCGCGCATTTGGCAGAGCTACCAGATCTTCGACTTTCCTTCGATGTACTCCGGGATCATCGCAGTGACGGTGCTTGGGGTGGTGCTCGCCTGGCTGTTGTTGGTGGCCGAGCGGGTGCTGGTGCCCTGGCGGCGGGGGTGAGGGAGGGTGCGAGCGGGGAGAGTCCCGCGATGCCGCTCCTGAAGTTTCGACGAATAGCATGTTGGAGGGGCGAGTTGCTGGGACCGTTTCGGCGATGCGGACGACCGAGGGCGGGAGATGCCCAAGCCGGTGGATAGGTTCACCCCCACGGGTGTGGGGACGACAGATCCTCGGGCCATTCAGCAGGGTCGCCGCCCGGTTCACTCCCACGGGTGTGGGGACGACGGATGCTCACGAAGCATACGCCCGGCGAACGTCGGTTCACCCCCACGGGTGTGGGGACGACTCCGTCCCAGCTCTGACGATGTCCTCTCAGCGTCCGCGGTTAGCCCGTCCCGGCAAGTGGAGTTGGCGGAGTACCGCGCTGAAGAAGCTCCTTCGCGTGTGCGACTCCGGCCATCCGCCGTTCGCCGGAAGGGCCCACGAGTGGGTCATCGCGGATGACGGAATTGATGAAGTACGTCTGGTAGGCCGAGTCAGCGAACGTAGTGAAGCCCATGCCATCCTGCTGGTTGTTGATGGAAAACTTCACCTGCCGATTGCCGAAGCGAGGGGTTTCAGCGACCCTATTGGCGTAGGCGAGGGTTTCGCGCTCGAGATCATCCGGGGAGAAAAGGCGGTTCACGAAACCGTATTCGTGCGCTTCTTGCGCCGTGATGAATCGGCCTTCGTACAGGATCTCCTTCGCCCGGCGCGCTCCCAGGTCCCACGGTGCGGTGAAGTACTGCGTATGCGAGGGCAAGAACAGGGCGTTATCCGCGGCGAAAACGAAATCCATCGAGGAGGCGAAGATCCAGCCTCCGTAGATGCAGTAACCGTGCACCATGGCGATGGTTGGGATGGGCAGGTTGCGCCAGCGCATTGAGGCTTCGTACCAATACGCCCGAGCACTCTTGTAGCGTGATTCTGGCTCGCGCGTGAGGCCGCGTTCATCGCGGTCTGCAAGCGAATCCGGCGTGCCAAGGTCGTGGCCCGCAGAGAAGTGCGCCCCCGCACCCGAAAGCACGACGACACGCGTTTCCGGGTCTGCCACCGCGCGGCCAAACGCGTCGTCCATCTCCTCCACCATGCGAGGAGGCTGAGCGTTGTGGTACCGGGGCCGGTTTAGGATGAGACGCGCTACTGCCCCTGGTTCGAAGATGATGTCGCGGTAGTCCATGTCACTCTCCTAAGATGCGTCCGTGTATTTTTTGTTGACTAGGGTGGGGGCGGTCCGGCGCCGATGATCCCTCGTGTTTCCAGATCTGCGAGACTAACTGCGTCAAGCCCGAGGAGTTGGCCAAGAACGGAGCTGTGTTCTCCGTGGCCCGGAGCGGGCATCCGAATCCGGCCTGGCGTACGCTTCAGGTTCGCGATGATGCCGGGCGTCGGGGCGGGAGCGATACCCTCAGGTTGCGGTGTGAGTTCGAGGTAGCCGGTGGCTGCGAGCTGAGGGCAGGCGAGTACGTCCCGCATGCTTCGAACGCGCGCGGCGGGCAGCCCCGCACCCACAAGTTCCGACTCGATATCGCTAGCGGCACGACCGACCGTCCACGCTGTAATCGCAGAATCGATCTGATTCTCACAGCTTCGGCGCGCATCCAGGCTGTGCAACTCGGGGGCTCGCAGCGACGGCGCTCCCACACATTCGACCAGGCGCTCCCAATCCGTCGCATTGCGGACGGCAATCGCCACCCATTCGTCTTCGCCGAGCGCACGGTAGATCCCGTTGGGGACGAACGCCAGATCACGGTTGCCGAGCGGCCCCGGCGACTCCATCTCACCGTGCGCGAAGAACTCCCCGAGCATCGCGATCATTCCTTCGTGCTGGGAGACCTCGACGTGGCAACCGAGGCCGGTTGCCTCGCGTGATACCAGCGCCGCCAGCACGGCCGAGGCGCCGTTCAAGCCGCCGATCGCGTCGGGATACATCACGCCGGACACCTGAGCTGTCCCGCCGGGCTCGCCGAGCAGCCACGCATTACCGGACATTGGTTCAATCGTGCCCCCGATGCCCGGGTACTCCCGGTAAGGGCCAGAAAGCCCAAACGCGGGCATCGAGAGCAGGATGATCGAGGGCTGCACATTCTTCAACTCGTCGTATCCGAGCCCAAGGTTGTGCATTACGCGAGGCGTGAAGTTTTCAGATACGACGTCGGCCGTCCTCACCAGGTCAAGGAACATCGCCTTCCCTTCAGGAGTCGTCAGGTCGAGCGTTATGCCAAACTTGTTCCGGTTGACGCTATTGGCGAGATAAGAGCGGTTGTAGGGTTTTACGCCCGGGCCACCGTCCGCGGGGTAGCAGGGCAAGCCGCGAGAGGCTTCGAAGCCTCCGCGCCATGGGTCGGGACGGGACCGCGCTTCGACCTTGATCACCTCGGCCCCAAAATCGGCCAACAGTTGCAGCGCGTAGGAACCTGCCCAGGCCTGCGTGAGATCGATGATGCGAATGTGTTCCAACGACATGCGTTGCATCAGGCGAGTGTCCCCGGTCTGGCTAGGGGCGCTAGCAAACGGGCGGTGTCTTCGCCGCGCCTGGGCAGGCGGCGTTCCGCCGCTGGAACTTGTCCAGCGACTCGAAAGCCAGGCCCCGGGTATGGACCGGCGGGTGCGCCGGGGGACGAACGCGACAAGGTATCGAAGCTGCCGCGCGCCAGCAGGTGCTCGTCCAAAGGAAGTTCGCCAGGGCTCATGAGCATTCCGCACGGCACGCGGAGCAAGCAGAGGTCTTCAAACACTTCTCTCCGAGTCTTGCTAAGCAGGAAGGGAGCGAAGAGCTGGCGGATGGCGTCCATGTTTTCTCGCCGCGACTGCTCCGTGAAGCGGTGCGCTTCGGAGGGGTCAGGGACGATCCCCCAGACCTCCAGGATCGTTTCCCATGAGCGCTGAGAGGAAATGATAATGCTCACTTTGCCATCGGCGCAGTCGAACAGGAAGCCGTCTGCTGTTGACCTCCTGAACGGCGCCCCAGCCTGGTAGGAACACTGCAACACGGACGGACTGAGCACATTGACCATCGCCTCGAGCGCCGAAACTTCGACTGGTTGCCCAAGCTTCGTTTGAGAACGGTCAATGAGTGCCGCCATCGCACCCATGAATCCCGCGAGCGCCGCGACGATGGCTGTTTGATTGCCGGGTTCGCGGAGTGGAAGCCGCCCTGCTACGCCGTTGATGTAGCACATTCCCGAAAGCGCCGAGACGACCAGATCGGACGACGCCCGTTTTGCAAACGGACCTTGGTGGCCGAGGTCCGTCAATGAAGTGTGGATGAGCCGTGACTGCTTCGCTGCGAGGCGTTCGAGGGTCGCGCGCTCCGCTGGGACTTCCAGGTCAGAGATCACCACGTCCGCAGTTTCGAACAGACGGCGCAGCAAGTCTCGTCCCTCGCTGATGCGCCAGTCGAGGACGACGCTTGCCTTGCCGCGGTCTAGCCATACGGAGAACTCTCCGTTGGGTGAGGGATCGGGGAGATCCACCTTGATTACCTCTGCTCCTGCATCGACCAAAAGTTTTCCACAGAATCCGGCCTTGATCCCTATGCCGATCTCAAGGGCCCTCACGCCTTTTAACAGACTTATGCTCACCGTTGTCGCTCCTTCCTTGTACGGTTCATGCTCCTCATGACCCTCGCTGTCTGGGGTCGAGCAGGTCGCGTAATCCGTCGCCCAGTAAGTTCAACGACAGTATCAGCACGAAAATGGCAACCCCGGGAAACAACATCAACCACGGCGCGGTGTAGATAAGTGCGAATGAGTCTTTCAGCATCGAGCCCCACGTGGCGGTCGGGGGCCTCACCCCTACACCGAGAAAACTGAGCCCCGCTTCAGCGAGGACGGCCCCGCCCATGCTCAATGAGGCGACGACGATCATCGGCGCCGTCGCATTGGGAAGGATGTGGCGGAACATAACGCGCACGTTGCTCGCGCCGAGGGCGTGCGCAGCGAGCACGAAGTCCGCCGAACGCAGCGCGAGCACACGGCTGCGCATCACTCTGGCATAGCCTGGAAAAGCGGCGATCCCCAGCGCCAGCGCAACAGTCAGGAACGAAGGTTCGAGTACAAGCACCAGGGTCAGTGCCAGGAGTAGGCCCGGGATCGCCATGAATGTGTCAGTGAGACGCATCAGCAGGCTATCGACGATGCCGCCGAAAAAGCCGCCAACCAGCCCAAGGGGAAGGCCAATGGTGCCCGCGATCGCTACCGCCACGAACCCAACACCAAGCGAAATTCGCGTCCCGTAGAGGATGCGGCTGAAGACATCCCGCCCGAATCGGTCGGTGCCGAAGAAATGATCTCTCGAAGGACCGGCGAGCGACTCGAACCCATCCGCCTCGGTTTGTCCGTACGGCGCGAGAAACGGGGCGAAGAGGGCGACCACACAGAATCCGATAAGCACGAGGGCCGCGGCAGCGGTCACCGGGTAGCGGCGCGCGAGCGCGAAAGTCTGGCGCCCGAAGGCGCGTGGCCCGAACCTTGGCGACACGGGCAATGCGAGGATCGATTGTTCGGTCATGATGTTCCTAGGTGTACGTGATTCGGGGGTCGAGTTTGGTGTAGGTGAGGTCCACCAGCAGGTTGACGGTAATCGTCACCACCGCGAAAACGACCACGATTGCCTGCAGCGTCGGGTAATCGCGGGAGCCGATGGCGCCGACCGCGAGCCGGCCAATACCGGGCACGCTGAACATCGATTCGACGATTACGCTTCCTTCCAGAAGTGCGGTCATTCGCAGGCCCGCCACGGTGACAACCGGCAACAAGCTGTTGCGAAGGGCATGGCGTACGACCACCGCTTGGCCCGAGAGCCCCTTCGCCCTGGCGGTGCGAATGTAATCGTGGCGCAGCACTTCGAGCAGGCTGGAGCGCGTGTGGCGCATGATCGGGGCCGCGATGGTCATCCCGAGGACCCCGGCCGGCATGGCCATCCCCTTGGCTGCAAGCAGAGGGTCGTCCCAGAGGTTGACGAAACCGCCGATCGGAAGCCAGTGCAGTTGCACCGTGAAAATCCAGATCAGGCCCATCGACAGTACGAAGGACGGGATGGCGATGCCGGAAGTGGCCAGGAGCGTGACCAACAGATCGATCGGCGAGCGCGGGCGGAGCGCGGCAATCACACCAAAGGCGATGCCAGCGAAGGTCCCGAGGACCATCGCCACGACGGCCAACTGAGCGGAAGCCACCAAACGCGACTGAATCTCTTCGGAGACCGACAGATTGTTTCTTGCCGAAACGCCAAAGTCGCCGCGGACGGCGTCGGAAACCCAGTCAAGGTACTGGATCGCCAGAGGCCGGTTGAGTCCCAAGCTTTCTTTGATTTGCTCGACCTGTTGCGCGTCATAGCCGACCACGGATTCGCCACTAAGGGCCGCCACCGGGTCGCCGGGTAGAGCACGCATGATCCCAAATACCACCACACTGACCAGAAAGATCACCACGAGTGACTGCAGCACCGACCGAACGATATATCCCGTCATCCTCCACCCCGTTCCTCGACCCCCGGACGTGAGGGGAAATTCACGTCCGAGGATGATGCCATGTGCCTAAGCCTTCCAAGCCAGCCGGACGTCCGGATTTGTACGGTTCTCCCGCATGGGCACGACGCCTCGAACTTTCTTCGCAACACCGTAGAAGGTTGGCGTAGTAATCGTGTGCGCCCGGTAAGCCTCGTCGTAGGACTTTCGCAGCATCTCCTGGTAGAGCTTCTTACGCGCTTCTGTCTCGAACGCGGTTTCCAGCTTGGTGATGAGAGCGTCCCATTCGGTATTGGTGGGCTGACCGGGGTTGTACTTACCTTTGCTGCCCATGCGGGTGAGGAAGAACTGGTACAGCTCGCCCCCTTCCGCAGGCGAACCAGCCGTGGCGAGCGGGTACTCGCCCTTCGTCCGGAACTTGTCTTGATACACGGCGAGTTCAAGCTGTTCGATCTGAATCTTGATCTTGATGCGGGCGAGCTGCGCCTGGATCGCCTCCGCCTGCGCTGCGGCATACGTCGCGAGCCGGAGCTCGAGCCCATCAGGATAGCCGGCCTGAGAAAGCGCCTGCGACGCCTTTTGCGGGTCATATTCATACTTGGGCGCGGAGGGGTCGCGGAGCCACGAATCCATAGTCAGGCAATCTTGCGCCGGAGTGCCCAGGCCGAAAGCAAGCTGTTTGTTAATTTCATTGCGATTGATCGCGTAGTTGATCGCCTTGCGAAGGGCGACGTTGTCGGTTGGCGCCTTGTTCGTGACGAACTCCACCATCTGGTAGCCCGCTGACGACGCCTCAATCACCCCGGCGTTGCCAGAACCCTTGAGTTGCGCGACGCTTCCGAGGTCTACCACGTTCACGAGGTCGATATCGCCTGAGAGTAGAGCGGCGACCAGCGCCTCCGGTTGCGGAATGATCCGGTTCACAACGCGGTCAAAGTATGGGAGCGCACCGCCGGTTGCGTCCTTCATCGGCCATTCGGGATCGCGAACGAATACCGAATCGCCGTCCTGCGTAATTCTCTCGACCTTGTACGGCCCAACGGATACGGGCTTTTTGTTGAACTCGTCCGGGCCCATCTTCTCAAGAGCTGTTCGGGAGATAACGAAGCTTGAAGTCACAAACGATGAGAGGAATAAAGCGTTTGGCCGTGCGAGCCTCAACACGGCTGTGAACTCATCGGGAGTTTCCACGCGTTCGATGAGCGAGAGCCCGGGCCGGACGGGCGCGTTCAGCTTCGCATCGCTGCCGCGTTCGACCGCGAACTTCACTGCTTCAGCGTTCACGGGCGTCCCGTCCGCGAACTTTAGATCCTTGCGAAGCTTGAGCGTGACTGTCGATTGGTCCGGCTGCTCCAGCGATTCCGCCAGGTAGGGTTTGATCTCGTCTCCCTGGTAGCGGAGAAGGGTCTCGGCGTAGAGCCGGTTGAAGATAGGGTCATTCCCCCCGCTGGAGCGTTGCGGGTCGGCGAACGCCAGGTTGCTCGCGCGTCCCATTGTGAGCGTGCCGCCACGCTTGACAGCCTCAGCCGCCGGAGAGGTCGAACCGCCTGGGACCGGGCTTAGTTTCGGCGCCCCGTCGTCGTCTCCGCCGCAACCAACTGTCGCCGCAGCGGCCAGACCAACGCCCGCCACGCCGCTACCAGCAAGAAACTTCCGCCGCGAGACCGACGAATTCTGCCGCCGCAGCCAATAGTTGTCCTTTTTCATGTGCAATCACCTCTTGCGGCCTTGGCGTGGAACGCCTCCTGCCTGGGGTGATGCTAAGGGACGACACCCAACAGGTGAACTTCAGATCTCCCAACAAATCATGGAGCTGGCGCAAGATTGGTGGATGGAGCCCGGGCTTTTCGCGTCCGCCAGATTCCCTGAAGATGCGTGCGATAACGGCGGGCGCTTGCACCCAGTTGCTCCTCGCCGAGGAACACCATGAATAGCGGATACGACGCCGAAAAATCGTTGAGCGGCACTTCAACCAGGGTGCCCGTCGTGAGGTCATCGACAATCGCCTGCCGCACGATGAGGGCGGGCGATCCAAGCGCGATGGCCATAGTCTTCACGGCGAACGAACTGTCAGTCTGTGCCGAGTAGCGGATCTTCTGCTGTGGATGCGCGGCCAGCCAAGTATCGATCGCAATTCGCGCGCTGCCACTGGCGTAACCTACGAGTGGGAACTCTGCCAACTCGCTAAACCTACGGTTCGTGCCCGCCAGCATGTGCCCGGGCGGAACGACCGCGATAATCTCGTTCTCGTCACATTGTTCAAACGTGAACCCTTCTTGGCGAAATGCCGCGCCGAAGAAGCCGAAGTCCATCTCCCCCGTCCGGATGAGTTCCATCGCCGCGGTGGGATGGTAGCTCTGGAAGCTCACCACACACCCGGGATCCTCAGCGCGCAGCCGTTCGGTGGCCGCGGAAAGAACCCCGAAGTACGAAAGGGCTGCAATTCGAACCTGGTGGTCTTTGACGAATGCGTGGTCGCGGGAAGCTGCGTTGAACTCCTCATACGCAGCCGCAACCGTTTCGGCGAACACGTAAAGGTCGTGCCCTGCGGTCGTGAGCAACACCTCTTTTCCGGAGACGTTGAACAATTTGACATTGCACTCCGTCTCGAGCTGACGGACTTGGCTGTAAATGGCCGGCTGCGTCAAGTACGACTTCTCGGCGGCTCTCGTGTAGCTCCGTTCGTCCGCTACGCGCTTGAAACTGAGTAGTTGGTCGATCTTCACGGCGATCCCTTCGCGTCATAAATTGCCTGCGACTACCTGTCGGCACACGTTCGCGGCCCCATCGGCAGCCCCAAAGTCGACATTATCACCAGCCGGTTCCCGTTCCGCGAATCTCAACGCGATGGGGTCGCTGT
>JBDSJC010000156.1:0-24540 GCA_039917655.1 Tepidiformaceae bacterium
AAGATCTCGATCATGGGCCCGAAGCAGTTGGCCGGCGTGATGTCGCTAGTCCGCCGAGGCCAGGCGCGATCTTCCGGCCGGGAATTCGATGAAGCCGAGGATGCGAAGCTCAACGCCGCCGTGGAAGACCGCGCCGAACGCGAATCCCTCGCCCTCTACGCCACCGGACGCGTCGCCGATGACGGGCTGATTGACCCGCGCGACACCCGCACGGTGCTCGCCATCAGCCTCTCCGCCTGCCACTCGAACGTCGTCCGCGGCACTGACCGCTTCGGCGTGTTCCGGATGTGACGCCGATGCAGCCGATCACACGTTTATTGGTAGCGAACCGTGGAGAAATCGCGCGGCGCGTGTTCCGCACCTGCCGCGAAATGGGCATCTCCACCGTGGCCGTCTACGCGGAGCCGGACGCCGACGCGCCTTTCGTCGGCGAAGCAGACGTTGCTGTGGCGCTCGGTGGCACGACCAGCGCCGAAACTTACCTCGACAGCGCCAGGCTGATCACCGCGGCCCAGAAGGCCGGTGCAAACGCGATCCACCCCGGCTACGGTTTCCTCTCGGAGAACGCCGGCTTCGCGCGTGCAGTCATCGAAGCCGGGCTGACCTGGGTAGGCCCGCACCCGGAGGCGATCGCCGCCATGGGTGACAAGCTCTCGGCCAAGGCGAGGCTCTCCATGGCGGGGGTGCCGATGCTTCCCGGCGTGGACGCGACGGGGCTATCAGAGGCCGGCCTCGCAACGAAGGCGCGCGAAATCGGCTATCCCGTGCTGGTGAAGGCGTCGGGTGGAGGCGGTGGGCGGGGGATGCGCATCGTCGTGGACGGGGCCATGCTGGCGGACGCCGTCGCCAGCGCAAAACGCGAGGCGCAAAGCGCCTTCGGCAACGACACCGTATTCCTCGAACGCTACCTGGAGTCCGCCCGCCATGTAGAAGTGCAGGTGTTCGGCGATAAACACGGCAATACTGTGCATTGCTTCGAGCGCGAATGCAGCATCCAGCGCCGCCACCAGAAGATCATCGAAGAGGCGCCCTCGCCCGCCGTGAATCCAGACCTGCGCCAACGAATGGGCAGCGCAGCCGTCGCCGCTGCCGCAGCCATCGGCTACGACAGCGCGGGCACGGTAGAGTTTCTCCTCGACGCGGATGGCGCGTTCTTCTTCCTTGAGATGAACACGCGCTTGCAGGTGGAGCATCCAGTGACCGAGGCGATCACCGGTCTCGATCTCGTGCGGGAGCAGATCCGTGTCGCTGAAGGGCACCCGTTGTCGTTCGGGCAGGGCGCACTCCGCATCAACGGCCACGCGATCGAGGCACGGCTCTACGCCGAGGACCCCGAGAACGACTTCTTCCCCGTGTCCGGCGCGGTCGTGCACTTCGAGCCCAGTGTGTTAGTGCCAGTCCGCATTGATTCGGGCGTCGAGTCGGGCTCCGTCATCTCCATCTACTTCGACCCGATGCTCGCGAAGCTGACGGCGCACGCGCCAACGCGAGAGAAAGCCGCGATGCGTCTCGCTGCTGCGCTTACGCAGCTGCGAGTCAGCGGGTTGGTCACCAACCGCGACTTCCTTGTAAACACGCTTCGCCACCCTGCGTTCCTCGCGGGAGACACCACGACCGGATTCATAGAACATCACGCACCCGCCCGTCGGCGCGAACCTGAAGCGGACGAGCTGACCTTCGCGTTGCTTGCGGCCGCCCTCACAGCCAGTGAGGCACGGAATCGCGAACGGCCAGTGCTCCAGCGCGTACACCTGGGGTGGCGAAACAATCGTTCGACCCTGGAGACCGTGCGCTACTCGTTCCGGGGCGAGGAGTTCGCCGTCGGCTACGCTCGCGAACGAGATGGAACGATGTCATGCTCGGTCGGCGACGAAAAGCAGCGTGTTCGCTGGTTCGATGCGGCGGAGGGGAGCGCGACGCTCGAAATCGATGGTGTGCGGCGGACCGGGTCCGTCCTCGCCCGAGAGAACCAGGTGTGGGTGCAGACGCCTCACGGTGAGATTGCTCTTTGCGAGATCCCGCGTTTCCCCGAAGCGACTCGGCAGGCCGTTGCCAGTGGCTACATGGCGCCGATGCCCGGCAAGGTCATCTCTGTCCACGCGGTGGACGGGCAGGTGGTGAAGGCGGGCGAACTCCTCGTCATCCTTGAAGCGATGAAGATGGAACACCGCATTACCGCCGGTACCGACGCCACGGTTGCCGAAGTGCGCGTTGTCGCCGGCGGGCAGGTTGAGGCGGGACAGATCTTGCTGGTAATGGAAGGAGAATCCAGTGGCTGACATGTTGACCGAGGTTGTTGATGACCTGGAGGCCGAACAGGCGGCGCTAGAATTGGTTTTGCTGCGCATGCCGGAGGAGGCGTGGGACCGGGCAAGTCATGCGCCCGGCTGGCTTGCCCGCGACCAGGTGGCGCATCTCGCGACCTTCGACGAGACGGCCGCACTGTCAATCGTCGATGCGGAGGCGTTTCGTGAGGCTGCGCGTGCGGTGGCCGACCCCGCGGTCAGCTTTGAAGAGCAGTACCTGGCGAAAGGCCGGGCGATGAGCCACGCCGAACTGCTCGGTTGGTGGCGCAAGGCCAGCTCGTCGCTGATTGCCGCCGCCCGGACGATGGACGGCAGGGCGCGGCTGCCGTGGTACGGGCCGGACATGAGCGGCGTGTCGTTCGTAACCGCAAGGCTGATGGAAACCTGGTCACACGGGTTGGACGTGGTGGATGTTGCGGGCATCGCAAGACCGGACACCGACCGCCTGCGGCACGTCGCGTTCATCGGGGTGCGCACACGGCCTTTCAGCTACCTCAATCGCGGGATGGAGCCGAACCGCGAGGCGGTACGCGTGGAGCTCACCGCACCTTCGGGCGCGACGTGGGAGATGGGCGAACCCAGCACGACCAACGTCATTCGAGGGAAAGCGACGGACTTCTGCCGAGTAGTTACTCAACGGCGCCACATCAGCGATACCGGACTGGAAGCCGTCGGTCCCGCCGCGCAGGAATGGATGGATGTCGCCCAGGCGTTTGCCGGCCCCCCTGGGCCAGGCCGCCAGCCCGGGGAATTTGCCAACGAACGGGCAGCCCGATGAGCGGCGAACTCGTCCACCTGACGATCGAAAAGGGAATCGCCACGATTACGCTGGACTCGCCGGCGAACCGCAACGCGCTTTCGCGACAGCTGACCACCGAACTCGAAGCGCACGTCAACGCAGCCCTCGCTGATAGCCGGGCACGCCTCATTGTGCTGACAGGGACGGGCACGGTCTTCTGTTCTGGGGCGGACCTAAAGGAGCAACGTGTGGCGAACGAGACGCACTCGGCGGGGCAGATTGGGCCAGGCGGGCTCGTCCCCATCCTTCAGGCGCTGTGGGCGTCGCCGAAACCGGTGATCGGCCGCATCAACGGGTCGGCGCGCGCTGGCGGGCTCGGGCTGATCGCTGCCTGCGACATCGCGGTCGCCGCGGAGGCCGCGACGTTCGCAGTGAGCGAAGTGAGGATCGGGGTCATCCCGGCAATTATCTCCGTGCTCCTGGTGCGAAAGCTCGGTGAGACGCGAGCGATGGAGCTGTTCCTCACCGGCGAGGTCTTCGACGCTCCTCGTGCAGCGGAGATCGGGCTGGTCAACGCGGCCGCACCCGCGGAGGAGCTGGACGCTGCGGTCGGTCAGTTCGTGTCCGCGATCCTGAAAGGGGCGCCGGCCGCGCTGGGCGGTGCAAAGCAACTGGTGCGCGACGTACCGGGCATGGAGATGGATGCCGCCTTCGCGGAGATGGCCACCCGTTCGGCCGTCTTCTTCGCCTCGGCCGAAGCCCGCGAGGGGATGACCGCGTTCGCCGAAAAGCGGTCGCCAAAATGGCAGGAAGAACCTCAATGACCACCACCTCCTCACCAGTCCTGCGCATCGCCAACTGCTCCGGCTTCTACGGCGATCGGATCTCAGCAGCCCGCGAGATGGTCGAGGGCGGGCGGCCCGACTTCCTCACCGGCGACTATCTCGCCGAGTTGACGCTGTTCATCCTCTGGAAGAACCAGCGTCGCGAGCCTACCACCTTGGCGTTCCAGCCCGCGTTGCGTGTACCGCCGCCGGCTGAGGTTGCGACGGATTCGCAATAGATCTGTGGGCGGGATCGGGCCAGCCGAAACGGGTTTCACGGTCTACTCGCTGGGTGAAAGCGTTCTCGGCCTGGCCCTTCGTGCGTCGAGTCTCGCTTTGAACGCTATCGCTCGTCGCCGCCTGAGGGAGCGGAGCCACGGCGTCCGTAGCAGCGCGCCGGTACTACTGGTTGTGCTCGTGGGCTTCTTCGCATTTGCGTCCGTAGCGGTGACAGCGGCTCTCGGGGCAACGTTCGCGGTTTATCGCAACTACGCCTCCGCGTACACACCGATCGAGCAGCAGATCCAGCAGCACAACTTCGGGCTGACACAGATTTACGACCGGGGTGGTCCCGAAAATGGCACGCTGCTGGGCGCGCTGACGAATTTCGAGGCGCCGCTCATCGAACCAATCCCGCTCAAGGAGATCTCGCCTTACCTTGTGGCTGCCACCATTTCGACCGAAGACAACTCGTTCTATGAACACCCGGGGGTGGACCCGAAAGGAGTGCTGCGGGCGGCATGGGATAACTACGTTGGCGGAGGGGTCGGTTCGGGTGTGGGCGGTTCGACGATTACCCAACAGTTAATCAAAAACGTCTACCTGAGCGACGACTGCCAGGTGGTAGAAGGACGGCGCACCTGTGTGGCGCCGCGCACCCTCGATCGAAAGCTGAAAGAGGTTGTCTTCGCGCTGAAAGCGGAGCGAGGCTATACCAAAGAAGCGTTGCTCGGTTGGTACCTGAATTCGATCTCCTACGCCGACCGCTACGTGGGGATCGAATCCGCTGCCGAGGGATATTTTCACAAACGCGCCGCCGACCTCACGCTCGCGGAATCCGCGCTGCTGGCCGGAGTGCCCGCGGCGCCGACCGAGTTCCATCCCAGGCTGAACTGCCTCGCCGGCGCGGATGGCCAGTGCACGCTGGACAGTCTTGGACGCACCACGGTGGGTGGCGCTGCCAAGGAACGGGAGGCCCACGTCCTTCGACTCATGCTCCAACATGGGCGCGCCTCGGCGTCTGAGGTGGCTGCGGCGCTGGACGAACCGGTATACGTCTACCCGGCGATGAACTCGATCCTTGCACCAGCGTGGATCGACGACCAGGTTGAGCCACGCCTCGTGCGGATGTGTGAAGCAGGCCTTTTGCCGCTCGCGCCGGGGACCAAGGATTGCAACGAGAGCGTCCACGTCGCGGCATACAAAGTAACGACAACACTCGACTGGGCTGAAACGACCAAGGCGCAGTTCATGATGCAATCGGCGATCCAATCGGGGCTGGCGGCGGGCTGCGAATGCCACAACGCGGCGGTCGCCACGATCGACCCACCCACGGGGCAGATCCTGGTCTACGCACCGACGATCGACTCGACTTGGGTCTCGGACAAGCGCGTCTCCGGCAACATCGACCAGTTGACGGAGATAAACCAGCCGGGTTCCTCGTTCAAGCCTGCGGTTTACCTGGCCTGGATGGACAAGCTTGGGAAAGTGCCTTTGAGTTCCCTCTGGGACACCAGCCCAATGCCCTTATTCGACAAGCCAGCCAAGCCCGAGGATCAGGTGACGATCCTGAACCCGCGACCCGGCAACGGCGGCGAAGGGCTGATAACGGCGCGCGCAGCGATGGGCGGCTCGCAGAACGTGGGCGCCTTCCGGGCCGCGCAAGAGGCAGGCGTGGAAAACGTCATCGCCGTTGCGAAGGCAATGGGGATCACGACCCTCGACCAGCATTTCGATCCGACGTTCCAGTCGCACAACGACGTCGTCTACGGCCCCTCCATCGCCACCGGCGGTGCGAACGTGCGAGCGATCGACATGGCCTACATGAACGCCACGATCGCAAACATGGGAAAGATGGCCGGCGTCCCGACGCTGGCCAAAACGATCGATCCTGGAAAACTAAAGTCGATCGCCGGCTCGTCCGGCGACGACCTTGACGAGGCGTATCGCGAGCGCCTGGACTTTGCCCGGGGCAACACCCGCTTGCCCGGCAGCCGCGCCCTCGACCCGGTGGTCGTTCTGTCTGTACGAGGTGTCGATGGATCTGTCCTCTATGAGCACGGAAGCGACCTCCAAAAGACCCAGGTGGTGGATGCTGGCTCAGTCTGGATGGTCCATTCGATCATGAACGATTGCACCGCGCGTTTCATCATTTGGACCTGCGGTTCGAGCAACACGGACCTGAACCTGGACTTCTTCTCAGACGGCGTGAAGATCCCCAGTGGGATTAAGACCGGCACGCAGCAAGGTTTCGCGAACGCAAACGACACCCTCGCCACGTGGATGAATGGCTACACCCGGTACGCCGGCACAGCGGTGTGGGTGGGCAATTCGGACAAGTCCCTTGTGCGGGACGGAGCGACGGGCGGATACGCCTCAGCGAACACCACCATCCGATTGTTCAAGACGTGGATGGGCCAGTTCCACCACGATCTGAAGGAGAAGGGAGTGTTCACCACGCCGGCTGGCTTCGATGAATTGAAGCCCTCAAACGTCACTTTCAAGCCGTTCCAATCCGCCACCACCGAGCGCGGACACGGCGGCGGCTGTTACCAGAAGATCGACGGCTGGCAACGTACGGATGTCGACTATAAGGGTGGCGATTGCCTCGGGAAGTACTGCGTTCCATTGCCCGACTTTAAGAAGGATCTGGCGATGAAGCTCGCCGGGGAGCGCGGGATATCCGCTTGCGGCGGCGTTTACGTTGCGGCCTCAGCGACCGAGTCACCGACCCCAGATCCTTCCGCGAGTCCTTCGGCATCTGCCGCTCTGACCACGCCGGCCCCTTCTAAGACAGCCAGCCCACCGAAAACGCCCCAGGCTTCGCCCACAGCGAAGCCTACCGCGGCCGCCTCCACCACTCCGTCCCCTTCGCGCACACCCAACTCCGGCGCGGCCGCAGGACCTTCGCCTGCGAGCGCCTCAGGCGTTGCCGCACCAGCTGCTTTACCGACCCCGCACTAGCCAGGATTCCCACTGGCGACGGCCCGCCAGTCAACCGAGGACAGGGTAGAGGCAGGAGCGCCGCTCCAGCGCTTTCGGGAGGAGCGCAAGCTCCGTCCACGGACATCTCGCCTCCATGCAGGTCTTCAATAGCGGCGCGCGAGCCGCGTGAGAGGGAAACGTCGATGTCAACGTCCGCAATGTTGGCCGTGGCGTGATCCGCTCGGACTTTTTCAAGATCCGCTCCCGGTTGTCCGAGGGCAAGGCGACCGCTGCGATAGCATCGCAAGGAATGGAGGCCCTTTCCCCTTCTTTAACGAACGGGCCGGCGTCCATGATCCAAATGCGGGCCGCTCCCGAAACGCGGATGTTCGAGAACGATGTCGGCGTAGCGCGTGGAGAGATTCATGAGCCTGGCCGGCGTGTTGGTACTGCTGCTCATTTCGAGTGTGTGCGGCATGGCGGCACTCATCGGCGCCGGCGCGGTGATCGGGCAGGCCGTCGCCCAGACGTTCAACCTGCCGATGCTTCTCGTGCTGCACATTGACGGCCGGGACTTCCCGCTGGCCTGGGCGCTCGCCTGGTCGTCGCTGCTTGGCGGGCTGGTGTTGCTGTTCGCACGGCCGGCATAGGTCCTGGTCAAGCCCCTGGCACCCATCCCGTAAAGTCGGCCTCGAAGTACGCCCGCTGTTACGTCGCTGTTACTCCAAGGCGGTAACTCGTTGCGATGCGTGCGCCACGTTGGGGCTACGTTCGATGGATGGAAACAACACAGATCCGGGAACACATGCCAGTCGTCTGCTCCGAGAACGGACAATTCGCCACCGTCGACAAGGTCGAAGGCGACTCGATCAAGCTGACCAAGGACAAGGAGGGCCAGCATCACTGGATCCCCGCGAGCTGGGTGACTGCGGTGGACGATAAGGTCCACATCGACCGGCCCGGCAAGGAAGCGATGCAGCAGTGGATGACGTCTGCGCCGATGGGCCAGGGCGCCAACCGCTAACTCAAGCTCTCGTCTGATGGAGAAAAGCCGCCCCTGGAAGGCGGCTTCTTCGTGTCCAGACGCGGAACCGCGCAGGCCCGTTAGAATCGTCACCACTGAGAGGTGAGCCGTGGGAATTCTGGTCAACTCGGGAGTCAAGAGATCGTGACCGAACGGTTTGAGATCGTCTTTTTGGGCACAGGTAGCCCGTTGCCGAACCCTGACCGTTGCGGCGCCGGACAGGTGGTGGTTGCTGGTGATACGCACGTCCTGGTGGATTGCGGGTGGGGTGCGGCGCGGAGGCTGCGGCCCGCGGGCGTGCTCCCTCAGAGTATTGACGTGGCGTTGTTCACCCATATGCACACGGACCACATCACCGATCTGCCGGACTTTCTGTTCCAGCGATGGACTGGCGGCGCGGCAGTCCCGCTGCGCGTGTTCGGCCCAGAGGGCACACAAGAGATGATCGATGGCTTCCTGATGGCGTTGCGGAGGGACATCGGTTTCCGGCTGGCGCACCACGGAGACAAGCTGCACGCGGACGGGATCAAGGCAGAGGTCACCGAGGTACCGGCCACGAAATCTCCGGTGGAGTTCCTCGCTCTTGGTGACCTGCGGATCGAGGCATTCGAAGTCGACCATTTCCCGGTGGTGCCGGCGTTTGGGTATCGCGCGAAATACGACGGCCGTTCGGTCGTGCTCTCCGGAGACACGTCCCTTTGCGCGTCGTTGGCCGGAGCGGCGAAGGGGGCAGATTTGCTGGTTTGCGAAGCGATCAACCTGCCGATGATGGAACAGCGAATTTCGGCGATTCGAGCGATGGGCATGGAGCGCGAGGCGGGACTGCTGAGCGACGTGCCTTCTTACCACATTTCGACGACCGAGATCGCGCAGCTTGCAGCGGACGCCGGGGTCGGCGAGGTTATCCTCACGCACATCATTCCGCCGGTTGGCAACGACACCTCCCAGGAGGCCGCGTTCATCAGCGGGATGGGCGAGGTCTACACCGGACCAGTCCGTGTGGCGCGAGACTTGCAGCGGATCTCGATTGCAAAGAGGGGCACCTAATGTCTGAATCCGAGATGTTCGTCCAGTCACTGCGCAACCGTCTGCGAGCGTTGAACACGCTCTGGGAACGGGCGGTCAGTGACCTCACGCTGGGACAGATGAACCACCACGAACGGGCTGGCGTGCTGCCCATGGCGTTCAGCTTCAGCCACTACATCCGGGCCCAGGACCAATCGGTGAGCGGCGTATTCCGTCACGAGACGCCGCTCTGGATAAGCGGAGGGTGGGCGGCCAGGGTGGGCCCCACCATTGATGCTTTTGGGCGCGAAGAATCGGTTGAAGAGATGGAAAAGCTAAGCTTCAGCGATCTCGATTCCTGGCGGGAGTACCAGTCGGCCGTGCTCTCGCGGACAGACGGTATCCTCGACAGCCTCAACGCCGAGGTTCTTGCAGAGGTAGTGATGCCGCAACTACCGCCCAACATGCAGAACATTTTCTGTGCGCTGGTCATTGGCCTTGGTGCGCCGCTGCGGAAGCTGGACGTTCTGGAGTGCTTCGTCTACCAGCACGGCCTACGCCATATGGGCGAGGTGGAGCACGGGCGGGCGTTGGTGGGGCTGAAGGGGATGACGAGCTAGGACCCTGGCGCTGATCGTCGGGCGAAGAGTTCCCACCCTCAACGTATCCGCTACCGGCGATCAGCATCATGCCGCTCAGGGATGCGGCGTTTCCACAGGACGCAGCACTCAAGGGGGCGTCCGGTGTAGTCCCGGATGTCCCCGCCTATTCTATTGCTCTCATGGCGGCCGAACGAGGCTGACGGGTTCCTCCTCGCCGGCGTATCGAACGGGGAAGGTTGGCAAGCCGGTGCCGGACACAGCGTTCCTGGTCGGCGGCGGTGCGGTGCTGGCCGTGCTGTTCGCGCTGGTTGCCCTCAGGGTGCGGCGGTAAAAGCAGACGTCCTCGCTAGCCGCCGCGTCGTTCGCGATCGGCGTACGAACGGAGGCGATCCCGCGCTGAAGTGGGCGCAGAGGAGCGGTCACGCATGAGCGATCGGGCGAACTTACCGGGGAGTGTAGGTTCCGACAACTATTAGATGACGCTGATGCCGGCCAGCGGGCAAATGGGGAGGCGTTTGGTCTGGCGCGGAGCACGGGAGAACGGCAGCCCGGCCAGCGGAACACCAAGTGCCCTGCGGTTGCTCCTTCGGCCTGCCCGCCCGAAACTTCTAACCAGATTCCCCGATAGCTCAATGGTAGAGCACGCGGCTGTTAACCGCGGTGTTCGTGGTTCGAGTCCACGTCGGGGAGCCAGACTGGTTGCTCAGAGCGTGAATCGCTCTTTACGGCCTGCGCGAACCCCGCGCAGGCCGTTTCGTATACGTCGAGGATCAAGGTCCGGTCGCCCATCTGGGCACGGGAAAGAATCGCGCTGATCAGCTCTCTCTTCTCGTACGGCTTCATATGCTTTATCGGATGGGGCCCGAGCAGGCGCGGCTCCTTGCACTGCCAGCGCCGCGCGACTATGGGCTGCTGGCGAAGCTATACTCGGCGTATGTCGCTCTCTGGTCTGAATCTGGAACCTCCCGCCCGGCGGCCCCCTTCGAAGGCCAACGCCATCTTCGGGAGGTGATCTGGCAAGCCTGCGTTCTTGACTGGCCCCGTTCCCGGAGTACAGTCGGCCCTTACCCGTCAATCGATGCACGGAAAGAGGTCGCTCGATGGTTCACCCAGGAAAGCCATTGGTCTATTTTGCTTTTTGCGTAGCCGTTCTGGCCGCACTTACGGTCGCCTGCGGAGGCGACGACGGTGGCAGCGCAGGAAAAGCCACCCAAGCGCCGGCAAGTCCCGCATCGACAGCATCGGGCGGCAGCGCTGCGGCAACCCTTCCGCTCGCCAGCGCGAAGATCGTCTTCGGCGCCCCGATCTCGCTCACCGGTTCTACGGCAAAAGAGGGCGCTCAAACCAAAAATGGCTACGAGATGTGGGTCGAAGCCGTGAACAAAGCAGGCGGGATACCCGTCGGTGGCAAGCGTTACCTCGTCGATCTAAAGGTCCTCGACGATCAGTCCAGCGGCGAAACGAGCGCTCAGCTGGCAGAGAAACTGATCAAGGAGGAGAAGGTCAACTTCCTCCTCGGACCATACGGTACAACCCCGACGTTTAACGTCGCGCGCGTAGCCGAACAGAACGGCATACCGATGGTCGAAGGTAACGGCGCCGCCGAACGCATCTTTAACCAGGGGTATAAGTATACCTTCGGCGTCCTCTCTCCCGCTTCCAACTACCTGAAGGGAGTACTTGAATTCGCCGCCGCGCAGAACCCTAAGCCGTCCACCACAGCGATTCTCTACGCCGATGACGCCTTCTCTGTTGAAGTCGCAGAAGCCGCGAAGAAAAAGGCCGAAGAGCTGGGACTGAAGGTCACGTACTTCGAGAAGTACAAGGACAAGGAAACGAACCTCACCGCCCAACTGACGGCAGTGAAGAACGCAAACCCCGACCTCGTGGTTAACGCGGGACACCTTCAGGAGGCGATCGCGATCCTGAAGCAGGCCAAGGAGCTCGGCGTGAACCCGAAATTGTTCGCTTTCTCCGTTGGCCCCGCCCTTCCAGACTTCGTCAACAGCCTCGGCGTCGATGCGAACTACGTGGTGACTGGGAGCCAATGGTCTTCGGCGGTGAAGTACGACGGCGATGACTACTGGAAAACCGCCCAGAAGTACAGCGACGCGTACAAGGCGAAGTATGGCGAGGAACCCGCTTACCAGGCAGCGGAATCGACTGCCTGCGGCATCGCCTTCGAAAAGGCCCTCCACGCAGCGAACAGTCTTGAACCGGACAAGGTTCGTGACGCCCTCGCAAAGCTCGATATAAAGACGTTCTACGGTCCAATTAAGTTTGACTCTCGCGGGGCTAACTTGACCAAGCCGATGGTTGTCGAGCAGATCCAGGCCGGGAAGAAAGTCACCATCTGGCCGACTGAGGTGGCGAACGCCAAGGGACTATGGCCATCCCCGGAGTGGGGCAAACACTAAGCCCGTGGCGCCGACGGGTGAGCGGCCCGCTAACGCCCGGTAGACGAACTCGGGGGGACCAATGCTCGTCGCTCAGTACGCCATCAACGGCCTGCTTGTCGGGGCGGTGTTTGCACTCATCGGGCTCGGCTTCTCGCTCGTCTGGGGCATTCTCAACATCATCAACCTCGCGCATGCCGCTTTCATCATGCTGGGCGCTTACTTCACCTGGATGCTCGTTGAGCACGCTTCCATCGACCCGCTGCTCACCGTACCGATCGTTGCCCTCATCCTGTTCGCCATCGGCTATGCGATGCAACGAGGCTTGCTCAATCTGGTCATGCGCGCGCCGCTGCTCACAACCTTCCTGCTCACCTTTGGACTCGAAACGCTGATCCTCAACCTTGGACAGCGCATTTGGAGCGCCGACACGCGTTCAGTGCCCGTCGCGTATTCCGGCAAAGGCATCGTACTGACCTCGAGTGGCATCGACTTCGGCCGACCGGGGATGGAAGCCAGCGTGGTCGTCCCCTTCGTGGCGCTCATCGCCTGTGGGATTGCACTGGGCCTCTTCGTGGCTACTTTCCTGCTCATGGAACGTACGCGCTCCGGACGCGCCATCCGTGCGGTCGGAGCAGACATCACCGCTGCGCGGTTAATGGGTATAGACATTGGCCACACCTACGCATTGACCTTCGGGGTGAGCGCAGCGCTGGCGGGCGCCGCCGGTTCACTTATAGCAATGCAACAGGGATTCTCGCCCGCGACCTTTGGCGCGTTCAATATCCGGGCCTTCATCGTCGTCATTCTGGGCGGTCTCGGGAGCGTCCCCGGCGTGCTGGCGGGCGGATTGGTCTTTGGACTAATCGACCAGTTCAGCCAGGCGCCTTTGCCCGGAGGCGGGATATTTGGTTGGTCGTCACTCGCACGGATAAAGGATGTGATCTTCTTCGTCGTCCTACTGATCGTCCTGATCCTGCGGCCAACCGGGCTCTTGGGGCGCGAGGGCTACCGTTGAACGCCAACACGGTCATCTTCGCCGCCGTGGTCGCGCTCGGTTTGCTAACGGCTCGAAGGACGCCCCGTGCATGGGAACGCCTGGTCCCTCTAGCGTTGCTCGCAACTTTGCTCCTCATGGCACCACGATTCAGCGATAACCTCGCAGTCCTAACGCCGGTGTTCATTGGGGCGCTGTTGGGGCTAGGCTGGAATCTCATCGGTGGCTACACCGGCTACGGCTCATTCGGCCAGGTCGCGTTTTTCGGTATCGGCGCATACGCGATGGCGGCTTCGATAGCCCAGACCGAAAGTTTTCTCGCATTGCCCGCCGCTGTTGGCCTGCTTATCGCAGGAGTCGTCAGCGGTCTCTACGCGCTCGTCATCGGGTTACCCGTGCTGCGACTGCGCGGCCACTACTTCGCAATTTCAACCCTGACGTTCGCGATCGCCACGCAGCAGCTCGTCAAGAACCTCGACTTCCTCGGGGGTACCTCCGGCATTTCCACACCCATCATCCGGAAGCAACAGTTGTTGTTTATGGACTTGGACCGCGACACCTACTTCTACTTCCTGGGCTTCATCCTCACTGCGGCCGCGATTCTCGTCACGTGGGTGGTTTCGCGTTCTAAGTTCGGCTACGGCCTTCAGGCGATCCGTGAAAACGAGGACGCCGCGGCGTCGATGGGTGTCGATACGACGCGCTACAAGCTACAGGCTTTCGTCCTCGCCGCGGTGATCACCGGCGTGGCCGGGGCACTCCAGGCGTACCTGCGTTCGGGCGTAAGTCCGGAGGATGATGGCGTTTTTCAGACTCGTTTCAACCTTCTTCCGCTCATCATCCCGCTCATCGGAGGCGTCGGCACTGTTTGGGGTCCGCTGATTGGAGCGTTCGCATTCCTGGGCATCGAACACGTGCTCACGAGCGCCAGCGGTTCCTCGACCTTCGTCCAGGATTGGGAGCGCGTTATCACCGGAGCAATCATCGTGCTTGTGGTCTTGTTCCTCCCGCGCGGGCTGGTGCAGCTCGTCGGTTCGCGCGGCCCGAAGGGATGGCGTGTCTTTGTCGAAAACATCAAAGCGACTCGCGTATGACCGGCGATGCCCCGGCCGTTGAGAACATTCTGGAAGTGCACGATGTGCGCCGTGTATTCGGCGGGGTGGTCGCGCTCGCCGGAATATCGCTAGCGGTACCCAAGGGCAAGGTTGTGGGACTAATCGGGCCAAATGGATCTGGAAAGACCACCCTCGTAAACGTCATCTCCGGCATGCTTCGCCCCACCTCCGGCACGGTGCAGTTGAAAGGGAAGACCATTTCAGGGCTTCCAACCCACCGGATCGCGAAAATGGGTCTTTCCCGCACCTTCCAGGTAGTACGTCCGTTCACGAACATGACCGTGCTGGAGAACGTCGCCATCGGCGCGATGTTCGGAGGGGCAGACGGTGGCCACTCCGCGGCTGCCGCGATGCAGGTCGCCCGCACAGTGCTTGACCGCGTTGGCCTTGGGTCACGCGCTGATGCGCCAGCCGAGGAACTCACGGTGATGGGACGAAAACGGCTTGAGTTGGCGCGCGCGCTCGCCTCTGGGCCGGACGTCCTTTTGCTTGACGAGGTCCTCGCTGGCCTCCGTTCCAGCGAACTTGAGGAAGCAATCTCGCTGGTGCGTTCTGTCTCGGAAAGCGGGGTGACCATTCTCATCATCGAGCACGTCCTTCGGGTTATCGTCTCTCTTTGCGACCAAATCGTGGTCATCAACCGTGGACAGAAGATTGCGGAAGGTGTGCCAGACGTCGTGATGCGCAACCAGGCGGTCATCGACGCCTACCTCGGCCACCGCGCCTCCACCCGCCACAACGGGCCCACCTTTGCTTGAAGTCGAACACCTCGACGCAGCCTATGGCGATACCCAGGTCCTCTGGGACGTTTCCCTCAACGTTCGCCAGGCCGAGATCGTGGCGCTGGTCGGCAGCAACGGCGCCGGAAAGACAACGCTCCTTTCAACCATCTCCGGCCTCATGCACCCTCGCCGCGGCCGGATTCGTTTCGACGGCACGGACATCACTCGCTGGTCGCCCAAGGAGTGCGTCCGTCACGGTCTTGTTCACGTTCCGGAAGGCCGGCGGCTCTTCCCCGCACTCACCGTCCGCGAAAACCTTGACCTCGGCGCATTTCAACGTAGAGACGCAAGTGCGATCCGCCGCGACCTGGACCGCGTTTTCGCCCTCTTCCCGATCCTCCTTGAGCGGCAGAAGCAATTGACGGGCAATCTCTCGGGTGGGGAGCAGCAGATGTGTGCCATCGGCCGTGGACTTATGGCGTCGCCTCGCATGCTGATGATCGACGAACTCTCACTTGGCCTGGCGCCGATAATCGTTGAACAGCTACTGGACGTGCTCCGCCAGATAGCGAACTCCGGCACCACGCTCCTCATCGTCGAACAGGATGTCGAGAGCGCCCTGAGCATCGCCGCCCGGGGCTACGTACTCGAAGCCGGGGAGCTTCGCTTCGAGGGCTCTGCTTCGGATATGCTCAGCAGCCCTGAGGTCCGAAAGGCCTATCTCGGGGTCTAAAAGTGTCAAGAGACAGTTCATCAACGACGATTCCTCGGCGGTTACATACTCGGGCCACTGGCCACTCACGCTGAATGGACAACGCATCCTTGGTACGACTACCGCTTCCGTCGCCACAGGCGCTAATTTCATGTATGACCCGCCGATTCGTCCGAAGACGCTTGTCTGGATTACTTCGAAAACGATCAGGGGAGGGAAGGCATCCGTCAGCGTCTGTGGCGCTGCACCGCTTGTCGTGGATCTCCGCCGGGCTCGATGCCCGTCTCGAGTTCCTGTACACGGTTCCGGTGGTGTGCGCATCACCCATGTTCAAGGTCACCGTTGTGTCGCCACCGACACTCTCGTTTGGAGGTGAGGTGTCTGTCGATGGCATAGAGACGATGCCTCGCTAGGAGCGGTCGCCGGGCGCCCGCCGCAAGGGCGCTCGTTCGATGACCATTGCCGGGTGGCGTTGGTGTCGGGATTGGTGTACGGACCACATACGGTGCGGGTGCAGGTCGTTTCCGACCCGTTTTTCCGGTTGCCGGTGGTGATCGACGGATTCGAAACGCGCTGAGAGGCACTCGCGCAAACCGGGGCTGACCCGATCAGGGGGACACCTTTCTCAGGCCGCTGTGCGCTTGCAAGGCACGTCGAAGCATCCACCAAGTGGTTGGGACCCGAGACGAGCGTCGGGGAGCCAACTCACCCTTTTGGAAGTACCGCCGCACGAGCGCGGTCTGCGCCGCTTACCGCGCGGTAAGGAAACTCTTGACAGCGGCGTGCCGCCCCCTACGATTATCTGGCCCTCAGCTCCTTATTTTCACTGCTGCGGGATAGAAGGAGTAGTAACTTGGCGGAATTGCAGCAGATTGCGGATCAGTTCGCGAAGGATCTCGCGGCGCAGAACATCGCTGGCCTGATGATGGCCTTCACCCCTACCGGCATGGGTCAAGCGATGGCCCTTCAGTCCCAGATGGCCGCCGCTGGGCCGCCGCCGGCAAACGCCGAGGTGGTTGTTGAAGTAACTGGCACCGAAGGGGCGACCTCGCTCGTCGACATCATCTTCAAGGGCGACGATGGGTCGCGGACGATCGCCACCAAGTGGATCGACGTGGCCGGGGCGTGGAAGGTGGATGCCATCGGCCTGAAAGCGTAAGCGCCCCTACCGTGAACGAACTCCAAGGAGCCTTTTCTCGGAAAAGGCTCCTTCTCTTTTTACCACCCAACCCGCTACGCTCGAAGCAATGGCCTCAACACTTACAGGCGCAAAGCCCCTTCCAGTTCACTTCCGTATTCAGCGCTTCCTGCTCGTTGGCTGGAACTTCCTGATGGTCTACCTCTCCTACAAGCGTATCCAGCGCAACAAGAAGCTGGTTCCGGCTGAGCGCGAGCGGCGCTATCGTCGCGCGCACCAACAGAATGCCCAGCGCATCTATCGCCTCGCCATCCGCATGGAGGGGCTGATGATCAAGACCTGCCAGTTCATCAGCAGCCGAGCCGATGTTGCGCCACCCGAGTACGTCTCTGTCCTCAGCCGTCTACAGGACAAGGTTCCGGCGAGGTCGTTTCCGGAAGTCGAAGGACAGATCCTGCGCGAACTGGGCCAGCGGCCAGATGAGCTGTTCGACGCCTTTGCGCGCAAGCCAATCGCTGCCGCCTCCCTGGCCCAGGTCCACCGCGCCCGAACGAAGGACGGCCGGGATGTGGCGGTCAAGGTGCAGTACCCCGGAATCGACCGGGTGTTGGAGACCGACCTGCGCAACATCGGCATCCTCGTGCGTGTCCTTGCGCGAATCGAGAAGAACTTCGATTTCCGCGTATTGATGAACGAGATGAACAAGGACATGCCGCGCGAGCTTGACTTCGTCCTCGAAGGGCACAGCGCGGAACGCGTGGCGCGGGACCTGGCGCACCGCAAGGACGTGCGCATCCCCGAGATCGTCTGGGAACACTCGGCACGGCGGGTGCTGACGATGGAGTACATCGACGGGATCAAAATCTCCGACATCCCGCGGCTGGAAGCGGCGGGGATCGACGCCAACCAGGTGGCGCTAATCATGACCGAGGCGTACTGCGAGCAGATCCTGGTGCACGGCTATTTCCACGCGGACCCGCATCCCGGCAACCTGTTCGTGCTGCCGGGGCCAGTAGTGGTGTTCCTCGATTTCGGTCTCTGCAAGGAGTTGCCGGAAGGGTTCCGGCTGAACTACGCACGGCTCGTCACCGCGTTGATCTCACAGGACGAAGAGCAGATGGTCCTCGCGTTCCGGGCGCTTGGCTTCAAAACGAAGAGTGAGGACCCGCAGTCGCTTGTGGCGCTGGGCAAGTCATTCTTCGAATCCGCGGGTCCGGATTCGAAGCCGTACGTCGATGCCGAAGTGATGCCGGAAGTGAACGAGAGGCTGGCGAAAGTGTTGAACGCCAATCCGGTGACCGCCATCCCCGGCGACATCCTGCTGATCTTTCGCGTCATCGGGCTGATGAGCGGGCTACAGAAACGGCTAGATAGCCACGTGAACATGGTCGATGCGATCCAACCCTACGCCGAAGAACAGGCCGCCAAGCTGCAGAAGCTGACGCCGGGCGAAGCCGCCGCGGGCTAGAACAGCGTGCTGATCTGGTCCCAACCCACGTAGGCGAGCATTGCTCCCTGGCCGGCAACCACAAGGAAAAGAGCGCCGATGAGGATCCCCTCCTTCATCAACTTCCGGCGCAGGAGCGCCTCGTGGGCTTTTTGGGCGGAGGCTATTTCGCGGCTGAAGAACACGCGGTCGTATTCGCGGCGGAGTTCGGGCTTCGAAAGCACCGAATAGGCTTCGTTCGCGCGGTTGAGGGCCGCTTTCGAACTGTCGTCCACCGCCATCTGCTTCGCGAGGTCGTCCGAAATGCGCGCGTAGGCGTTTTCGACGCCCATCAGGTCGGCGCGCGGGGGCAGGTTCAGAATGCCGTAGTAGTCGATTAGTTCGCCCTTGGCCACGAGAACACCTCTCGTATATAGATCGGCGGGCGCGGCGAAATCCGGAGGGGTACGGGCTAACGTGGCGTGGAAAGACCACAAATGTAATAGCGCACCTGATTGAGCGGCGCTTCGCGGTCGATATCCGCACCACCGAAGACATGGGCGAGGATGAACATGTTGAGGATGCCCGTAATCGCCGTGGCGCAGGTGACCACGCTGTCCCGCCGGAACGCACCCATGTCCATGCCGTAGGCGACTATTTCGTCCAATGGCTGGCGGACGCGCTCGCCAAGCGTCCGCGCCAGGGTCTCCATTGGCACTCCGCCAAGCCCGAAGACCTCGCGCAGCACGAGGGCGATAATCTCCTCTTGCGCCAAGAAGTGCTCCAGGTAGCGTCCGCAATAGGCGATCACCTGTTCCTGGGGGGAAGCTTCGCCCGGCAGGCGGGAGCGGATAGCATCAGCCATCTCTTCGAGGATCTGCCGGACGATATTTCCGTAGAGACCCTCTTTCGAGCCGAAGTAGTAGTAGATCATCGGCTTCGTGGTCTGGGCGTCTTGAGAGATCTCGCGGAGAGAGGTCGCGGCAAAGCCCTTCTGGGAGAAGTGCCGCAAGGCGCTCGCGAAGATGCGGTCGCGGACCTCCGCCTCTTGCGTGAGAGGGTTCTGGGGTGGACTCATTAAGGCTCCAGGATGACTGCGTTTGGGGTGGCTCGAAAGCCCGGAGCATTGAGTATAAACCGGCCAATCCCAGTGATCATCGCGTTGCCTTAGAACCCTGCATACGCTAACGTAAAGGCAACCTTTAATGCGGTCCCGAGAGGCTGCAAAGGGAGGAGGACCGGCATGCCCGGCCAATATCCGCACACGTCCCGCCGCGCCTGCCCGCTCCACCTGGGGAGGCGATTTTTATGAGCGAGATCCCCTATCTCGGCCCCGATGAACTGAACCGGACGCTGCGCCGGTTGGGCCACGAGATCATCGAAAACAACCACGGCACCGACCGGTTGATCCTGGTCGGACTGCTCTCACGCGGGTTCCCATTGGCGATGCGCCTGACGAAGGCGATCGAGGAGTTCGAAGCAGTGCTCGTGCCGGTCGGCAGCCTGGACATTGGTCTCTACCGGGACGATGTGACGCGGCGCGGCCCGGCGCCACGCATCCGCCCAAGCGATATCCCCGGCGACATTGATGGCAGCACCATCGTGCTGGTGGACGACGTCCTGTTCACCGGCCGGAGCATCCGGGCGGCGATGGATGCGCTGCTCGATTTTGGCCGGCCGGCGCGCGTCCGCCTCGCGGTGCTTATCGACCGTGGGCATCGCGAACTTCCGATCCGGCCGGACTTCGTGGGCAAGAATATTCCGACTGCGTTGATCCAATCGGTGCAGGTACGGTTGAAGGAGATCGATGGCGAAGATGGCGTATACGTCCGCGGAGAGGAGGCTAGCGGTGCTTGAGACTCGTTCCGCCCCCCGCACGGCGCCCGAGGCGCTTACCACCTGGACCGCCAAAGACCTGCTCGATACGGACACGCTCTCCCTCGCTGAGATCGACCTGATTATGGATACCGCCGAGGCCATGAGCGAGATACGCCAGCGGCCCGTGGCGCGCGTGGCGACTCTGCGCGGGGCGACGGTGGTTACGCTCTTCTACGAGCAGAGCACACGCACACGAGCGAGCTTCGAAGTGGCCGCCAAGGCGCTCGGCGCGGATGTCGTCAACCTGACCGCATCGGGCAGTTCAGTGGAGAAGGGCGAGTCGCTCATCGACACGGTACGCACGTTGGAGGCGATTGGGGCCGACGTTGTGGTGATGCGCCACGGTAAGTCTGGGGCGCCGTACCTCGCCGCCCGCAACACGAGGGCAAGCGTGATCAACGGCGGAGACGGCACGCACGCCCACCCCACGCAGGCGCTGCTCGACCTGTTCACCATGCGCCGGCACGTTGGCGACCTGGCAGGCAAAAAGGTGGTGATCGTCGGCGACGTGCTGCACAGCCGGGTAGCCCGCTCAAACCTCTGGTCGCTGATGGCCTGCGGGGCACACGTGGTGCTCTGCGGCCCAGCGACGCTAGTCCCGCGCACCTTGCAGGGGCGCAGCGAATCCGGCAGCTGCGAAGTGACAACAAACTTCGACGCCGCGCTTGGCGGCGCGGATGTGGTGATGGCGTTGCGCATGCAGCAGGAGCGCCAGGATGGGGGCCTCATCCCCTCCTTGCGTGAATACATCAACGGCTTTCAGCTCAACGCGCGGCGGTTGGCGCTGGCGCGACCGGGCGCGCTGGTCATGCACCCTGGCCCAATGAACGAAGGGATCGAGATCGCCCCAGAGATCGCCCATGGCGTAACCTCGGTCATCGAAGAGCAGGTGTCCAACGGGGTGGCTGTGCGCATGGCCGTGCTCTACCTGATGACGACAGCGAGGCGCCCGTGAGCGAAGCGATTCTCATCCGTGGTGGCCGCGTGATTGACCCTGGCGCAGGCTTCGACGGCCAGGCTGACGTGCTCGTGCGCGAAGGCGTGGTGGCTGCGATCGGCGAGGGCCTGAGCAGGGAGGGCGTGCGCATCGTCGAGGCGCGGGGCTGCATCGTGGCTCCCGGCTTTATCGACCTCCACGCCCATCTACGGGAGCCTGGCTTCGAGCAGAAGGGCACCATCGCGACCGAGACAGCGGCCGCGTTGCGTGGTGGATTTACAACCATTTGCGCGATGCCAAACACGCTGCCTGCGCCCGATTCGGCCTCAATCGTCGAAGCGCTGCGGGAACGGATTGTGCGCGACGCCAGGGTGCGAGTGTTGCCCATCGGGTGCGTCACCCGTGCCCGCGAAGGGAAACAGCTTGCCGAACTTTCCGAGCTCGCTGCCGCCGGTTGCATCGCCTTCAGCGATGACGGCAGTCCGGTCGCCGATGGCTGGCTGATGCGTCATGCACTCGAACTTGCGGGTGCACTCGGCGTCCCGCTTTCCGAGCACTGCGACGACCCATCGCTCAACCACGGCGGGGTGATGAACGAAGGCGCGGTGAGCGAGCGGCTGGGGCTTTCGGGCCAGCCCGCGTCAGCGGAAGTTAGTGCTATCTCCCGCAACATCGCCCTCTGCGAGACCACCGGCGCCCGGCTGCACATCGCCCACGTCACCACCGCTCGTGGTCTCGAACTGGTTGCCGATGCCAAGCGCCGTGGGCTGCCGATTACGTGTGAGGTGACCCCGAGTCATCTCTTCTTGACCGAAGACGCCATTTTCGGCACAGGCAGGGCGCCAGCCTACGACACCAACGCAAAGATAAACCCGCCGCTGCGCACCGAGGCCGACCGCCAGGCGCTACTTCGCGGCGTCAACGAGGGAATCGTGGACGCGATCGCCACCGACCACGCGCCCCATGCCATCGAAGACAAGCTCTGCGAGTTTGAAGACGCGTCGCCCGGTATCTCCTGCTTCGAAACAGCGCTGGGGACGCTGATGACTTCGGTCGCGCGCGGCGAGCTGGCCCTTCCGGCGGTGTTGCGGGCTCTCACGATCAGGCCCGCGCGGGCGTTCGCCATCGACTCACGGATTCCGGGCGCCGGGTCGCTCACGATCAGCGTTTCTACAGACATCACCGTATTCAGCCCCACCGAAGGCTGGACGGTCGATCCACAGCGATTCGCCTCGAAGGGCCGAAACACTCCGTTGGGCGGGCAGGAACTCCAGGGACGCGTCCGCGCGGTAATCATCCGCGGCGCTCTCGCCCTGTTTGAGGAGGCTGCCCATGCTTGACGCACAGCTCGTGCTCGCGGATGGCAGCGTGTTCGAAGGGTCGTCGATCGGAGCCCCCGGCCACGCGGACGGCGAGGTCGTCTTCAATACCTCCATGACCGGCTACCAGGAGATGCTCACCGACCCGTCGTATGCGGGACAGCTGCTCACCCTTACCTACCCGATCATCGGCAACTACGGGATCGACGCTGCGGTCGATGAGTCTTCGCGCATCCAGCCCACTGGTCTGATCGTGCGCGAGGCGGCAGTGAGCCCGAGCCATCTGCTTTCGACGGGCACAATTTCCAGCTACCTGAAGGAGCGGGGCGTGGTGGGCATCGAAGGCGTGGACACAAGAGCGATAACGCGCCGAATCCGCCAGCACGGCGTCATGCCCGGCACCATCACCACGCACGAGCCCGTCGCCGAAGCTCTCGAACGGCTGCGCTCTATGCCCGACTACGACAACGTGAACTGGGTTTCCACGGTGACGACCGCTAAGGCTTACGACTGGGACCGCGCGCCAGGCCCGTATCGCGTCGCGCTACTAGATGGCGGCGTGAAGCGCAACATCATGCGTTCGCTAGCGGCGCGGGGTTGCTCAATCCGGATTTTCCCGGCGACCACCAGCGCAGCCGAGTTGCTGGCAACAAAGCCGGACGGCGTCGTCATTTCTCCAGGACCCGGCGACCCGCGCCTGCTTGATAGCATGGTCGATGAAACCCGGCGGCTGATTGGCAAAGCGCCGCTGTTGGGAATCTGCCTGGGACACCAGGTGACCGCGCGAGCACTCGGTGCGGGCACGTTCAAGCTGCCGTTTGGCCACCGCGGCGGCAACCACCCGGTAAAAGACACGCTCACGGGGCATGTCACGGTCACCGCCCAGAATCACGGCTACGCGGTGGACGCCGACGGCCTTTCGGCGTCCGCGTACGTCAGCCACATCAATTTGAACGACCAGACGGTGGAGGGCATCGCCCTTCGCGATGAGCCACTTCTCACCATTCAGTATCATTCAGAAGCCTGCCCGGGGCCGCTCGACAACGCGGCGATCTTCGATCGCTTCGTGTCGATGATGGCCACCGTGCGTGGAGGGGTAACTTGACCAGAGCAACCGAGATCAGAAAAGCGACTGACGACGATGCCGAGGGAGTCGCGGCAATCGTCCGCGGCATCGGCAGCGAGAATGTGGGCCTGACGGGCGAATTCACCGCCGAGCGCGCGCGCGGCTGGATCCGCCGGCTGGGCGAGGAAGGCTGCCTCTTCATCGCGGTGGACGGCAGCATTCCTGTTGGCTTCGGCGCGCTCGATTTCGACACCGCGGAGCCGGAAGCAGGGCTGCTCGGAGTGTGGGTGCTGCCGGACTACCGGCGCCACGGGCTGGCGACGGACCTCGCGGACGCGATTCTGGAGTTCGCCCGTGACCACAACTACAAGCGGATCCGTGGACGTCTGCCTGAAGGGAACGAACCGGCGCTCAGCTTTCTCTCATCGATCGGGGCGATGGTGCCCCTCCGCAACCCGGACATGACGTTCGACCTGCCTCTTTAGGAGTGCCGCAGATTGGACGATTCGAATTGAGCAGCAGCGCCCGCGGCAAGATCGTGCGCCGGAACAACGCCCCAATCCGCCCGCGCAAGCCGGCCACGAGCGTCCCGGACGTTATCTTCACGCTGGCGTTCGCGGGCTGGACGATGGCTCTCGTCTTTGCGGTCGCTTCATTCGGAAACGATGCCGTCACCGAAGGGGACGCCGGTAAGATCCTCGCGCGGCTGTTCGCGGGGGCGCTTGCCCTCACCTCAGCCTTCGGTTTCGCGTTGGGGCTGCTTCTGCTGCGGGACGAACGTCGCGAACGAGACCACTACGTGGTGCCGGCCATCCTCGGCGCGATCATCGGGCTGCTGGAGGCACTGCTCTTTCTCTGGCCCGCGGCGGCGTTCCTGTTCGCACCGTTCCTGCTCCTGATCTTCGCCTTCCGCGGAGTACGCCGCCGCATCTCGAACGCGTTCAGCACCCGCCGCGGCGCGGCAAGGTAGACCGATGACGACGAACCAACGGCCGCTAGCCGCGCCCCGCGCGAGCAGCATCTCTCCACACGAACCTCACGGGAGCATCAGTTGAAGCCAGCAAGCGTCCTGATCATTGGGTCTGGCCCGATCGTCATCGGCCAGGCGGCCGAATTCGACTACGCCGGAACTCAGGCCTGCAAGGCGATGCGCGAAGAGGGCGTGCGGAGCATCCTCGTGAACTCCAACC